>NZ_JAWOUS010000523.1:0-655 GCF_033339495.1 Vibrio sp. 2134-1
TGCCGTTGCAGAGTTGCTGCCTATCGAAGCAGAGCACGTCATCAAAACGCTTTCAGAAAACCACGCTTCAGATTCCGATTACAACACGGGCACTTTGCGTTTCCTCAAAGGTTCCATCGCCGCTTGTCGCGCTGGCGTCCCACGTAGCCATCTCATCAGCTACAAAGTAGATGGAGCTTTGATTCAGGAGTTGTTCTCGTTTGACGGTATCGGAACTCAAGTCGTCATGGCAAGCGCAGAGCAAGTTCGTCAAGCTGGTATTGATGACATCGGCGGCATTTTGGAATTGATTCATCCATTAGAAGAACAAGGCATTTTGGTCAGGCGTTCGAGAGAACAGCTAGAGCAAGAGATTGGTAAATTCACCATCATTGAAAAAGATGGCTTAATCATCGGATGCGCGGCTTTATACCCATATTCTGAAGAACGAAAAGCTGAAATGGCCTGTGTTGCTATTCACCCAGACTATCGGGATGGCAACCGAGGTTTGTTGCTGCTGAACTACATGAAGCATCGTTCAAAATCAGAAAACATCAACCAGATTTTTGTCCTTACCACCCACAGTCTACATTGGTTTAGAGAGCAAGGATTCTACGAAGTTGGAGTCGATTACTTGCCAGGAGCCAAACAAGGGCTGTACAACTTTCAGCGTAAG
>NZ_JAWOUS010000524.1:0-655 GCF_033339495.1 Vibrio sp. 2134-1
GCCGTTAGTGCCAAACAGATGAAACAGGCGATCATTTTTAATATCGTGCTTACCGCCATCTCAGGCTTGGTTTTGGTGTTTTACGCGCTGAGCTCACCAGAAAGCATCATCACCTTCATCGGTTTGGGTATTCTTGCCATTATCGCGGCGATTGCTTACACCATGGGCAGTAAGCCCTACGGTTATGTCGGCTTAGGCGATATCTCCGTATTCCTGTTCTTTGGTCTGCTAGGCGTATCTGGTACATACTTCCTGCATACTGGACATGTAGACACCACTCTATTCTTACCAGCTCTGGGCTGTGGTTTACTCGCGGTAGCGGTACTGAACATCAACAACATGCGTGATATCGAGAACGATCGCGAATGTGGAAAGCGCACGGTCGCCGTCCGTTTGGGCCAACACAAAGCCAAGCAGTACCACTTTATCTTGCTTGGTGGTGCTATTTTAGCGTTTGCGGCTTACTTGTTAATTCAAGACAAACCTCTGTGGATTAGCCTACCCTTCTTGTTGAGCGTTTATGTCGTCATTCATCATGGTAAAGCCGTTTGGGATACAGAAAAACCTGCACAAATCGCTCCAATGCTGCCAGTTATCGTAAAATGCTCATTAGTCACTAACGTTTTGTTTGCAACAATTGTGGTAGCTCAAACTC
>NZ_JAWOUS010000525.1:0-655 GCF_033339495.1 Vibrio sp. 2134-1
GCTAGAAACCAAGTACATTTTCGCGACCATCTCCGTCGTTGTTTTGGTGGTTGTGGTCAACCTTGTACTTTACATGCATGGCTACGACACATACTCAAACAATCTCGCACAGCAGATTACGCAAAATTCTCAAGATAAGACGGAATCCTACGTCAAACAAAAAGGATTAGTGTACGCGGAGTTGTTGTCTAAGCAGCTGTTTGATCCGCTTTACAACGATAACATCAGCCAAGTCTATGGACAGATTACGGCAACCTTAAGCCAACCGGACGTATCAAAAATCCATGTTGTAGATAACGATGGACTTGTATTCCACGATGGTACACCTCAGCTTGCCATGTTTGCTCAGCCCCACTACCGCTCAGACTTTATTCTAAAGGCAATTGAACAAGAGCGTGTCCAAGTCGCTCTATCTAGAGAACAACTGGAAATTGCCGCGCCTATTCACCAATCAGATGTGACGCTTGGAGCCGTATATTTGGAGCTTAACCTTGCCCATTTATTAGAAGAAAAAGAGCAAAACATTGCCCAAGTTGCAGCGATAACGTCTAAAGATAAACACAACATGTTCATTTTGCTGCTGGCAATCAGCATTATTTCTATCTTCATGGGTAGCTTATTCGCGTTTGCCGTAGGTCGATCGTTGGTGAAACCA
>NZ_JAWOUS010000526.1:0-654 GCF_033339495.1 Vibrio sp. 2134-1
TTTTCACTTATTTCATCAATTAGAGGAGAATATTCTGAGAGCCAAGAGGTTCTGTGCGCCCAATCGTTCACAAAAAGTACGAATCACTTCTCAGGATCTCGTTCTATTCTTCCATTTTGTCTGAACTCTCTTGGCGTCATGCTCGACCACGCTTTGAAGCGCGTACTAAAGTTTGCGCTGGTTGGGTACCCGACAATCTCACCAATATGTTGAATCGGCCACTCTGTTGAACGAAGTAAACGCGCGGCATACTCCATTCGCATGCGCATCAAGTGTGCCATCGGGCTTCGACCAAATTGTTGCTGCGTTAAACGATGTAAATGGGGCTCCGAACATGGATAGAGTGCCGCTAACTGCTCAACGCTCCAGTCTTTATGTAATTGACGCTGAACGAGGTCAAATACGCGGCGAAGTTTAAGCTGATTGCGAGAAACAGATTCCGAAGACGGCATATTCAGCATCAATTCCAGTTGCGCTACGCTGTGAGCACCGACCGCACTGCCGTAATCAATGGACAGATTTATGCTACGAAGCAATGTCTGAATACATGAATACATCGCTTCCGGTGCAGGTGTTAGTTGATAGCTGATGTTTTCTCCAACCATCGACCACTCTTTATGTTGGGAAAGAAATACCCAAGCGATTTGCCACGTT
>NZ_JAWOUS010000527.1:0-653 GCF_033339495.1 Vibrio sp. 2134-1
CTTCAAGGTGAACGATGTAAATCAACGCGATGTAGGAAATCAGCGCTGGAAGTAATGCCGCTTTGATAACCTCTACGTAAGAAATCCCGACGTATTCCACCATCAAAAATGCTGCCGCGCCCATGATTGGCGGGGTGAGCTGACCATTGGTTGACGCTGCCACTTCAACGGCACCCGCTTTTGTGCCCGGGAAGCCGACTCGTTTCATCAATGGAATGGTAAAAGTACCCGTGGTTACGACGTTTGCGATCGATGAGCCTGAAACCAGACCCGATAGACCAGATGCGACAACGGCGGCTTTAGCTGGGCCGCCTTTCATATGACCAAGTAGAGAAAATGCGACTTTAATGAAGTAAGCACCTGCACCCGCACGCTCTAGCATCGCGCCAAACAGTACAAACAAGAATACGAAAGAAGTGGATACACCTAACGCAACACCAAATACCCCTTCGGTGGTTAGCCACAGATGCGACATCGCTTTACCTAAGCTTGCGCCTTTGTGGGCTATGACATCTGGCATGTATGGGCCAGCAAATGTGTAAGTCAGGAACACGGCGGCCACAACCATTAGCGGAGGCCCTAATGCACGACGAGTCGCTTCAAGTAGCAATATCATGCCAACGACCGCAACCACAATATCCGCAGTGGTGGGC
>NZ_JAWOUS010000528.1:0-653 GCF_033339495.1 Vibrio sp. 2134-1
CTATCTCAGGAACCAGCGTCAATCAGCCTGTGACCAAGCTGATGCTTCGCGCTGACCAAGAGAGCGTCTCACGGGACCTTCGCCAGAGTCGTCTCGATGTGGACGAGTTCTCCTATGGTGTGCCTGTCGAGCGGTACGTGTTCGATGCCATCCGCCGCCTGGTTAAAACCGGAAAATGGAAGGTCAATGAGCCAGGCGCGAAAGTCTGGCACCTCAACCAAGGTGTATTCATTGCCTGGAAACAGCTTGGGGACCTTTATGACTTGATCAGCCACGACAAGATCCCCGGTATTCCACGAGACCCTGACACACTGGCCGACATTCTCATCGAACGTGGTTTTGCTGTACCAAACACGGTGCAGGAGAAGGGTGAACGTGCGTACTACCGCTACTGGGAAGTTTTGCCTGAGATGCTCCAGGAGGCGGCGGGATCGGTGAAGATCTTGATGCTCCGACTCGAATCAAACGACCTGGTGTTTACGACTGAGCCTCCTGCGGCTGTTGCTGCGGAAGTTGTTGGTGATGTTGAGGACGCTGAGATTGAGTTCGTTGATCCTGCGGAAGTCGATGACGACCAAGAGGAAGATGTGTCAGCGCTGAACGATGACATGTTGGCCGCAGAGCAGGAAGCAGAGAAAGCTCTAGCTGGTCTT
>NZ_JAWOUS010000529.1:0-653 GCF_033339495.1 Vibrio sp. 2134-1
GGCGATGACTGTCTGGTTCAATCTGGCACAGTCATTGGCTCTGACGGTTTTGGTTATGCGAACGATAAAGGCGAGTGGATTAAAATCCCTCAGCTTGGTTCTGTGCGCATTGGTAACCGCGTCGAGATTGGTGCATGTACTACGATTGACCGTGGCGCACTTGAAGACACCATTATTGAAGATAATGTGATTCTTGATAACCAACTTCAAATCGCACATAACGTGCAGATCGGATATGGTACCGTGATGCCAGGTGGTACTATTGTCGCCGGCAGTACTAAAATTGGTAAGTACTGTCAGATCGGCGGCGCGTCGGTTCTAAATGGCCACATCACTATCGCAGATGGTGTTGCCATCACCGGTATGGGCATGGTAATGCGCAGTATCGAAGAAAAGGGTCTTTATTCATCAGGTATCCCATTACAGACGAACCGAGAATGGCGCAAGACGGCAACTCGTGTTCACCGTATTGACGAGATGAACAAACGCTTGAAAGCTGTTGAAAAACAGCTGGAGCAGAAAGAAGAATCTTAGTTCCATATTCTGAACAAAGACTCGCGAAATGCGGGTCTTTTTCTTCTATAATGACGCGCTATTAGTAGATTTATTATCAAGCTGGTATACACTTTGCAGGCATTTCCCAGTTTGCGGCC
>NZ_JAWOUS010000530.1:0-653 GCF_033339495.1 Vibrio sp. 2134-1
CACCATGCCTTTTCCTGCGCTTTTTGCAATGGCCGAGCCGATAGCTAGAGTTGGCATGATGGCCTGACCTATTTGGCGGGTAGATGCAGTTGCCAAGCCTGAGGCGATGTTCTTCCCGGCATCTTCGGCAGTGGCAGAGCTGGTTGTGAGCATCGCAGTTAAAATGATTTTTCCAAACATACTTAATTCCTCTATCAATCCATAAAGTCCGACTTTTTGAAGGGCATAGTGCCTTTGCAATCGGGATACGCTGTGCAGCCCCAGAACTTAGAGGCTCGTTTCTTGCCAGGGGCTTTTCCTTTCCTGAGACGCATCGGGCTACCGCAATCTGGGCAGTCTGGACAATCCTCCGCCGCGGTACGTTTCTCGGGTTTCCCTCGGTTGTCTGGGAACGTCTTCTTGCAAGCCTCGTTCTGGCAGCCCCAGAAAAAACCGTGCTTCCCTTTGATCCGGTGCATCTCTCCACCGCAGTTGAAGCATTCGTGTGAAGGAGGCTTCGCGCCCTCGAAGGCTTTAGCCATCGCGCCACCTTCTTTGGTCAGAACCGGTGCGGCCACTTTGAGCTGCTCAACCATTTGGCAGATCCAGGTGGAAATCTGCTTCATGAAGACAGACATGTTCCCGGAGCCGGAGGCAACTTTCTCAAGCTCCTG
>NZ_JAWOUS010000531.1:0-653 GCF_033339495.1 Vibrio sp. 2134-1
GAGCTTTACTTGAGCCTGCTAAAACAAGCACCTCGAGCCAAATTTTCGTTTCTGCGCTGGGGAAACGAGGCTAAAAACCGTTTAATAGATGGTGAAAATGCGGTCGCAATCCACTACTTTGATGAGGACTTACCTCAATCGGTCGCACAAAAAGAGTTGGGAAAAGGAAAGGCCGTCTTTTTTGTTCGCAAAGATCACCCCGCACAAGATTTTGATGACTTGCAGCTCTACCCCTTTTTACTCTTCAAAACACCAGGATGGAATGACTACCGATACCCTCTATTGGAACGCTTGAAGAACATTGGCTTTAATGCGTCGCCAAAAGTGGAAATAGAACACCCAGCGATGATCCACAAAATCATCCTTCAAACCGATCATTTCGGTATCACGATGAGTGACCATGTCCCGCAGGGATGCAGAAGTATCGCACTACCGAACCGCTTAGAATTGACTGTCAGCTACGTGATGAGTTGTCGGCGTTCACAGCAACACGCACCGTTAAATCTATGGTTATTTGATAAGATTAAACACGTGATTGCAAACTAACGTTCTTTTAGCATGCCCAAAGTAATCGCTTGGTGATGTTGACGCAGATAATCGATATCTTGCAAATACGCGATGTGATGTCCCTCTTCCAAATTGGCTTGAAATCT
>NZ_JAWOUS010000532.1:0-652 GCF_033339495.1 Vibrio sp. 2134-1
GTGCGACGGTACAACTATTGCCTGATAGCACGATTTCAGGTTGGCTGGCTCGTCTGCAAATTCGTTTTTTGAGTACTTTGCATTACATCTATTAATTGGGAGGTGGTATGAAATTATGGGACCACCCCATGTCTGAGAACGATTTCAGACAATGCCTACGCATAGCAACTGGCGCAACCATCGGCTTTACACTGTGTAAGCTGTTTGGCTGGAACTACGGTGTGTTTTTCACCGTAACACCCATGCTTTTGCTCGGTATGGTACCAGTAGTGAACTTGCATGCATCAAGACAGTTAATCTTCTCCGCTGTTGTTTGTGGGCTAGAGGTTGGCATTCTGGGGGGCTTGTTTGGTAGCCATCCGGTGTTGATGATCTTGATTGCGTTCGGTTTGTTTCTTTACAAGTTTGCTTGTATGTCAAAAGGGAGTTTGTTTCTATTTGGCGCGAACAGTGTGCTTAGTTTGAGTATCATGCTGCACTTTGCTAGTTACCCGACAACGGATCTGAATGATCTTATTTTTAGTAACTTACAGGCGAACGTTTTGTCCATTATTGTGGCGTATTTAGTGACGTTTTTGATTCCAGATGCGGAACCTCGTCAACCGCTGCCAAAGCCTTCACAAGCCAAACAAAGCCATCGGATGCGACATGA
>NZ_JAWOUS010000533.1:0-652 GCF_033339495.1 Vibrio sp. 2134-1
AACGATCTCACGGGCACTCATGACGATTATTATCCCGAGCCACTACGCGGTGTGATTAATGAATGGAATGATTACATTTATCCAAACGTGAATAATGGGGTGTACCGTTGCGGTTTTGCTACTTCGCAAGAAGCGTATGAAGAGGCTTTTGAATCGTTGTTTTCGGCCTTAGATAAAATTGATGCTCATCTGGCGACCCATCGCTATCTAGCAGGCAATAAAATTACGGAAGCCGATTGGCGTTTGTTCACCACGTTAGTGCGTTTTGATGCCGTGTACGTTGGGCACTTCAAGTGTAATAAACAACGCATTGCCGATTACGTCAATATTCAGGGTTATCTGAAAGAGTTGTATCAGATTGACGGTATCGCCGATACCACCGATTTCTATCATATTAAGCGCCATTATTACTTCAGTCACACAGGGATTAATCCAACGCAAGTGGTGCCTGAAGGGCCTGATTTAGACTTTAGTTCTCCTCACCAAAGAGAAATGATCGGTTAGTTTGTAACGGTTCATCCAATACAAAGCCCTTAACGACGAACTGCGTTGTTAAGGGCTTTTATTCACGCTAAGTACTGGGAGATAGAGGGGCAATTTTTAAATATATGCTCGCCTTATTTAGCGCGGACGATGTCCATCACCAACTTAC
>NZ_JAWOUS010000534.1:0-652 GCF_033339495.1 Vibrio sp. 2134-1
GTACGGCCTAGGCTCACCTTATTGAACCTTGTGATCTCAAACTCATCTTTACTTTTGTCGGCTTTTTCGTACAAATCGTTTACTCGCTGATGACATAACAAATATTGAACATGTTTGAATTATGCACGATGTTTTTTTAAGAATTGATAACGTGTATGAAGAATAAAATTATCTTAGCAGTGGGTCTTATTTCTAGCTCGGCAATGGCGGCTAACGAGCCTGCTAATCTGTCTGTCGGTATGGCAGTAGACCAGCAATTGAGCGTGGTTGTGGAAGTTGACAACAAGTATCGAGGTATCATTGGCAACGATGGCATGGCGTTCGACTATATCGCGAAGCGTGGTGCGTTTGACCAGAATATGCCAATCACTTGGTATGTCGGGGTTGGTGGCTGGTATGAGTGGGATGACGAATTTGGTATTCGTGTTCCACTTGGCGTGAACTGGGACCTATCGAAAGGGTGGGACGTTTATGCGCAGATCCATCCTGAGCTCGATCTCTATAAAGGCCCTGACTTACAGTTGGGTGGGGCTGTTGGTGTGAAATACAGCTTCTAGCTCTCAAATAAAAAATGCCGGCATAGATGCCGGCATTTTGTTTCTGATTAAGACGGAATTTCAATCTTACTGTTTGTTCATCGCACGTTTAATGC
>NZ_JAWOUS010000535.1:0-651 GCF_033339495.1 Vibrio sp. 2134-1
CGTGATTTGCGATCTTTTGCATTGTCTGGCGGCAGCATCGTTTCGGTTCGTGCTGGGGTTTGGGCTCGTGATGCTAACGACTTCATCTTTATCGGTAAAGTGGAAGATGACAAGTTGTATGCGTTGAATATGTGGCGCTTTGATGATGACAAGAACTTAGAAAAAGTTATCTTCGCTGAAGAAGTGGATTACCAACAAGATAACAATTGGTTGATGCGTGACGTGCAAATCACCAACATGCAAGACGAAAACGTGATTTCCAAACAAGAGATGGATCAAATGGAATGGCACACGTCGTTGGCTCCTGACAAGCTAGCCGTGGTGACAGTAAAACCAGAAGAGCTCTCTCTGAGCGGTTTGTATGATTACGTGACGTATTTGAAAGCATCAGAGCAAGATGCTTCACGTTACGAACTCGCATTTTGGCGTAAGCTGACGCAGCCTTTGTCGATTGCCGTAATGATGTTGATGGCATTGTCTTTCGTCTTTGGTCCGCTGCGAAGCGTAACAATGGGGGCGAGAGTTTTATCTGGCGTTGTGGCTGGTTTCACTTTCTATATCTCCAGCGAGTTCTTCGGGCCATTGACTCTGGTGTATGGCATACCGCCGATATTTGGTGCCTTAGCCCCGAGCTTAGCGTTTTTGGCGATT
>NZ_JAWOUS010000536.1:0-651 GCF_033339495.1 Vibrio sp. 2134-1
CACCAGGGCCCGGTGACGTAGCAAGGTAAACTACCGGTTTATTTTGGAACACATTGCGCTCGATACGCGTTGCCCAATCGAACAAGTTTTTGTAAGCCGCAGCGTAAGAACCGTTGTGCTCTGCAAATGATACAACGATGGCATCAGCTTGCTCTAGCTCGCGTAAAAAAGCGATTGCGCCTTCCGCTTGACCGATTTCTTTCTCTTTGTCTTCACTAAACATTGGAACGTTGTAGTTGTTTAAATCCAACACGTTCACTTGCGCGCCTTCTACTTGTTGAGCGGCGTAAGTAGCAAGCGTTTTGTTGATTGAGGTTGAGCTGGTAGAAGCACCGAATGCGACAATTTTCATGGTTATATTCCTTTGTTCACGTTTTATGCTTTGCAGAATAAAAGTTAAACAGGCTGGCAACAACCACAAAAATCTTATGGAGAGATTCGAATATTTCGAAGGAGTTGATTTCAACGAAAAGGCGGGATAACGATAGAAAAGATATGCTCAGAAATAGCCAAGAAGCACGCCTAGAATAAGGTGACGTTTGATATAACCCGTTGAAAAAAATAGTCACAACAAGGTTAACAGGCTTTCATTCAGCTACACTGAGCACTCATTTACTGCAATTCGTAGATATTATGCTTGTGATTGCAGTT
>NZ_JAWOUS010000537.1:0-651 GCF_033339495.1 Vibrio sp. 2134-1
ATTCGCCAACTCGCTGATGAACATGACGTTCTTGTCACGCTAGAAGAGAACGCAATCGCAGGTGGTGCTGGTGCAGGTGTTATTGAATTTATGATGAAAGAGAAAATCATCAAACCAGTACTCAATCTTGGTTTACCTGATAAATTCATCCATCAAGGTACTCAAGAAGAACTTCACGAAGAACTTGGTTTAGACGCAAAAGGGATTGAAAAATCCATTGCGGAATACCTTGCGAAGTAAGCAATTAAATAGCAAAAAGGGATGCCAATGGTATCCCTTTTTAATTCTTGTTGTTCTTCGAGTGATAGGTGATGTACTAACTCATCCAACCCGCATACTTTGCAACGAGAAACAAAGCAATACCTGCCATAATACCCGCCACAATATCATCGAGCATAATGCCAAGCCCGCCATGGATGCGTTTGTCTAACCAACCTATTGGCCACGGTTTGACCATATCGAAAAAGCGGAAAAGAATGAAACCCGTCAACAACCATTTCCATTCCGTGGGAGGAATATTCAGGGCTGGGGGCATACTCATGGTGATCCAAAAGCCCGCAAACTCATCCCATACAATTGAACCGTGATCATGCACCTTCATATCATCTGACGTGACTTGACAGATTTTGATGCCAATCACGCACGAAAGTA
>NZ_JAWOUS010000538.1:0-650 GCF_033339495.1 Vibrio sp. 2134-1
CTCAATATTTGGATGCTCTGACGACCGAGCGCCAAGGAAATCGCGTCTACATCCGTAATCCCTGAAAGGGCCGATAAAATTAAGACACCCGCATTACCGAACCACTCAGCAAGCGCATGTGACAGCAGCATAATCACCGCCAGCATCATCCCAAAAAACAGCGCCGATTGCAGTGCGAGTGGGTTGCTCTGTTTGTTCGATTGTTCGATCTGTTCCACTTCACTCCGCCGCCATATCCACCAAGCAGGCAAATACAGCGCCGCCATCATGGCCATCACAATCGGCCATAGTAACGAGACAAGTTGAGGATTAATCACAAACAGAATAATCAACAGCCGAGGAAACATGGTGCCGCAACTCAAGAGTATGCCACTGGCGAGCAATGGGCTGATATTGGCTTGCTCCCGAGAAAGATGGGAAAACTGCAGCGTTAACGCCGTCGAAGAACTTAAACCTGCAAAAATGGAGGTGAACAATATGCCACGTTTCGCCCCACCAATTTTGATTGCGAAATAGCCCACAAACGAAATACTGGCAATCAACACGACCATCCACCAAATCTCGTAAGGGTTAAGAGCGTTCCAAGGACCATAGGATTGATTTGGAAGAAGCGGCAATAACACGATGGAGATAATCAGCAACCGGAGCGC
>NZ_JAWOUS010000539.1:0-648 GCF_033339495.1 Vibrio sp. 2134-1
AAAGCGAGCTAGAAAAGTTTGCCACGGCAAGCCATCGATTGTTGCAACCTCACACCATGGATGAGCTCCCACCCGAGGTGAAGGATGTATTCGATGAAGATCCTACCGCTAACATTGCCTTTGATGATGAACGGGATTTTTGGTTTCGCTTCGACGAGAGCACTCCCTTTTTCAAAATTAGCGATAACCCGAATAGTCCCATCATTCAAGCCGTCAATTTCGACGACAACATGGTGTGGATATTCTTCATCGCTGGTTTCGCGCTTTACTGTGTTTTGCTGATCTGGTTTTTAAGCCGCAGAATTCGTGAACTAGAAAGAGTCACCGTCGAATTTGCGTCTGGTAATTTCAAAGCACGCGCAAGCACGGCCAGCGCCAAATCGGTTGGCACATTGAACAAAAGCTTCAATAACATGGCCGATAAAGTCTCTCGACTCATTACCAGCAATAAAATGCTCACCAATGCGGTTGCTCACGAGCTACGCACACCAATTTTTCGCTTGCAATGGCAGGCTGATTTACTCGCCGACTCCTCTCTAAATGAACAACAGACAAAGTACGTAAATAGCATCGTTGAAGACATTGATGAGATGGAAGAAATGGTCGAAGAACTCCTTTACTACGCGAAAATGGAACGCCCAGAAACAG
>NZ_JAWOUS010000540.1:0-648 GCF_033339495.1 Vibrio sp. 2134-1
TTATCATCATCAATTTCCGCGTCCAAAGTCGTTGAGCCAGTTGGCGTGCGAGAGCTTCTGACGACAACAATGCCATCTTTGCTCGCTTTTTCTAGCTCATCAAAGACCGTGTGGTACAAGTTACCATTACCCACACCAGCACTCACAATACCGTCAAACTTGGCATCAACCAAGGCTTTGACTGGCAAGCTCGACGCATTCGCATAATTATAAACAATGCCTACTTTAGGTAGTGTGTTGAGTTTTGATACGTCGAATGGGGTTTCTGTGGTGTGTTTACGTTCAGGGCTTCTTTGGTACTTTGCATCGCTGTTGTGAATGTAGCCAAGAGGGCCAAAATTTGGAGATTGGAACGTACTTACCGAGGTGGTGTTGGTCTTCGTTACATCTCGCGCATCGAAAATGGTGTCATTCATTGCCACTAGTACGCCGCGGCCTTTTGAGTCCTCATCGGTTGCAGTAACAACAGCATTGTATAAATTGACCGGGCCATCGGCACTCACGGCGGTAGATGGTCGCATCGCGCCCACGATCACAACGGGCTTGTCGCTCTTCACCGTTAAATCAAGGAAGTATGCAGTTTCTTCTAACGTATCCGTACCGTGGGTGATGACGATACCGTCAACATCATCTTGAGCGAGCAGCTCG
>NZ_JAWOUS010000541.1:0-648 GCF_033339495.1 Vibrio sp. 2134-1
GACGGAGATTTTGCAACGTTTGGTGTCTGAGGACATTTCGATTCGTAACCTTCGCGTCATTTTGGAGGCCATGGTCGAGTGGGGACAAAAGGAAAAAGATGTCGTCCAGTTGACGGAATACATTCGTTCAAGCTTAAAGCGTTACATCTGTTACAAGTACGCGAGCGGTCAGAACATGCTGCCGGCGTACCTTCTGGACCAGAGCCTCGAAGACACGATTCGCAGCGGTATTCGACAAACCTCGGCGGGCAGCTACTTAGCGCTTGATCCTTCGGTTACGCAGCAATTTGTTAGCGACGTAAAACAGACTGTAGGCGATTTAAGCCGTATGCCGAACAAGCCTGTTCTGGTGGTTTCTATGGATGTGCGTCGTTATGTCCGAAAGCTGATTGAATCCGAATATTACGATTTGCCCGTTCTGTCATTTCAAGAACTCACTCAGCAGATCAACATTCAGCCACTTGGACGGGTAGGGATGTAATGAACGCCGCACTTGTACAATCGTTGGAACAAACGGGGATTCACGTGACGCCGTACTTTTGGCAAAAAAGTGCGATTCAACTTGGTTATCGCATGGAAGTTGATGGCATGGAACTGGTGTTTCGTGTCGAAGAAGGGGAGATCATTATTGTACTCCTCAAACGTGTG
>NZ_JAWOUS010000542.1:0-646 GCF_033339495.1 Vibrio sp. 2134-1
TTAATTCGATTGAATACAACAAGCAAAGCGCAGAATCTTAACTTCCTCGACCTTGAAACATTCGGCGAGCGAAATGCGTTTGCCAATGATGTTGACCTATTTTTATGCGCCCCCATTTGAGGGCGCGAGCTGTATTTACTGGAGAGGTTTAAAATGAAAGCCGTGATTTGTGGTGCTGCGTTAACGATGGCTATTTCGCTTCCTACTGTCGCTCAAGAAGAGCTAAAAGGGTGTGATGCCAAAGCGTTTGCACTTGAGCAGCAAATTGAATACGCCACAGTACAAGGTAATCAAAAGCGCATTGATGGATTAAAACGAGCCCTTGCTGCGATTGAGGATGAATGCTCGGAAGAAGATTTACGCGAAAAACTGCAAGCAGAAATCGAAAAAAAAGCGCAAAAAGTAAAAGCCCGCGAGCTAGAATCGGTAGAGGCACAAACGTCGGGTTCGAGCGACAAAATCGAGAAAAAGCGCCGAAAGTTAGATGAAGCGCAAAAAGAGTTGTTAGACGCTAAACGTGAGTTGGAATGGAATTACGGCCAGTAGGCACACCGACCTTCGCGGCGGTTAAAGCCATCTTTCACCGCAGTTTTGTGGCGTTGTTCACATCTCGAAACAAAGTCAATATCGCTAAATACTTAGGGCG
>NZ_JAWOUS010000543.1:0-646 GCF_033339495.1 Vibrio sp. 2134-1
ATCTGTTTCGTTGCTTCGAAACCATCCATCACTGGCATCATGCAGTCCATTAAAATGATGTCGAAGCCACCATCGCGCTGGAACATCTCCACTGCGATCTGGCCATTTTCCGCGACTTCAAATTGATAGCCAGCCTTGCTTAACAGTAAAGAAGCAACTTTTTGATTCACTCGGTTATCTTCCACCAATAAAATCCGTTCACGTCGCATTGGCGCAGCACTTAACGTCTCACCAACGCGTTGTTTAAATTCGGGTTCTTCAAAAGCGGGCAAGCTTGATTGGTTGAGCTTTGTCGATACAGTTACGGGAAGTCGCAACCCAACGGCTTTATCAAGTTTCTCTTTGAGTAAATCCGCCTTAAACGGTTTTGGTACGTAGTCGTCCATGCCGACGTCAAAACACTTTTGAATATCGTCATCAACAACGCTTGCTGTTAACGCGATGATAGGAATGCGGAACGTTCGATTTTCTTTCAGCTCTATTTGGCGGATCTGTTTTGTTGCCTCAAACCCATCCATCACCGGCATCATGCAGTCCATCAAAATCAGACAGTATTGGGATGTTCTGAACATGTCGACCGCTTCCTCACCATTCGCAGCGACATCAAAACTAAAGCCGGCTTTAGTGACATGCAACCCAGCAATTT
>NZ_JAWOUS010000544.1:0-646 GCF_033339495.1 Vibrio sp. 2134-1
TATTGAGCGCCTTATCTCTGTCAATGCCGAGAATTTGGCAAGCACTGCGGTTGATGGAACGAAGCACACCTTGTGCGTCAATGCTGAGTACACCTTCTTTGATAGTACTCATGGTGACTTCCAGTTCACCATACAGACGGCCGATCTCTTCTGGTTCGAAGCCTAAAATCGCGCGCTGGAATTTTCGAGACGCGTAATTGGACACCACGGCATTTGCCACCACTACGACGACAACCATCAAAATTAAAAAAGCGAGGAATGGCTCAATGCGATCTTGGAGCCTGTCGAGCAAATACCCCACCGACACCACACCAATGATGTTACCTTGTGCGTCGAATATCGCCGCTTTACCGCGGACGGAATAACCTAAAGAACCGCGAGCTGTAGACACATAGGATTGACCTTCGACCAGAGCTCGTTGATTGTCGCCCCCTTTCATAGGCTTACCAATTCGCTCATCTACCGGATGAATTAAGCGCACGCCTTGGTTATCCCCAATCACAATAAAGGCCGCACCAATCGCTTTAGTTAGTGCGCGAAAGGACTCTTGATAAGGTTCTGGCTGCTGAGTTTCCACCATCTTAATGACGATTTCAGACTCTGCGAGGAAACGGGCAACACCGAGTGCCTTTTCACCCATTTCGTG
>NZ_JAWOUS010000545.1:0-645 GCF_033339495.1 Vibrio sp. 2134-1
TACACCACACCTTCAGAACTTCTTACATCGGCCTCAATAATTAAGCCTGAGCTTTGGTCCAAAAACTTGGTGATGTTTTTCGGAAGTGGATACATGCTGTTATCACCGACATGTACGGAGCCGATAATCATGTATTCCGTGTCGCCTTTTTTAGCTCGCCAGTGTTGAGGCTCAGCGTAGGACGAAAAAGAGGTAAAGATAACAAAAAGAGATGACATCAGTGTCATTAGGCGAAACATAGTTTTTATCCTCGGCTGAATCTTATGGTGAGACTCTGATTTCAGCATCTACAACTCACAGGGGATATTACTTTATACCCAAATAAAGCTTAGACACCAGAGCCCACTTTAAAACTATTTTTTGCAACGATTGGATAGACCAACCAATCGACAAAAACGTCATTTCAAACAATATTGACGAGTTTTGACACGCTAAAAATGAGATTGACTTCACGAAAGCTAAATTGGTGAGTTTGTTATTAATGGTTCACAAAATAATCAGATGTGATCCGAATCCTACAAAGTCATACCAAATCAATCGGAATCGGTGATTTAGATCGCAACAAACTCGTCAAAATAAGTTGTTCGATTTTGACGTTGGCTGTAAGTGCATGAAATAAATGTGTTTATATTTTTTCTTGGTGAG
>NZ_JAWOUS010000546.1:0-645 GCF_033339495.1 Vibrio sp. 2134-1
GTGCACTTTATCGAGAAAATGATGATATTGGTCTACTGATCCCCGCCTTTGGCGTCAATATTCACGATGAAGATGACGCTCTTTCGACCGTCGATGATGTACAAGATTTGTATGACAGCATTCAGGGGCTACCCACTCCCGCAGACGAAACTGCAATGAATCGACTGTTAGATCAGTTAGATAGCAGTGTGCCTATCGTTATCAACGGTGGATTAACCTTTGCCATCGCGATACCAACACGTTTTATGTCAATGAACCTTTTTAGCGCTGGCTATGTGGAGATTCTTGCAGCACCTGATATTTCTGACGCCACCAACACCGCTGAGCGATACCTGAACTCGGCAGTTAATTTGGCGGCATTTGGCAGCGCAGAATATGGCGTCTCTCTATCAAGAACCTATACTCTTGGCGGACAAACCGTCGCCTTTGGCCTCACACCTAAATATCAACAACTTAAAACTTACACCCAACGTACAACGCTTGATGACTTTGATATTGAAGATTACGACAAAAGCGAAGTCTCAAAAAACGCCTTCAATATGGATGTTGGCATCGCTTGGTATCACGAAGCCTTTCGTGCGGGTTTGTCCGTTAAGGATGTGGTCAAGCAAGACATTAAAACCAAACTCGGTAGCTATACCTACG
>NZ_JAWOUS010000547.1:0-644 GCF_033339495.1 Vibrio sp. 2134-1
TATTTTATTCAAATAAATGGAAGGAAATGAAAGTGGAATCGAAAAATAATTACTCAACAGAAAACAACGCTCCCTCGGTGCTCTTTGTAACGTCGCTTTTGTGTCTGGCATCAGTTTGTTTGGCCATACTGCTATTTATTATTGAGTATATTTCTGGCATGGAAATGAACGGTATCGGCTTTCTTGGGACGTTAATACCAGCGATGAGTGTAGGATATTATTTTGGCTATAAAACAGGGAATATAATGCCCTCGAGAACGAGGTGGTATTCAGTGTTGCTTTGGAATTTATCGAGCTTAGTGGTGTTTTCTCTCATCTTAATGTTTTTGGGCATCTCTATATTTGAATTGATAGCGGAACTAGGTTGGTTCAGTATTATTATCGTTGTATTAACCTTAATAACCGTTTGTCTCGCGTACTTTATTTTTAAGAGTGGTGAAAAAATGGCGATTAAGGTTTTGCTAAAAGCGCAAAAGGGTGCGTAACTCAAATATAACGGACGCTTAAAGATTGATACGTAAAAAAGACGCCAGCCATATCGTGCTGGCGTTATTGTTTTCTCTTCCTTGGTGCCTCTTTGGTCTCTAGCAAAATCGAATGTTTTAGACGAAACGCTCTTTCCACGAAAACTCAACATGTTTATG
>NZ_JAWOUS010000548.1:0-644 GCF_033339495.1 Vibrio sp. 2134-1
TGGTGCCTCGTTTGGCGGACTTTAATGCTCAAGAGCCAGACATCGATGTGCGCATCAAAGCTGTGGATATGGATGAAGGTTCACTGACTGATGATGTAGATGTAGCGATCTACTACGGCCGTGGGAACTGGCCGGGTTTGCGAGCGGATAAACTGTACCAAGAGTTTCTGATCCCACTTTGTTCACCTTCGTTACTTTTAGGTAACAAACCATTAGAATCTCTAAGTGACCTCAAATTACACACTTTGTTACATGATACTTCGCGTAAAGATTGGAAGCAGTTCGCTCGTCATTACAACATCGAAGGCATTAACGTGAATCACGGTCCGATTTTCAGTCACTCGACTATGGTGCTGCAGGCTGCTGCACACGGACAAGGCGTAGCATTGGGCAACAACGTGTTAGCGAAACCAGAAATGGAAGCGGGACGACTGATTGCGCCGTTTGATGAGGTGCTTATCTCCAAAAATGCCTTCTATGTGGTGTGCCATGAGCAGCAGGCAGACATGGGACGCATAGCGACATTTAGAGATTGGATGCTGGCAACGGCGAGAAAAGAACAAGAGGAAGTATTGGATGAGCCAGTGGATAGTTGAGGGGCCTGAAAACGGGCCGCTGTTTGTTTTTGCTCACGGCGCAGGGGC
>NZ_JAWOUS010000549.1:0-643 GCF_033339495.1 Vibrio sp. 2134-1
GCTCATGCTCGATAACCTCCCGGTATTCTTGTAAGTCGATGATCTGGCCGTTGGCCGTGTCGATGGCTAGGGCGGTGTCGGCCCGCTCGGTGCGGATGCCCCGGCCCTCCATCTCCACCACGTTGGGGCCAAGATGGATGCCCGGCAGGCGCTCGATGCCCTGCGCCTCAAGTGTTCTATGGTCAATGCGGGCGTCGTGACCAGCCCGCTCTAATGCCCGGTTGGCATGGTCGGCCCATGCCTCGCGGGTCTGCTCAAGCCATGCCTTGGGCTTCAGGCTCTCGGACTTCTGCGCCCCGCCCCGCTCTGGCTGTTTGGCGTTGTACCGCTTGAACCACTGGTCAGCCGGGCGCTCGATACCGTCGTTCTTCCGCTCAGAGATCATCAAGTGGCAATGGGGGTTCTCACCTTTACCGGCATGAATGGCCAGCGTATACGGCAGGCGCTCGCCCTCGGTCAGATGCCGGGCGAATTCGTCCACCAGCTCCCGCTGCTGATCTAGGGTCAGTTCGACCGGCAGGGCAAACTCAACCTCTTTGAACAGCCGCCCATTGGCGCGTTCATACAGGTCGGCAGCATCCCAGTAGTCGGCGGGGCGCTCGGCCCACTCGGGCAGGTGGCCGGACTGAGTGTGCAGCACCTC
>NZ_JAWOUS010000550.1:0-643 GCF_033339495.1 Vibrio sp. 2134-1
GGCAAGTAGTATATAAATAATAAGCATGAAGTGGAATAGTAGGACAAAATTACCCTAAAAAACTAACATAATACTCAATAGAGTTGTTTTGTAGTTAATAATTCTAATTTGTTGGTATTTTATGGGTTTTTTGTAGTGTAAATATCTGGTTATTTGCTGCGCAATTATGTGGTTGGAAGTTATGAATATAAGAAAGGCTGAGTATGAACTCAGCCTTTTGTATTACGAATGGTTATTTTTAACCCGTATTACGCATACCTGCTGCAATACCCGCGATGGTCACCATCAGAGCCTCTTCAAGGTTTGCAGACGCCTCTTCTGTTTGACGAGTACGGTATAGCAATTCAGCTTGAAGCATGTTCAATGGCTCTACGTAGATGTTACGTAGGCGAATTGATTCTTGGCCCCATGGGTCGCTTTGCATTAGGTTCTCGTTGTTCTCTACGTTCAGTACGGACTTAATATCACGTTGAAGTTGTTCACGCAGTCGGTCACCCAATGGTTGAAGTTGAGGTTCAACTAGGCGTTGGTCATAGTAGCGAGAGATTTCCATGTTGCACTTGGTGTACACCATCTCAAGCATACCTAGGCGAGTTGAGAAGAACGGCCATTCGCGACACATTTCTTCCAGTAGCGCCTGATG
>NZ_JAWOUS010000551.1:0-642 GCF_033339495.1 Vibrio sp. 2134-1
AAGAAGATGCGCAGGTCTGTTAGCAACTTAAATGTCGCATTGTGGCTTACAACGCGCTCACCCCAACGGCCAGCTGTTCGTGCCATTGCAGCACCGCGCACGCCAGCACCTGGCAGCATGTAGTTGAAGGTTTCACGCGCAACGGTTAAACCAGCCACTGCTGCTGCGGAGATAAACCAACCAGACAGAGTGAGCAAGCCGATAGATGCAGCAAGTGTTAGGAACGCCAATAGCATACCCAGTGACAAACCGAACCAATGTTTTTTATACAGTTTTAGATAAGGGAGTAAATCACGCATCTAGGTTCCCCTTGTCTGATTCACGCTGCGCTAGGTTGGCAGCTAACATGTCTTTAAACAAACCTTCTTGTGAGGCTAGGGTAGCGTAGTCGCCACGTTGTACGATTTGACCATCTTGCATCACGAGAATTTGTGAAACGTTTTGCAAAGGTGCAAGTTGGTGAGTGATCATCAAGTTAGTGGTGGATTGGGTATACTTATTAATTCCTTCCATCACCAGTTTTTCACTGCGCGCATCCAAGCTTGCCGTCGGTTCGTCAAGCAACCAGAAACGGCCGTTTTGTAGCATTGCTCGCGCAAGTGCAAGACGTTGAGCTTGTCCTACAGATAAACCGCCTGAACG
>NZ_JAWOUS010000552.1:0-642 GCF_033339495.1 Vibrio sp. 2134-1
TTATCTGCACACGATATGGGGCGATTTTCTCCAGCTAAGTTTGGTCGTGGGGGACTGTTTAACTACAACGTTTTTGGGGTGTATGAAAACGAAAGCCAACAAAAGGAGGTTTCTATCGATCATGAAATCAGAGCCTTTTCTGAGTTTGGTGTTTTTTCTACAACGGGAATATTTAAATCCAATTTTCACCGCGATGTTCAGTCTCAGCAAAGCAGTCAATACACCCGTTTCGATACAGGGTATGAGTACGCCAATCAGGCGCGCCGACTTCGTTTGGAAGTCGGAGACTACATCGTCCGTCCTTTGTCTTGGAGTCAGCCGGTGAGAATGGCGGGCATTCAGTTGTCGCATGACTTTTCTATGCGCCCCGACGTAGTGACGACGCCATTGCCAGCGTTTTATGGTGAGGTCACTGCGCCCACGACCTTGGATTTATTCATCAATGGCTTTAAAACCGACTCAATGGCCGTCGGGCCAGGCCCTTTCGTTATTAACGACATTCCCATGATCTCTGGCGCGGGTGAAGCAACCGTCATTGCGACTGATGCTCAAGGCCGACAAACGGTCATGACCAGCCCGTTTTTCCTATCTTCCGATTTGTTGAAAACAGGATTTACTTCCTACAGTGCCAGTATTGGTGCG
>NZ_JAWOUS010000553.1:0-641 GCF_033339495.1 Vibrio sp. 2134-1
GCCATTGCTTCAATCGTGATGTATTTGATCATCGCTGCCATCAGCACTTACGTGATCACTCGCCTACTACGTCCACTGCAAACTTTGTCGGATGCACTCTCTGAACTGTCACAAGGTGAAGGTGATTTGACGCAGCGCATCGAGATTGAACGCATGGATGAAATTGGTGAACTGGCTACGCACGTCAACCAGTTCCTTGCTCAGATGCAATCAATGCTAAAAAACATCGTCGAAAACAGTCAGCAGTTGTCAGAACAAGCACAACAAGCGAATGAACTCTCAGCCATGGCGGCAGGACGCGTTGAGCACCAACAAAATGACGTAAACCAAATTGCTACGGCCATTCATGAAATGTCGGCAACCGCTGCAGAAGTCGCAAGTCATGCAGAATTGACCGCAAGTGCATCCCAAAACTCCGCATCTGCGTGTGTGGAAGGTCAAAGCGTTATTCAGAAAAACCGAGAAGCAATTGTGTCGCTTGCTGAGCAAGTGAGTGATGCGGCAAATGTAATTTCTGAACTGGAAGCGAACACCCAAAGCATCAACCAAATCCTGTCTACGATTCAAGGCATTGCTGACCAAACCAACCTGCTCGCTCTCAATGCGGCCATCGAAGCAGCACGCGCGGGTGAACAAGGACG
>NZ_JAWOUS010000554.1:0-640 GCF_033339495.1 Vibrio sp. 2134-1
AAAGCAGTTCTGAAATCGTTTTGTAGTGATCAACCACCAAGTTGGAGCGATCAAAAGCAGAGTTATTCTTAATGATGTACGGGCGAAACGGTTTTTCTAGGAATCGGTGTGTACGCGTACAAAGCATGTCTAACAAAGACGATTCAATGTTGTTCGCAAGGTGTTTGAATGCTCGTTTGTAGTAAAGCGCACGCATGATGAACTTCATTCTATACACCCAAATAGGGTTATAGGTGTTGGCGTACTCATCAGCATAGATCACTTTAGTATGATCAAAAATGGATTTATTTGCAGTCATTTTCACTCCCGACTCACTTAAGAGCTTGTCTTAACTGGGGTTCTGTTTTAACAGCACGAGAAATAACAGCGAGGAACACGAAAATGGAGAGATGCACAAGGCATAAATAGGAGGTGTGTTCTTGCTGATTCCAACGTACTCAAAATTAATTTTGAACAGTGTTCGTTTGTTCGGGATTCTAAGAGAAAAACCACGGCAGGTATTGTATGAGTGAGTAAGGAAGTGTCAGGACACTTTGCCGCGTGGCGTCATTTTTTCTTACGCGCAGCGATAGTTTTTCTTGCTCGTTGAAACCGTGCATCGTTTGTACAGTGAGCTTCTCGAAAACAAGTTCATGAATGA
>NZ_JAWOUS010000555.1:0-639 GCF_033339495.1 Vibrio sp. 2134-1
AGAAAACCAACTACTCGCTAAGTAGCCACTTGAGACTGCCAACGTTGATACGATAAAGCCCTTCCAATATGGAAGGGCTTTGTGTTTGAAAAAAGTAAAGACTTTATTGAGTCCAAGAGCGATACGCGTCGCGTGTTTCATTCAAGCGTTCAAGCATAGTGTTAACCTCACTACCCTGTTCAACTAACTCACCAGATTTGGCTTTTTTATCGATAGACATCGCTAACTCACACAAACTGTCGGCTCCGAAACTCGCAGCACTGCTTTTTAGCGCATGGCTGATCTCTTTCAAATACATTAAGCGCTCTGAACCTTCTAACTGCGACAAGTTGTCGATGTACGTATCCATCTCACCCAAAAAAATATCGAGCAAAACAGGCACGTTATCACTGCCGATTTCCATCGACAGTTCATCTATTTTTTGTTGATTCAATATCGTCATGCTTACACCTTCTGCCGCTCTTCTTTACCATTCCATGCTTGTAGTTTGCGGTAAATCGTTGACGGACTGACATCAAGATACCCAGCGGCTCTTGGAATATTACCGTCACACGCCTCAATCGCTTGTTCAATCGCCATTTTCTCTGTCATCCATAGCGGCATGATCTCTGAAACAGTCATCGCTTTTGGCTCAATCAG
>NZ_JAWOUS010000556.1:0-638 GCF_033339495.1 Vibrio sp. 2134-1
GATAGCATTTTGACCTGAATACTCGAAGTAGCGCTCTTCTTCGGTAAAGCCATCTTTGATGGTAGCAATGTCTTGCAACAATACCTTGGCACCATTGGCACCTAGCTTAACGGGAATATTTCTAAACTCATCTCCACGGTAATATTGGTTCTCGATTCGAACCGCAATCATCCCGGAGTTTGTTTTGACTTCGCCCGCCGAGAAGTTTGCCGAGTAACGACGAATGGCATTGCTTACGTCATTCAACGTTAGGTCATACTTACGCAGCACGAGGGGATCGACTTCAATCGCAATCTCTTCCTCTGGCGCACTTAAATACACCAACATGACGTTATTAAGCTGCAGAAGCTCATCTTCAATCTGCTTCGCAATCGGCTTAAGCTCTTCAAGAGGCCTGTCCCCCACCAGCCCCATTTCTATCACGTCTTGTCGCCATTCAACCTGATAGACATTAATGGGCTCCATGCCAAGAGGCAGGTTAGAAATAGTATCGATGCGCTGATTCACATCATCAAGCACTCGCTTGATATCCGCGTTGACATCAACTTCGATAGAAATATAAGCACTGCCACGAGAAGCTCGCGACACCACTTTTTTAATGCCAGTAATGTCTTTGATCGACTCTTCCACTTTGACCA
>NZ_JAWOUS010000557.1:0-638 GCF_033339495.1 Vibrio sp. 2134-1
TGACCGTACAAGCGACGGCTTCAATATTGGCGTTAACCTAGCAGTGCCACTTTACACTGGCGGCAACGTGACATCACAAACCAAACAAGCTGAGTTTGCGTACGTTGCAGCAAGCGAAGATCTTGAAGCTCAATACCGTAGCGTAGTGAAAGATGTTCGTGCACAAAACAACAACATCAACGCTTCTATTGGTGCGTTAAAAGCGTATGAGCAATCGGTAGTTTCAGCGAGATCTGCGCTAGAAGCGACAGAAGCTGGTTTTGATGTAGGTACTCGTACTATCGTTGATGTTCTAGACGCAACTCGTCGCCTATACGATGCGAACAAAAACCTTTCAGACGCTCGTTACAACTACATCCTGAGTGTTCTTCAGCTTCGCCAAGCGGTTGGTACACTAAGCGAACAAGACATCTTGGATGTGGATGCAGGTTTGAAACCAGCGAAATAACGTTCAGTTATACAACGAAATTAAAACGCCAGTTGATTCTTCAACTGGCGTTTTTTGTTGTCTATCATTCGATGCAAAGTACCTAACATTGTACGCATAGCGATTATCTCGCAAATGCATTGCTATACCAGAACGTAGGACAGCAAGCATAGAAAAACAAAAAGGCCGCTTTGCAGCGACCTTCCAGATA
>NZ_JAWOUS010000558.1:0-638 GCF_033339495.1 Vibrio sp. 2134-1
CCAATAAACTCACCGCCAACTTAGCCATGCGTAAAACACTCAAGCACATCGCTTGGTTTGCTATCGCGCTCGCCACAGGATTCACCTTTGTTGGTTACTTTGTGCCGATGAAACAACTGGTGATTGATTTCTTCACCTTCAACGCGAACTTCTGGCCAGTATTCTGGGTGATGTTCTTTGCCATCTGTACTTACGGCAACGCAGGTTGGATGCGCTCAATCATGTGTATTCACATGTGTCCTTACGCGCGTTTTCAATCAGCGATGTTCGACAAAGACACGTTCATCGTCGGTTACGATACCAAACGTGGTGAAAAGCGCGGTCCGCGTTCACGTAAAGCCGATCCAAAACAACTGGGCTTAGGTGACTGTATTGACTGTGACCTGTGTGTGCAGGTGTGTCCAACTGGCATCGATATCCGTGACGGCTTGCAGTATGAATGTATCAACTGTGGCGCTTGTATTGATGCGTGTGACAACACTATGGATCGCATGGGCTACGAAAAAGGCTTAATCAGCTACACCACCGAACACCGTCTATCGGGCAAACACACCAAAGTGATGCGACCTAAGCTACTGGGCTACGGCGCGGTACTCTTGGTGATGATTGGTCTGTTCTTCGCTCAAATCGCCGCCGTC
>NZ_JAWOUS010000559.1:0-638 GCF_033339495.1 Vibrio sp. 2134-1
GCCATCTCTCTAAAATCGTCTGGGTCGCAAGGGGTTAACGCCCTCCTCCCATACACATTGGACTGTCTGGTGCACCATTTTGCTCACGTTTCCACTCTTCCTCTGTGTAAGTATGGATCGCAAGCGCGTGAATATGATTGTCTAGCTCATCGGCAAGAATTTGATGAACTTGACGGTGACGGCCAATCAATCTCTGACCGGCAAATAAGTCACTCACAACAATGACTTTAAAGTGACTTTCCGAGCCAGGCGGCACATTGTGCATGTAACTTTCGTTGATGACTTTTAAGTAGCTTGGTTGCAGCTCACTATGTAACTTTTTCTCTATGATTTCTTGGATCATATTCTTTCCTCAATGATGCAAATGCCATAAGTATATACCCAACTCCTAAAGAGGTGGAGACTTGATACTCTTTCCATTTTGCGACTTTGTTTCGCGTTAATACTGGCAAAGGTTCAACCCATTCAGCACTGATGCGTTTAAAGCACGAGCCACAAGCTTGCCACTTTACGCTATTTCGGCGAGTTAAATAGAAAATTTGACAGCTTTTTGTATCTACGTAAGCCATCATTTGCGACAATAATCACTAGTTTATTGAATCAACCTACGTTTACTTATGAAAACCGAATTGAATCTT
>NZ_JAWOUS010000560.1:0-637 GCF_033339495.1 Vibrio sp. 2134-1
GACGCATCATTAAATTTATTTTTGTAATCTCGTTTATAACAGCCGACTTTATAATCAAACGATGAGCTAGAAGATAGTCTGCTTAAAATTTTATTTATTACTTTTCTTTTTAATTTTTTAAAACTACTAAATTCGTTTGAATAATTTAGGTTAAACCTTTCAACAGAGAATTCATTATCTATAATATTCTTCTTTATAAGATATTCTGCACTATCTGCTATCACTTGATCACCAAGGTTTGTGTCATGTGTATAGCCAACCATCACCAACTTTTTCGCTGTCATGCTCTTATACCTTTAGTCTTATCATTTTCTTTTCTTCTACACCTAACACCAGCCAATACGTTAAAAAGCTAATCATCCCGAATGAAACCAAAGTGGTAGAAATAAACCTTAAAATACTTTGCTCGAAACTTATCGTTAATGAAAACAATACGACTATCGTTGGTATTAGTACTTGAAGCGCTTTGTTGATTACAAACAATATATATTTCTTAATGGATAACCCGGCTTTGAGCTTGAGAAAAGCGAGCCTCATTCCACAAGAAACTACCTCCATAAAAATGGAAACAACGATAACGGTGTAAGGGGGATAACCTAACGATAGGAAAATATAGGCCAATGGCACAGTTAGCAGC
>NZ_JAWOUS010000561.1:0-636 GCF_033339495.1 Vibrio sp. 2134-1
CGAAGTCGCTCCACAGCTTTCCAATGAGTTAAAAGATAAAGTGGAGACGTTGCACCAAATCACAAACTCCATTTTACTCAAGCAATCCGCAGTGATTCAGATGCAAGGGCACGTCGACGCGAATGTTGGTGGTTTTCGCTATGGACTGAGTTCCATCGGCCCAGAGATGAACAGAATTAGCTCATTTTTAAGCCTGGACGATCCTGAGTCGAGTGACGCGGCAAACCGTTTTATTGCATCTGCGAGTTCGATGGAAAGCACTTTCCTTGTAATGATGATGCATACCGATTTACCTAAAGCAGAGAAAGAATATCGGGAGATGCGAAATCGAATTGCGGGGATTAACCTTGCTTACGAAGATTTCAAAGCCTTACACCCTGAAGTCAGTGACTACGCCAGCTTGACAGCGCCTTATGAGATGGTGAAATCAGGCTTTGACGAAGAGGGCATTTTGCAACTCATTCTTGCCAAGTTGGCCCAAAGCGAACAACAACAGCGTGAGTTTCATCAAGCGTCGTTATTAGCTGATGAAACCATGAGGCTCTTGGATAGCATTTCGCAGTCGGCATCGAACTTGATTGATGAACGCGAAGCCATGGTCAATAACACCATAGGCAACGTCAGCATGATGGTTCT
>NZ_JAWOUS010000562.1:0-636 GCF_033339495.1 Vibrio sp. 2134-1
AAAGTGCTGCCAATGGTTGACGAAGTGCTGAAAGAAGCGGGTCTAACTCTACAAGACTTGGATGCTCTAGCGTTTGGCCGTGGCCCTGGTAGCTTTACTGGTGTTCGTATCGGTATTGGCATCGCTCAAGGCCTAGCATTTGGTGCAGAACTGCCGATGATTGGTGTTTCAACATTGGCTGCGATGGCACAAGCAAGCTACCGCCTGCATGGTGCAACTGATGTCGCTGTAGCGATTGATGCGCGCATGAGCGAAGTTTACTGGGCACGTTATTCTCGCCAAGAAAACGGCGAATGGATGGGTGTTGATGAAGAATGTGTGATTCCACCAGCTCGTTTGGCGGAAGAAGCACAAGCTGACTCTAAAACGTGGACAACAGCTGGTACAGGTTGGTCTGCATATCAGGAAGAACTGGCGGGCCTGCCGTGTAACACTGTAGACAGTGAGGTATGGTACCCTGACTCACAAGACATTGTGATTTTAGCTAAGCAAGAACTAGAAAAGGCAATACGGTTCCTGTTGAAGAATCTAGCCCGGTTTACCTGCGTGATAACGTGACTTGGAAGAAACTTCCAGGCCGCGAATAATTAGGAAAAAAATAAGGACGGGGCGGTAGCCCTGTCTTTTTATGGAGCG
>NZ_JAWOUS010000563.1:0-635 GCF_033339495.1 Vibrio sp. 2134-1
ATCTGTCACGTATAAGCACCTTTTTGAGTGGATAAAAGGAACGATAGCCGTCCTATTCTAAAACCATGATATACCGGGTGGTTTAGCAGTGGCGTTATCCATTTTGGCGAACTCTATTCTACATAGAGTTGTATGTTGGCAAACTTTATTTTACCTACACATAATCCAGCGCTGCACGCAAAGATAGAAAGAGACGATGAAAAAGAACACTGAATTCAATTCAGTGCTCTTTTGCTATTTGCGGTGTGTTTACTCGTCTTGATACTTTTCGAGCTTGTTGTACAGCGTTTTAACGCTGATACCCAGTTCCTGAGCCGATTCCGTTTTGTTGCCTTGATTCTCTTCAAGCGTATTGAGAATAGCGGCTTTTTCCAGCTCTTCTAACGATACGCCAGCAGGCACCATATCTTCTAATCGAGTACCGGTTTCCAGTGGCGGCGTATCGAAAATCAGATGTTCATCTTTAATGGTATCGTCGGCGAGAATGAACGCACGCTCGATGGTGTGCTTGAGTTCTCGAACGTTGCCAGGCCAATCGTGCATGGCGATTTTTTGGATTGCCGAGTCGAGAATCGTCTTGGTTTTGGATTCGTTAGCGTTGCGGTGCGCAATAAAGTGTTTGGCTAATCCGACGA
>NZ_JAWOUS010000564.1:0-634 GCF_033339495.1 Vibrio sp. 2134-1
AATCGCATTCACCACGGAAGTATTTGCGTGTTGCCACGTCTGGTTTGTGAACCATTTGTGGGAAGTACTCGCTGCGGAACATCGCTTTTTGTAGCTGTTTCACGTTCAGCTCTTTGTACATGTCATGCATTTCCTGACATAGCTGACGGATGGTGTAGCCACGGTAGCGTTCTTTATTCGCTTCGTAGACGCTTGGAAGTACGATACTTAGAGGCGCATCATCACGGATGAATTTTTCGAATCGGTTAATTTGAGCCACAAGGTGACGGATCTTACCCATATCTTCCGCAGGAGTGAGTAGGAACAAGATAGAGTTCAAGTCACACTTCTCAGGGATGATGCCGTTTTCACGAAGGAAGTTCGCCAATAGCGTTGCAGGAATACCGAAATCTGCGTAGCTGCCGTCTTCTGCAATACCCGCAGTAGTTAGCAACAATTTACATGGGTCAACGAAGTATTGACCTTCACCGTAACCTTCAAATTTGTGCCAGCTTGCGTTTGGCTCAAACATGAAGAATTTCTTGTTCGTTGCGATCACGTCAGTGTCGTAGCTGCCCCAAGGGTGACCTTCGACTTCGTCTGGAATGAACGGACGAATCAATTCACAACTCTTAAGGATTTCTTTACGCGCTTC
>NZ_JAWOUS010000565.1:0-634 GCF_033339495.1 Vibrio sp. 2134-1
CACTCGCTGTGACATTGAAGAATTGGTTCTTCACTCGCAACAGCATGATTTTGAATGCCAACATTCTGCTGTTCATTATCTTGTTTAATACCCTACCCTTTGAACCAAAAGTCGTAACCGGCATCAGCATCTTAGTTTTTGTTGCGATTCTTTGGTTAACAGAAGCGATTCACGTCAGCATTACTGCTTTGCTGATCCCAATGCTTGCCGTCTTCTTGGGCGTGTTTAACACCCAAACAGCACTGAATAACTTCTCGAACTCAATCATCTTCTTGTTCTTGGGTGGCTTTGCTCTCGCCGCTGCGTTGCACAAGCAGAAACTTGACCAAGCACTTGCTGACAAAGTGTTGCTGATTGCTCGTGGTCGAATGTCTGTCGCGGTATTTATGCTGTTCGGTGTGAGCGCAGGTCTTTCAATGTGGATTTCCAACACAGCAACAGCCGCAATGATGCTTCCTTTGGTATTAGGTGTCATGACGAAACTGGACGCGAAGAAAAACCACAACACATTCTTGTTCGTTCTTCTCGGTATTGCTTACAGCGCCTCTATCGGCGGTATCGCAACGCTAGTTGGTAGCCCAGCAAACGCGATTGCTGCTGCCGAAGTAGGTTTGAACTTCACGGAATGGATGAA
>NZ_JAWOUS010000566.1:0-634 GCF_033339495.1 Vibrio sp. 2134-1
TGAGCATCGTTGACCGATTGATCGACTGTATGGGCGGCGTGCTCTGCATCGATTCACAATTCGGCTTGGGTACGACGATCACCGTCAAATTGCCAATTGAGCGTTGTGATTCAGAACCAGAAGTGCGTTTGAACTGGACTTACAGCGAGGCATTGCCACTCAGCATTCGTCAGTGGTGTGACGCATGGAAAATGCAGCCAGCAACACTGGCAAGAAGCATGGCGAACCTTTACGCCGCACAAGACAACGAAGCGGGCTTTGATGGTGTGATGCTGCGCGATGATCGAGAAATTCTCGGTAGCCTCACGTTGCGAGAGCTTCAATACCCAGACGCGCTGTTCAATTTGCTTAGCCAAATGCAGCAAGAGACCAAGTTGGACGAGCTTAAGTCCGAAGAAGTTTCGTGGATTCTCGGAACGGTATTAGTTGCGGAAGATAACCCAATCAACCAAAGCGTGATTTCAATGCAGCTGCGTGAGCTTGGTATCGAACCTGTGATTGTGAACAACGGCCGTGAGGCTTGGGAGTACATCAACCAAGATGAAAACGTTGTGTTGCTGCTGACCGATTTTCACATGCCAGCAATGGATGGCTATGAACTGATCAAACATGTGAGGGCGTCTGGTTTCAAATC
>NZ_JAWOUS010000567.1:0-634 GCF_033339495.1 Vibrio sp. 2134-1
GCCGCCTTTTTCTGGTTCTTTGGATGAGCCAACAAAAACCGGGATATCATGACGCAGAGCAGGGACTAGTGTTGATGGGTGTAATATTTTCGCGCCAAAGTTAGCCATTTCAGAGGCTTCACTAAAGCTGATCTCTGGGATTGGTGACGCTTTTGGTGCGATGCGAGGATCGGTCGTGTAAATACCAGGAACATCTGTCCAAATTTCAAGTCCAGATGCTTTCACACCTTCAGCAATCAAGGCTGCACTGTAGTCGCTACCACCACGGCCTAACGTTGTTGTATTGCCTTCTTCGTCAGAGCCAATGAAGCCCTGTGTGATGACGACAGAATCAAGACATAAAGGGATAAGCTTCTCTTGCGCTAGTTGAGTAATAGCTTCGACATTCGGCTCTGCGCGACCAAAGTTGTCGTCGGTTCTTAGCACTTCACGAATATCAAATCGTACTGCATTGATACCACGCTCTCGCATGAGTTGCGCCAAAATGTGCGTCGACATTAACTCACCACATGCCACAAGGTGGTCGGTCAGTTTGGTGTTTGCTTGAATTGAGGCGGCTTCTGCAAGGCTGGTCACGGTATCTAAAATTCCGTACACCTCTGAAGAGGCTTCTGTCGCATCTTCCAATTGAGCC
>NZ_JAWOUS010000568.1:0-634 GCF_033339495.1 Vibrio sp. 2134-1
GTCCTCAAAATTGGGGATTCCAATCCTTCTCGTATTTCTTGCGGTAGGTATGTTGGCTGGGGAAGATGGCCTTGGCGGAATCTTATTTGATAATTATTCCATCGCTTATTTAGTCAGTAACTTAGCGCTCGCCATCATTCTTTTGGATGGCGGGATGCGAACGCGAGTCGCCAGTTTTCGGGTCGCCTTGTGGCCTTCGGTGTCGTTGGCAACCATAGGCGTAGCCATCACGACATTGTTAACCGGTTTGATGGCGACTTGGTTGTTCGATTTGGATCTATTGCAAGGTATCTTGGTTGGCGCGATTGTCGGTTCAACGGATGCGGCCGCGGTCTTCTCTTTATTGAAAGGGCGCAGTCTGAACGAACGTGTTGGCTCGACGTTAGAAATTGAATCGGGCACCAACGACCCAATGGCGGTGTTCTTGACCGTTACGTTAATTGCGATTCTTTCTAGTACGGGAACGGAGTTAAGCGCCGGCTTTTTAGCGCTTAGTTTTGTTAAGCAGTTTGGTATCGGTGCGCTTCTTGGTTTTGCTGGTGGCTGGGTCTTGTGGAAAGTCATCAATCGCAATCAACTGCCGGATGGCTTGTACTCGATTTTGACCGTCAGCGGCGGCTTGATCATTTTCGCG
>NZ_JAWOUS010000569.1:0-634 GCF_033339495.1 Vibrio sp. 2134-1
CCATATTTCGCTGGCGTAAAATCTAAACATCGCGCCGAAGAAAAAATCGCACATGAACTGGATGGCCAAGTAGAACGCATTACTGACTTAGCTCGTGCGACTATTGTGGCGGAAGATGTGGCAAGTTTGGTCTCTATTTACGAAACGCTAGAGCGTGAAACAACTATCGTTAAAGTCAAAAACCGCTTTAAGAAACCTGGCCCTTCTGGCTACCGTGATCTGAACTTGTTAGTCCGTTTGCCAAAAACGAATTTGATTGCAGAAGTACAGCTGCACTTAAAAGCGATTGCGGATGTAAAAAATGGTCCTGAACACGACCTGTATGAGCAAATTCAAAAGCTTGAACGTCAAGCATCAATGGAAAAGCGAAATCTAAGCGAGATTGAAATGGCTTCCATTAAGAATATGCGTAGCCAAGCGAAAAACTTATACCAACAAGCATGGCAGCCTTACTTAACGACGCATTTAGAAGCGGCGTAAACAAAACGCAGCCTGAGAAACAACAAAACCACCGCAATGCGGTGGTTTTCGTTTGTATGAAACATCAAATTTCATACATAACAAAAGACCACGACTAAGCGTGATCTATTTGATTGGTTTTACTGTTCTTTTTTTAGATTTTCTACACGAGCTT
>NZ_JAWOUS010000570.1:0-633 GCF_033339495.1 Vibrio sp. 2134-1
TCACGTTTTGGCTCGATGCCGTGAATAATGGCGTTCTCTACCAAAGGTTGCAGCATCATCGGAGGCAACTCTGTATTTCCTAACCCTTCTTGCACCTCGATTGTGTAACTTAAGCGCTCGCCTAAACGAATTTTTTGAATACCCAGATAAGCGTCAATCAAGGCGATTTCATTCTCAACCATTGTGTGCTCCTCACGCGAGTTTTTTAGCGTTGCACGCAATAACGCCGTGAGTTGATCCAACATTTGTTTGGCTTTATCGACGTCTTGCGACATCAACGCGCTGATATTGGCAAGCGTATTAAACAGAAAATGCGGCTCAATTTGGCTTTGCATCTGCTTGAGCTGGCTGAGTAAAAGGGCTCGTTCTTGTTCGGCATTTTCACGTTTGATGCTCTCTAGCTCACGCTGTGCAATAGCTTCTTTTTCGCGTGAATGAAAATAAAAATAACACATACCGCTAAACAGCAGGCCCATCAGCAAGACAGGCAACATGCCCGAAATACCGAAGTATTCACCGAGCCAAAACTGCGCATTAATTACACCAAACAACAAACACGCGGTCAGTGATAGCGCAATTTCTAGCATGCGTGGGATGGTCGGAAACAACTTGTCGATCAGCCACGAGAAGAAC
>NZ_JAWOUS010000571.1:0-633 GCF_033339495.1 Vibrio sp. 2134-1
GAATCCCTCACGCTCTAGCAGCTTCAGCGCTGGGCGCGTGTTGTCATGCACTTGACCAATCACCGCTTGTGCTTCTGGGCTCAATAGGTTGATGTAAATTGGCAGCTTTGGCATCAAGTCAGCGATAAAGCCTTTCTTGCCGATGCCGGTAAGATAATCTGCAAGTGTGAAATCAATAGAGAAGAAATGCTCTTGTAACCATTGCCAAAATGGAGAATTACCATTCGCATCAGAGACGCCACGCATCTCGGCAAAGATGGTTTTAGAGAAACGCTCTGGGTGCTCCGCCATCATAAGAAAGCGGCACTTAGACATCAGACGGCCATTTAGGCCCTGGCGATATTTTTCGCGTAGGAACAGCGTACAAATCTCACTGTTACCCGTGTAATTGTTGCCAAATGTCAGTAGTTTAACGACGTTATTTACGCCGAGTTTTGGCGAAGAGTGAACCACTTTACTGATGTGATATGAGTAGAACGGTACGTCCCAGCCAATAGATGCTTCGATTCCGGTGGTACCCGCAACCTCACCCGATTCAGAGTCAAAACCCACCATTAGGTAGCCTTCGTCACCGGGTTCGGTCACGTCGGGTTTACCAAAGCTGTACTCCGAGTGTTTGATTCGATTGGTTAA
>NZ_JAWOUS010000572.1:0-633 GCF_033339495.1 Vibrio sp. 2134-1
GCACGCGTTGGCATTGGGCTATTGATCATCGATTCCATCATTTGAGTTGCAGTAATGACAACGCGGTTCAAACTTCGAGCTCGACGAATGAGTTTTTTCTGAACACCGATCAGCTCAGGATCGCCAATCTCAACACCTAAATCGCCGCGAGCGACCATCACGACGTCAGAAGCTAGGATGATATCGTCAATCGACTCGCTTGTGGCGACGGTTTCTGCACGTTCTACTTTTGCGACGAGTTTTGCTTCTAAGCCGGCATCCTGGGCCAAGCGTCTGGCATAGTGCATGTCCTCGCCATTGCGTGGGAAAGAAATGGCCAAATAGTCGACCTTAATTTCTGCGGCAGTGATGATGTCAGCTTTGTCTTTCTCCGTGAGCGCATCGGCTGATAAGCCACCGCCTTTTTTGTTGATGCCCTTGTTGTTGGATAATGGACCACCAACGGTCACACGGGTATGGACTTTATTTCCTTCTACGCTGGTGACTTGCAATTGAACTCTGCCATCATCAAGCAGTAGAATGTCGTTCGGTGAAACATCTTGAGGCAGTTCTTTGTAATCCAAACCAACGGATTCTTGGTTCCCTTCACCTTTTGGTAAGTCGCTATCTAGTGTGAATTTATCGCCGACTTTG
>NZ_JAWOUS010000573.1:0-632 GCF_033339495.1 Vibrio sp. 2134-1
TCGGTCGGCATCAATGAATTTTTCCGCGCGTTCGGCGCTGAAAAGGTCAAAGTCGTTCTTCCCGACGATGTCATCGTTAGACTTTTTCCACGCCTGTTCCACGCTGCGGTTAGTCATGGCGTACAGACCATCGGTGGTTTTGATCCAGATGTGGTCATCCAGACAATCGATGAATTCTTGCAGTGTTGGTAGTGGCTTGTTGGCGTGTGAGTGATGACGTTTGAGCTCTTGATGATAATGCTGGCTAACATCAAAACTGATGCGGCCTGCCAGTGCGCTCAGCCACGCAGAAACGGTTTGCTTTTGCTGCGTTGAGTGCGTCAACGTCACAACGGCAAACAGCTCCTCATTCGGTAGCCATACTGGGCAAAGACTCAGGTTTTCATCATCAAATTGTGAGCAAACTACGTCAAAGTGCGGCGCGGAAAATTGCGCGCAGTTTTGCTCAATCATCGCCACGATGGCGCGGTGATTTTGTGGCGAGGTGGATACCTCACTGGATAGCCATTGTTTGGTGTAGCTCAGGGTATAAAGTTGTCCCTGAGCTTGAGTGGCATCACAGCATTGCTGCAGAGCGTGTTGCCAGTCAGTCATCAACGGTGAAGGAATAGCGAAGCGAAACATAATTAGTA
>NZ_JAWOUS010000574.1:0-632 GCF_033339495.1 Vibrio sp. 2134-1
TACGCGAGCTTGGTCCGCTGTCGCTTCTTTGTTGATAAGACCATTCGCTAAATAGCCGTCCCAACGCGCTTTCGACGCTTCCATGTATTGAGTTGGATTCGCTAATACATCTTGCAATTTCAACGATTCTGACTGCACTTCTTTCGCATTGTGCAGGTTAGAATACGCCGTATAAACCGCCGATGTTTGCTCAGCTGGTAGGCTCATCTCCGCGGTAGAACTGAAGGAGGTTTCGTTGGTGAACGTCTTAGTCGGTAGAGAACGAGTAATGCGGAACTCGGCATCGCGGTCATTACGGATCGCCCAGTTGTCTTTCATCTCGCTAAAGTTAATTTTAATGCCGTTCTCGATGGTCGAAATCTGGCGCTTGTAATCTGGGTAGTACTGCGCCACGGTTTGGTCTTTGCGCGTCGACAGCGCGTATTTCACCAACTCGCCGTCCCACTCCAACGCCAAGTTCATATCACGATCAGTTTTATTAGTGATGAGCGTTTCCACCAGCGAAGAGCGGTCAGTCACGAAGCGCAGCACCATTTGCACGTGAATATCATCCAAGTCCAACACCTGCACTAACGCACCGGGAATGGAATAGACTTTCGCTTCTGCGTTCGATAAATCGTAAGTTTGGCCAC
>NZ_JAWOUS010000575.1:0-630 GCF_033339495.1 Vibrio sp. 2134-1
TTTTTATTATTAATTGCAAAACTACTCTTCAGGACTTTTAATTAATTATATTTTTAGAAGGCTAGTTGTTGAGTATTAATTATTAACTCCACAAGCACTACTCTCTGAAAGCCTCTCTTATTAAAAGAAAGGTTCTCTGACTTATCATTTGGAACATTGTTCTTCCACAGTTTTTTATTGATTAATCAAATACCCAATCTTTACTATTTTAAGATTGCGATAAGAACATTGTTCCAAGTAAACATCATCTCACTGTCGAGATAGTTATTCACATAAAATCAAAACAGGTGTTACTTAAAAGCTAGCGTCAGATAAGGCAATACATACGCTTTGAGCTTAGACTCTATCTGTTCCACTGTTTTTAGTTGATCTGGGAGAACATTGTTCATTGGAGTTTCAACATCTATAACAGTGACCAATCCACTCGCTCGTGACACCGTTTTTTTCGTTACTACTACCACTGCTTCGGCTTCACTTTTAACGGTATCGAGCGCACTTAATAGAGCGTCACATTGAGATATTTGCGGTGTGTAACGAATCAGAAATCGTGTAGGGTTTATTGGACTTACGAACACTTCCCGCGCAAGCTCTGCTGTTTCATGGTAAAAATATCGTTCTACCACATCTCCA
>NZ_JAWOUS010000576.1:0-630 GCF_033339495.1 Vibrio sp. 2134-1
TCATTCGTCTCACGAAGAAGACTCTCAGATAGTAAAACAGGCCGACTCCATCTGTGCGTACTTAAAATGTTTGGAAGAACTAAGCGCAGGTAACCATGAGTTTGCCTTAGCGAAAAAGCGCCTAGACGTCACTTTACAAGAACGTAAAACGCCAGAAATGGAATACTTCCTTAATACATTCGCCCCAAGCTTTGAGCTATCGCTGGATGAAATCAGTTAGCCAGTTTAGTTTATGGAGATAAACGTGTCGTTTGAATTACACTCTTTGTGGCAAGAGCGCCACGATGATGAGCATAAAATCCGCCGTGATGACCACCGCAGCCCCTATCAACGTGATAGAGCGAGAATCCTGCACTCTGCGGCATTTCGACGCCTGCAAGCGAAAACTCAAGTTCATGGCAACAGCTTGGAAGACTTTCATAGAAGTCGACTTACCCACTCGTTAGAAGCGGCCCAATTAGGCACGGGTATTGTCGCCCAACTCAAAAAGAAACAGTCTGAATTTAAAGAACTATTGCCCTCGGACAGTTTGATTGACTCTCTGTGTCTCGCGCACGATATTGGCCACCCACCATACGGACACGGTGGTGAAGTCGCATTGAACTATATGATGCGTGACCATGGTGGCTT
>NZ_JAWOUS010000577.1:0-630 GCF_033339495.1 Vibrio sp. 2134-1
AGTCATTGGTTTGCATTCTTCAACATCGTAGCTTCGATGTTGATAGGCACACGCTACATTGTTCAGTCGCCTTGGCCCGAGACGTTGCTGGGTCAGTTCTATCTTGCGGTTTCGTGGGTTGGCCATTTTGGCTTCCTTGTTTTCGCTCTCTACTTATTGGTTCTGTTCCCGTTGACGTTTGTCCTGCCATCACGGAAGTTATTCCGTTTGGTGGCAGTGATCTTTGCCACTGTTGGACAAACAATCTTATTGATTGATACCCAGGCATACCAATCCATTAACCTGCACCTAACCCCTGTGGTTTGGGAGCTGTTATTCAGCGACGATAAAAGTGCGTTAAGCTCGGATCTACAACACCTGTTTGTTGTGATGCCGCTGATATTCCTTGTTCAGCTCGCCTTATCAGAATGGGTTTGGCGTAAACAGCGCAAACTGTCTCACAAACACGTTGGTCGTCCACTGGCTGCCGTGTTCTTTTTGAGCTTTCTGACCAGTCATTTGGTCTACATTTGGGCTGATGCCTATTTCTATAATCCGATCACGAGCCAACGCTCAAACTTCCCGCTTTCTTACCCAATGACAGCGAAAAGCTTTATGGAAAAACATGGTCTGCTTGACCGTGAAGAGTAC
>NZ_JAWOUS010000578.1:0-629 GCF_033339495.1 Vibrio sp. 2134-1
CTTACAGCGAGCACGTTTTCTTCCTGCTATTGATATGATTTTGGCGCGTTGCCATGTACTAAATGTGGATAGTGGTGTCGATTATCGTCTGAGGACGTTGGAACAAGCCGAAATCTACCATTATCCATTGGATGAGCAGGCTTCTATTAATTTAAATACCTATTATCAGCAGCTTACGGCTGAGCGTAAAAGTGTTGCTCATAAAATCGACATTAATCATCGACAGATTAACGTGATTGAAGCCAGTGATGGGGTGTTACATGCTTCTTTTGAGCAGTTGTGCCAAACCGCTCGAAGTCAAAACGATTACATTGAACTCTCACGTATTTATCACACGGTTTTACTGGCCGATGTTCGTCAGATGAATCGTAAAATTGATGATGCTGCGAGGCGTTTTATTGCTTTAGTCGACGAGTTTTATGAGCGTAACGTAAAACTGATTATTTCAGCGGAAGTCGAGATGGATGCCTTATATACCGAAGGACAACTGGAATTTGAGTTCAAGCGTTGTGTATCGCGTTTAACCGAGATGCAGAGTCATGAGTATCTTGCTCGCGAGCATTTGGCATAAATTTGATTGTCTCTTAAAAAAGTGAAGAAAAAATTAGTGATTTGGCGCAAAAAAAGGT
>NZ_JAWOUS010000579.1:0-629 GCF_033339495.1 Vibrio sp. 2134-1
GAAGTAACAGCTGCCAGCGGTATTTGCCTGCACGTTTGGCGAGAGGTGATGGTGTTGGACCCAGCACCATGCAAGTGTCGTCAAATAAAGGATGCGATTCTAAGGTAAAGCGAACTTGGCGCAGAAAATCTTCTACGATCTCGCTCTGATTCGCTTCGGCTTTAAATAGAGTCAGGAAACTGTACGGTGGCAACTGCGCCAGTTTACGTTCCTCTAATGCCGTCATAGCGAAGTGTCGGTAGTCCTTTTCCAATAAGGCTTGCAACAAACTGTGCTCAGGATGGTGAGTCTGTAAAACCACTTCCCCCGGCTTACTTGCACGTCCGGCTCGCCCTGCGACTTGAATGAATAACTGCGCTAATCTTTCGGAGGCGCGGAAGTCGCTACTATATAGAGAGCCATCAACATCTAGCAAGGCAACGAGCGTTACATTGGGGAAATGGTGTCCCTTAGCTAACATTTGAGTGCCAATTAAAATTTGATATTCACCCTTGCGGATGGAGTCCAGCGCATCTTCTAAACTGCCTTTGCGGCGCGTGCTATCTCTGTCGATACGGATGGCTTTGTATTCGGGGAACAGTTGTGCCAATTGTTGTTCCAACTGTTCGGTACCGACACCAACGGTAACC
>NZ_JAWOUS010000580.1:0-629 GCF_033339495.1 Vibrio sp. 2134-1
GACACCAACGGACGCTCTTCAAAGCCAAGAATGCCTTTTAGCTCACCTTCTGACGCTTCTTTCAGCAAAGCATTCACTTCTTCTGCGGTGGTATCGCGTTTCACATCGAAGATGATGTCTGTCAGTGACGCATTCGCCAACGGGACACGCACTGCGTGGCCGTTAATCTTGCCTTTTAAATCAGGGAAAATTTCCACAATCGCAGTCGCACTGCCCGTGGTGGTCGGGATAAGACTCATACCACACGCACGGGCACGACGCAGATCTTTGTGCGGTGCATCCAAAATGGTTTGCGTATTGGTCAAATCATGAATCGTCGTGAAAGAGGATTGCTCAATGCCCAATTTCTCATGAATGACTTTTACTACTGGTGCGATGCAGTTAGTCGTGCACGAAGCCGCTGTCACGATACGATGTTTGTCAGGATCGAAAATGTGGTCGTTCACGCCAACAACGATGTTCGCAATGCCTTCTTCTTTCACTGGTGCGCTAACCACCACTCGCTTCACGCCCTGATCGAGATATTGGTCAAGGTACGAAGTTTTGCGGTGCACGCCTGTCGCTTCAATCACGACATCACAACCAGACCAATTCACAGCATCGATGTCGCGATGCTGTGTCGTCGCGAT
>NZ_JAWOUS010000581.1:0-628 GCF_033339495.1 Vibrio sp. 2134-1
CGTCTTGAGTCTGTCGTAGGCCAGCCATCATTCAACCAAGATGAAAAACGCACGTTCCTTGAAGAGTTGACTGCAGCGGAAGGCCTTGAGCGTTATTTAGGCGCAAAATTCCCTGGTGCGAAGCGATTCTCTCTAGAAGGTGGTGATGCGCTTATCCCAATGACGAAAGAACTGATTCGTCATGCGGGTAAGAGTGGCATGCGTGAAGTGGTTATTGGTATGGCTCACCGTGGTCGTTTGAACATGCTGGTGAACGTACTGGGTAAGAAACCACAAGATCTATTTGATGAGTTCGCGGGTAAGCACGATGAAACGTGGGGTACCGGTGACGTTAAATACCACCAAGGTTTCTCTGCAGACTTCGCAACTCCTGGTGGCGATGTTCACTTAGCGCTTGCGTTTAACCCATCTCACTTAGAAATCGTAAACCCAGTGGTTATCGGTTCAGTGCGTGCACGTCAAGACCGTTTGGGTGACAACCACGGCAGCAAAGTTCTTCCTATCACTATTCATGGTGACTCTGCGATTGCTGGCCAAGGTGTAGTGGCTGAAACGTTCAACATGTCACTTGCTCGTGGTTTCTGCGTTGGCGGTACGGTTCGTATTGTTGTAAACAACCAGGTTGGCT
>NZ_JAWOUS010000582.1:0-628 GCF_033339495.1 Vibrio sp. 2134-1
CGAGCTTGGCACTTCTCTGGTGTATCAATGGTGCCAAGAACGTAGTGTGCAAACAGTTCTTTTGACGCTTGAACTTTACGTACGATCTTATCTGTCCATTCATGTGGTACGTGACAGTCAGAACAGATTGCACGAACGCCTGAACGGGTAGAGTAGTGGATCGTCTCTTGGATTTCTTTCACGATAGGTGCGTGACACCCAGAACAGAATTCTTCCGTGTTCGTTGCTTCCATACCCGTGTTGAATGCGCCCCAAAACAGAAGACCACCGGCAAAGCCTAAGAATAAAACCACACCAGCGGCAGCTTTACTTGGGTTCTTCAGCCTCTTCCAAAACGCTTTAAGTATTTTCATAAATGACCTCTTAGTACTTGCGTTTCAACTACTGAAGTGAATCAACTGACTGGAATTCATTTTCCACTAGCGGTTTCGCATTGGTTTGTGGAACGTGACATTGCAAACAGAAGTAACGACGAGGAGAGACATCAGCAAGTACTGCATCTTGGCGGTTTACATAGTGCGTTACACTGATTTTTGTTGCGCCAGACTCTTTCGCGTTTTTCCAGCTATGACATGCAAGACACTTGTTTGCGTTCAGTGACACTTCGTAGCTACGGATGCTATGTGGA
>NZ_JAWOUS010000583.1:0-628 GCF_033339495.1 Vibrio sp. 2134-1
CGACGCACGTGAAAACAACTCTGACCAATACTTGAGCCTGCTAAGTTTTGCATTGAACGCCGGTCGTTCAATCGTACTAGCGGTAAACAAGTGGGATGGTCTAGATAACGTAGTAAAAGAGAACGTGAAGAAAGAGCTAGACCGCCGCCTAGGTTTCGTTGACTTTGCTCGTATTCACTTTATCTCTGCACTGCACGGTACTGGTGTTGGTCACTTATTTGAGTCTATCCAAGAAGCGTACAAGTCGGCAACGACACGTGTTGGTACCTCTGTTTTGACTCGTATCATGAAGATGGCGACTGATGATCACCAACCGCCAATGGTTCGTGGCCGTCGTATCAAGCTAAAATACGCGCACGCAGGTGGTTACAACCCACCAATCGTCGTGATTCACGGTAACATGGTTCGTGAACTTCCGGATTCATACAAGCGTTACTTGATGAACTACTTCCGCAAGTCACTGGAAATTATGGGTACGCCAATTCGTATCAACTTCCAGAATAGCGAAAACCCGTTTGAGAATCGTGCGAACAAGCTAACCTTGTCTCAAGAGCGTAAGCGTAAACGTATGATGTCTGTGGTTAAAAACCGCAAAAAATAATTTAAGCATTTGAAGATACCCAAGTTT
>NZ_JAWOUS010000584.1:0-628 GCF_033339495.1 Vibrio sp. 2134-1
ACCACACAAAATCCATCGTATTTTCGGCGGTTCTAAACGCAAAAAAGCCGCACGAATGCGGCTTTGCTTTCAATGTATCAGCAGACTATTTTGCGTCACGCGGTTCAGAATTCTCACGACGCGGACGATTGTCTTGCGGTTTACGCTTATTCTTAGGTACGTAATTCAAAATCGAAATCGGCACTGGCTTTCTTGGAGCAAAACCTTCGATTTCAACACGCTCCAGCAAGTGGCCCAGACGGCTTTCAATCATGCACAGATTTTTGAAATCATCCTTCGATACCAAAGAGATCGCTTCACCTTGCGCGCCAGCACGGCCAGTACGCCCGATGCGGTGTACGTACTCATCCGCAGGGAATGGTAAATCGTAGTTAATCACTACTGGTAAGTTGTCGATATCAATACCACGCGCGGCAACGCCAGTTGCAACCAGATACTGAATTTCACCCGCCTTGAACTTCTCAATCAGCTCCTGACGAACACGCTGATTGCGACCACTGTGGAACGCTTCAGCCACAATACCGCGCTTCTCAAGCTGGCTAACCAATTTGGCCGCACCGTGTTTTGTTTCAATAAAGATCAGTACTTGCGACCAGTCGTTTTCATTCAGCATGTGGCTCAAAAGCGA
>NZ_JAWOUS010000585.1:0-628 GCF_033339495.1 Vibrio sp. 2134-1
ACACAAGATGGCGCTGACGATATTGACCAAGGTCGAATGGATGAAATCTACGGCTTAATGGAAGACCAATTGGCAGAGCGTGAGAAAGCTATCGACGAACGCGAAGAAGAAATGCGCCAAATGGAAGGTAGCTGGCTAAACTCCAAGTCGATTGAAACTGGTAAGACTCGACTTAACCGTCTTGGCTATTTTGAAAACGTAGAAGTACAAACGGTTCGTGTACCAGGTAGTGATGATCAAGTTGATCTGGTTTACTCGGTTAAAGAAGCGAACTCAGGCAGTGTAAACTTTGGTGTTGGCTACGGTACCGAATCGGGCGTCAGCTTCCAAGTTGGTCTGCAACAAGACAACTTCTTAGGTAGCGGTAACCGCGTTGGTATCAACGCGATGATGAACGACTATCAAAAGAACGTGAGCTTAGACTACCGCGACCCATACTGGAACCTTGATGGTGTAAGCTTGGGCGGTAAGATTTTCTACGATGAATTTGAAGCATCGGAAGCGGGTATCGTTGACTATACCAACCAAAGTTATGGTGCAAGTTTGACATGGGGTTTCCCATTTGACGAACTGAACCGTTTTGAATTCGGCGTTGGTTATACCCACAACAAGATCGGTAACTTGTCAC
>NZ_JAWOUS010000586.1:0-627 GCF_033339495.1 Vibrio sp. 2134-1
CTTTACTACTATCCAGACTAAAAACGGCGAGCTAGAGTATTGGCAAGCGCATGTTGAACGTTTGGAAGCATGTCTCAAAACACTTCATATTCCTTTACCTGACTGGAGTATAGTTTCCGAGTGGGCTCACTTGGCTACCCTGAAAGATGAACACGCTGGAATCAAAATTCACATTAGCCGCGGAATCGGTGGAAGAGGGTATGGCACTAAGGGCATTGAGTGCCCAATGGTGACCATCTCGAACTTTGCATTTCCTGTCCATTATGTCGACTGGCAACAAAAAGGGGTGAATCTGGGGGTATGCGAAACCCGTCTCGGAATTCAGCCTTTGCTGGCAGGGCATAAACACAACAATCGCTTAGAACAAGTGCTTGCGAAAGCTGAAATTGAGCACTCTAACTTTGCCGATGCAGTGACGTTAAATGTGCAAAATCATGTCATTGAAACTACAATGGCAAACCTTTTTTGGGTTAAAGATAACAAGGTTTATACGCCTAGCTTAAATTTGTCTGGCGTCGCAGGCGTGATGCGTCGTAAGGTGCTTGAGTTTTTCGAGGCCAATAATACCGAAGTTGAAGTAGGGGACTTTTCGCTGATGGAACTGCTTTCTGCGGATGAAGTATGGAT
>NZ_JAWOUS010000587.1:0-627 GCF_033339495.1 Vibrio sp. 2134-1
GTCCAACATTCGGTCAGCTTCATCAAGCACCAACACGCCAGTTTTAGAAATGTTTACGTTGCCGTTAAACAAGTGGTCTAACAATCGGCCCGGCGTAGCAATAAGAATATCCGCGCCCTCTTCCAACTTGTTCTTTTGCACGCCAATACTTGTACCGCCGTACACACAAACAATACGTAGATCCGTGTGTTCCGCGTATTGCGTTAAATTGTCAAACACTTGCTGCGCCAATTCACGAGTCGGAACTAGGATGAGAGCGTGAGGTGTGCCATTACGTTTCTTTTGCTGTACCGCCTGAATAATCGGCAAACCAAATGCCGCCGTTTTACCGGTACCCGTTTGCGCAGCCGCAAGAAGATCTTTGCCTTCCAGTACGTGTGGAATCGATTTTTCTTGGACTGGCGTTGGCGTCACAATATTCATATTGTTCAACGTTTCGACTAACTGTTGTTCAATGCCAAGATCAGCAAAATTAACGGACATGATAAACCTCATAATTTTTGGAGCGCAGAGTTTACCAGAGCCCCTAAAGCCATACTACTTTTCTATCTCATTGAGTTGAGTCATTAAGCTGTTGCTGAAAATCATACGACTGGCGCAAAACATCTCGATAAAGTGACGAGAACT
>NZ_JAWOUS010000588.1:0-626 GCF_033339495.1 Vibrio sp. 2134-1
TCTTTCCCGCCGTGGATAGGACAAGAAACATGACGACCAGGTTTACGGAGAGCTGGTTCAAGATGGGGCGCTAGGGCCGCCAGGATGAATAGCCAGTTTCCGTTTGCAGCTTCACGAACGGTGTCAGCTTTGTAGTAAGACATAGGTTTTCTCCTTAGCGTGAACCCCAGCATCGAGGCTTCCTTAAACCCCCGTCGCCAGGGTTTTAAGGAAACCCCGACACCGGGAGAATGTGCCAAGGAGGCTCCCCAGCCGGGGAGAACTCCCCGGCGAGGGGTTTAAAAAGGTCGCCCCCGAAACGGAGGCGAATTTTGTGAATATCACAAGCACAAATGAGTGCCATCTTCCGAGGCCATCATGATTGTGACATCTGCGGTTACAGGATCTGACTTAATCACAACCTCAGTGGGTTTGAAAAAGCCATCTACAGTGGGCATGGGGTAATAAAGACGAATCTTTCCCCAATTCTTGTTGTCGGTAAAAGCGACCTTTGTTTGAGCAACACAAAGCTGCAAAAACATGAAAAGGAAGTCTTCTACCGAGTGCTTACCATCTGCACCAAATACTCCATCGACAATTGCCGGGGTCACTGCCACATTGGTCAGGAAACCAGCTTGTTTACCGAT
>NZ_JAWOUS010000589.1:0-626 GCF_033339495.1 Vibrio sp. 2134-1
CCAATATTGAGCAACGAGCGTGCCGTTGGCAGAGGCTAGACCGGCCATGATCATGATCGCCACGAAATGCCATTTTGACGCAATTCCCACAGCTGCTGTCGCTTCTTTACCAAAGTCACTAACCATGAGAACATCAGCCAATGCCAATATCGCGACAAGCGCGCTTTGGATTGCGACAGGAAAACCTAAGCGAATAATCTGACGTAACAAGTCGCCAGACATAGGATTTGCTTGATTTTTGATGTCAGTATTGTTCGTCATAGTCACTCCTCAGTTTGTGGGGGAATATAAAACCAACCGAGGCATAAATACATGTTCGAAAATCGACAAAACCTGTGCGAATCCGTCATCGGTCAATTCTCTCCTCAACATGAGTGGCACGATGACGTCTACCTTGCGCCTGCGTGCAAAGAACGTTTTCTTACGCTAACGGAAATTCCAGAATGGCAACGTGCCGATATTTTTATGGCGGGATTGGCTGAGCTGCACGACGGTTATCACGTTGAGCGTGACAAGGTGGGCGTGCATACGTTGTTATTCACGTTAGAAGGCGGCGGTGTGTTGATTACGCCGAATTGCGTTAAGGAGATCGAACCGTATACGCTGACCATCTTGCCCGTAGACAC
>NZ_JAWOUS010000590.1:0-626 GCF_033339495.1 Vibrio sp. 2134-1
TTTGTTAATGCAGCGAACGAACGCTGCAAGTTAAAAAGAGTCCCTTTTCATCCCTTTGCTACTTTTGACACCGCCACATTAAGCGGCCTTGCTTATGGTCAAACTGTTCTCGCTAAAGCATGCAAAACGGCAGGGATGGAATTCGACAATCGTGAAGCGCACTCTGCCCTTTACGATACACAAAAAACTGCAGAGTTATTCTGTGGCATCGTGAACAAATGGAAGGCCCTCGGCGGTTGGCCGCTTGTTAACGAAGAATAATAAATAAACACAACATATTGGGAATAGTATGAATCCTGTCGTTATCTCAGTTTGCGTCATGCTCGTGTTAGCATTGATGCGTGTAAACGTGGTGGTCGCCCTCACGTTTAGTGCCATTGTTGGTGGCCTTGTTGCGGGAATGAGCTTAGGCGATACCGTAGCGGCCTTCGAAAGTGGCTTAGGTGGCGGTGCAACGATTGCACTTAGCTACGCTATGCTTGGCACATTCGCCGTTGCCATTTCTAAATCTGGTATCACTGACCTGCTCGCAAAAAGCGTGATTAAACGCCTAAACGGCAAAGAAAGTGCGGCATCTACTACTGGCCTTAAATACGCTGTATTAGTGGCGTTAGTGCTCGTAACCA
>NZ_JAWOUS010000591.1:0-625 GCF_033339495.1 Vibrio sp. 2134-1
CAGTTGCCAGTTTCAGCTCGTTAAGGCAAAAGATGAAACAAAATGGTGACGTGGAAGGTAAAGCGTTGATGAATTACCAACTTTGCTACACGCTAAACCAGCAAGGCCGTTACCACAAGGCAAACTTCTTTTGCTCATCTCTCGAAAGCCATTTAGACGATAAGCACGCAGAAGTCTTCCCTGCAGACTTGGCGTTGCGAGTCGTAGCGAACAACTACAATTATCGCGGCGACTACGAAAAAGCTCTGAGCTTGTACCGCCGCCTGCTTGCCAATATGTCTTATCAAAGCGACCCATCTGGTATTTATAACGATGTCGGCAATTTACTGGCCGAATTAGGACAGTTTGAGCAATCGGAGCAATACCTCATCCAATCCTTGCTTGCGCGTCAACTTGAGGAGGCCCCACTCAAAGTGGCGCAAGTCGAACACAGCCTAGCTCGGATGTATAACAAATCGAAAGATTTCGATAAGGCCATTAACCACTACCAGAACTCATTGAAAATCTTGGAAGAGCTCCACTATCCGTATGGACAAGGCTTGGCGTATTTGGGTCTTGCTTCCGCTATTGCTGAAATTGGCAACCTTGAACAAGCCGTCAAATACATTAACAAAGCACTCGGTTT
>NZ_JAWOUS010000592.1:0-625 GCF_033339495.1 Vibrio sp. 2134-1
CAACATGACTTCGAGTTGTAACTGAGCTTGGTCGAGACGCTTGGTAATCGTGCGTACCTGAACCATTGAATTGAGATGACGAAGCTGCTGAGCCATCGCCTCGGTTTTCGCCAGTTCGATGTCGCCTTCACGATAGATAACCTGGCGCTGCAAATTGCTGCTGTCGACACGGTCATCATCAATCACAACCAACTTACCCACGCCAGCTGCCGCGAGATACAAACTTGCTGCACTACCCAACCCACCACAGCCAATGAGCAACACATGAGATTGACCAAGACGAGCTTGGCCCGATTCTCCGATTTCAGGTAACGAAACTTGACGCTGATAACGAATGAATTCTTGATCAGTAAGCACGATAGTCCTCCATGACCAATGACGTGCTCGTTGTGCTCATCAGTTGGTCGAAAAACTCAATCACTTGTTTCGGCGATTCGGACAAGGTAATCGCACGAACCACCGCTAAACTGGACACGCCACATTGCCAAACTTGCTCTGCGTTTGATTGGTCAATGCCACCAATGGCCACAGTTGGATAGCCAACACTTTCACCATATGGAATGCTATCGATCAGCTTTTGATACAAGGCTAAGCGAACCAAACCTTGCGGCTTGGATGGCATCTG
>NZ_JAWOUS010000593.1:0-625 GCF_033339495.1 Vibrio sp. 2134-1
ATTGCAAGAAGTCGATGTTCCACTCGTGTCGGATGCCACTTGTCGTCAGGCGGGTGGAAACTACACCACCGTTGGGGAAGTGGCATTCTGTGCAGGCGTGCCGCAAGGTGGGATAGATTCATGTCAGGGTGACAGCGGTGGCCCAATCGTTATTAATCGCGGCAGTGCGATTACCCAACTTGGCGTAGTTAGCTGGGGAATAGGGTGTGCACGTCCGGGTATGTACGGCGTGTACAGTGATATTGCAGCATTACGCAGTTTTGTGGATGGCGTCATCGGCACTTCAACGCCTCCGAAAGATAACGTTTCTGTTGGTTACACTGCTAATCAAATGTTGCCAGCGTTTAATGTTGGTGAACTCAAGCAGCATGGATTTGTGATTAGTAATTCGGGAAACACTGCATTCACTGTCGAAAATGTACGCATTGGCGGCTCAGGAGTGACTGATGCAGCACTGATTGCCAACGATCAATGCTCTCAAACAACGTTAGCTGCAAATACGAGCTGTCATGTGGATGTGGAGTTTGGCGCATCACAAGCGGGTGAAGCTAGAGTGACGTTGAACTTTGGCGTTGATAAAACCAGTACTTTATATCAAGCGGTTGTGTCTGCAACAGCCAAATCG
>NZ_JAWOUS010000594.1:0-624 GCF_033339495.1 Vibrio sp. 2134-1
TTGAACGACACGGCTTGCCATTTGCATGTATACGTCCGTATCTTCAGGAATATCTAAAGTGATAGCCAGTGAACTTGCTTTCTCTAATGGAGAATCTTTCGCAGTGATAGCGATGACAGTTGCACCGTTCTCACGAGCCAGATTCGCAATTTCAACTTGGCTTTTCGTGCGACCAGTATGAGAAATGAGAACAATCACGTCGTTGTCGCTGCAGTTAATACAGCTCATGCGTTGCATGACAATATCTTCAAAACAAGTAATTGGGATATTAAAACGGATGAACTTGTTTTGAGCATCGCGAGCAACAGATGAAGACGCACCAAGACCAAAGAAAGAAATACGTTTTGCTTGAGTCAGCAAGTCAACCGCACGGTTTACTTGCATCGGGTCTAGGCTATTTTTAGCAACATCCAAACACGCCATTGTCGATTCGAAAATCTTATGCGTGTAAGCATCTGGGCCGTCATCTTCTTCCACATTACGGTTTACATATGGCGTACCGTTAGCAAGGCTCTGAGCCAAGTGAAGTTTAAAATCCGGGAAACCTTTGGTATCCAGGCGGCGACAGAAACGGTTTACAGTGGGCTCACGCACGTCAGCCATTTTTGCTAACGTTGCAATGCT
>NZ_JAWOUS010000595.1:0-623 GCF_033339495.1 Vibrio sp. 2134-1
TTATCAAAGATTCCCATCGTATTTTTCGCTCCTTAGTAAAGATATCTTCAAAATTATTAAGGCTCCAATCAACAAACGGTTTTGGGTTCAATGCTCGTCCGACAAAGCGCACTTCGTAGTGCAGATGTGGGCCAGAAGAGAGCCCACTGTTGCCAGAAATCCCAATCAAATCGCCTTTTCTTACGAATTGGCCGCTTTGCACTTTGAATTTCTTTAAGTGCGAGTAAGAACTGGTAAAACCGAAAGAGTGCTGTAGCCTCAGAAAGTTGCCAGAGCCGGTATTGCTGCGACGAGTGACTTCCACCACGCCATCGGCAGGGGCATAAATTTTTGTTCCGATGTTCACCGCGAAATCTAATCCGCGGTGCATTTTCGCTACCTTGGTGACAGGATGAATACGTTTGCCAAAACCGGATGAAGGTCGAACTTTACCCACAGGCGAACCGTTTGGAATTTGATTGAGCATCAGCGTTCGCACATTCGAAGTGATCGCTGCTGAATCCAGTCGAGTATCCAAATCTTCATTTGTGGCGTGATTGTCCACGCCAAGCACTTTTTCTAGATCGCCTAAGCGTTCGGAAACCAACTGAACCCGCTCCTCTCGCTCTGAAAGGTCGTTTTCT
>NZ_JAWOUS010000596.1:0-623 GCF_033339495.1 Vibrio sp. 2134-1
TCCACACCTTCTTCTTTCAGAGTTGCTACGAACAGCTCGCGCATCTCTTGAATACGGTCACGCATTTCTTGTACTTCCGCTTCCCATTCAGCACGCAGTTCTTCGTTGTTTAGAATATGAGTAACAACAGCACTACCGTGAGCTGGTGGGTTAGAGTAGATAGAGCGGATGATCGCTTTTACTTGAGAGAATGCTGTTGTTGCCACTTCTTCAGATTCAGCAACAAGCGTGAATGCGCCTACACGTTCATTGTATAGGCCGAAGTTTTTCGAGAACGAGCTCGCAACGAGAATTTCTTTGTTGTATTTCGCGAAAGTACGTAGGCCAGCTGCGTCTTCTTCTACACCCTTAGCAAAGCCCTGGTATGCAAAGTCGAACAGAGGAAGCAGTTTCTTCTCAGCAATCAGCTTCGCTAGTGTTTCCCATTCTTCAGCAGTTGGATCGATGCCGGTTGGGTTGTGGCAGCAGCCGTGTAGAAGAACGATGTCACCTTCAGATGCAGCTTGAAGATCGTTTAGCATTGCATCGAAGTCTTTGTCTTTAGTTTCTGCGTTGTAGTAAGTGTATTGAGCCGTTTCTAGACCTGCAGCGGTAAACACGCCGTTGTGGTTTGCCCAAGTTGG
>NZ_JAWOUS010000597.1:0-623 GCF_033339495.1 Vibrio sp. 2134-1
AATACGTGCACGACCACCGTAGGCAGTATCACCTAACAGAGGATGCTGTAGGTAAGACATATGAACACGGATTTGGTGAGTACGACCCGTTTCCAAACGCAGACGGATACGCGTGTGCTCACGGAAGTGTTCTGCTACACGGTAGTGCGTTACCGCAGGTTTACCCAAAGGAGCTACAGCCATGAGTGTGCGTTTAGTCGAGTGGCGACCAATTGGTTGATCCACTTTACCACCCGCTGTCATACGACCGATTGCAATCGCTTCGTACTCACGCGTGATGTTGCGTTTTTGCAGAGCACGAACCAAACGCGTTTGCGCAGGAACGGTTTTCGCCACAACCATCAGACCTGTGGTGTCTTTATCAAGACGATGTACGATGCCCGCACGCGGTACTTCTGCGATGTCTGGGTAATGATGTAGCAATGCATTCAGCACGGTACCATCTGGTGTACCAGCACCAGGGTGAACGACGAAGTCACGAGGCTTATTGATTACGATGATGTCATCATCTTCGTAGACGATATCTAGTGGGATATCTTGCGCTTCCCAGCGTTCTTCATCTTCCAGCTCGGCTTGTAAAGTAATTTCCTCACCACCCATTACTTTGGTGCGAGGTTTAGTGA
>NZ_JAWOUS010000598.1:0-622 GCF_033339495.1 Vibrio sp. 2134-1
CGCGTGGCGATGATCATGATGTTTTCCGTCTCGCCTTCTACGCCGTAGTTTTCTGAGCGGTTGTCACCGTGGCCATCGCGGTTCTCTTCGCCATTGGCTTCGTTATGTTTGTGCTTGTAAGAGACTAAATCTTGCAACGTGAAGCCATCGTGGTAAGTGATGTAATTTACCGTGAGTTTGTATGGCCAGTTGGCGGCGCTGTAGATATCGCGAGAGCCCATAAGGCGAGTGGCAAACTCTTTCAAATAGCCTTGATCACCACGCCAAAAACTGCGGGAAATATCGCGCAGCTTGTCGTTACATTCGTTCCAACCAAATGGGAAGTTACCAACTTGATAGCCATTAGGGCCAATATCCCACGGCTCGGCAATCAATTTAGTTTCACGCAAAATCGGGTCTTGAGCGATGGCTTTGAAAAATGCCGCTTCCGGGCTGTAATCATCCCCTTGACGTCCCAAAGTGGCGGCCAAATCAAAACGGAAACCGTCGATTTTGAATTCGCTAACCCAGTAACGCAGCGTGTCCATAACCAGGTTTAATGCTGGTTGATAGGTGAGATCGACTGTGTTGCCACAACCAGTGTAGTTGGCAAAGTGATTGCCGTGCTTAATGTAAAAGCGAG
>NZ_JAWOUS010000599.1:0-622 GCF_033339495.1 Vibrio sp. 2134-1
GATCATCTCTTCGGCTTCCGGGTAAAAGTCACACGGAACACAAATACTGCGGAGCCAGTGACTTTTCGGATGGTAGAAGCTCAATTCAGAAGCGTGCAGTTCCAAACGCTCAGAGAAGGCTTTGGCTTCTTCGGTAGCATAGAACTCATCACCAACAATAGGGTGACCCAACGCTTGCATGTGCACACGCAATTGATGTGAGCGGCCAGTAATAGGCAGTAAACGTACGATGGTCGTCTTTGTGCCGTCTTCATGTTCTTCTCGCTTCGCGACTTGGAAGAGAGTTTTTGATGGCTTACCATCTTCAAAACACACTTTTTGCAGCGGACGGTTTGGCCAGTCACAGATCAATGGCAGATCGATTTCGCCCTCTTCCTGCTCGACATGACCCCAAACGCGTGCGTAGTAAATTTTATGCGTTAAGCGGAACTGGAACTGCTTTTTCAACGCACTTTCTGCTCGCTTGTTTTTAGCCAGTACCATCAATCCCGACGTCGACATATCTAAGCGATGCACGACTTGGATATCTGGGTACTCCTCCTGTAAACGACTCCACATGCTGTCATGGTGCTCTGCAAGGCGTCCCGGAACTGACAACAAACCAGACGGCTTATTCACAGCC
>NZ_JAWOUS010000600.1:0-621 GCF_033339495.1 Vibrio sp. 2134-1
CGGCGTCAACATCGATATCGAAAGCGAAGCAAAACCATTTGAAGCGCAAGTTGAAAGCTTCCTAAACAATAAGTGGATTGCGGGCCCTGTGATCAACGGTGAGCGTTTTGCCGAAAGCATGATCAAGGAAAACCTCGCTGAGATCATTACCGCGCCTTACGATCGTCGTGTTGAAGTGGGTCAAGTCGCTTTTGCAACTCTTGATCATGTTTCCGCTGCGATTGAAGCGGCGCAAGCGGCATTCCCAGAATGGAAAGGCACTGCGATTGAGCAAAAAGCGAAGTGTTTAGAAACACTTGCTGACCTGATGGAAGCAAACTTGGCGGAGTTGGTGGCGATTTGTCATCAAGAAGCGGGTAAAACCATTCACGACAGCATTGATGAAGTTCGTGAAGCGGTTGATTTCTGTCGTTACTACGCAAAACAAGCACAAAACCTACAACCATTTGAACTGGAAGGTTTCGATGGTGTGAAACGCATTTCAAGCCGTGAAGGCCTCGGTGTGTTCGTTTGTATTAGCCCTTGGAACTTCCCTCTGGCGATTTTCCTTGGTCAAGTAACCGCGGCGCTTGTTGCGGGTAACACTGTGGTTGCTAAACCGGCTGAACAAACCAGCTTGAT
>NZ_JAWOUS010000601.1:0-621 GCF_033339495.1 Vibrio sp. 2134-1
AATGGTTGGATATTGCGACACTGGCAAGTTGAACAAGGACATGATCCCTGCAAGCATGGTCAGAATCGCCAGTACCCAAGCAAAAACCGGACGATCAATAAAAAATCGAGCCATGATTATCCCTGATCTCCCGTTTGGATGGTGACTGGGCTACCCGGACGCACCTTTTGCAAACCCGCCGTAATGACTTGGTCACCGGCTTTTAATCCATCAATGATGCGCCATTGGTTGTCTATAACTTCCGCCGTGATGACTGGCGTAATCGCAACGGTATTATCAGCACGCACCGTCATCACCGAAGCTTTGCCTGTTGCATCGCGAGTCACGGTGTTTTGCGGGATCAAAATCGCACTAGGGTCAACACCAGTAATCACGGTCGCACGCACGAACATGCCCGGAAGAAGTAAACCATCAGGATTTGGGAATTCCGCACGCAAAGTTACGCTTCCCGTACTTTCATCCACGTTAACTTCCGTGAACTTCATTGTGCCTTTGTGCTCGTAAGTCGAGCCATCTTCAAGCGTCAATGCAACTTGCGCAGATTGATCTTCTTGCATGTGGCCTTGAGAAAGCGCCGCTTTTAGTCGTAGCAATTGAGCAGAAGACTGAACGATATCCACG
>NZ_JAWOUS010000602.1:0-621 GCF_033339495.1 Vibrio sp. 2134-1
AAGAACCCAGGGTCAATTACAACGGTTTTTCCTCCCTGGATAATCTCCAGGAGGTCTTCATCTTTGGTTGAACTTACAACATCCATGTAAGCACCGGCAGGTTGAGGTACAACCACGACAGACTTAACCGCTACCGATCGTTTTGGCGTGATCTGGTGTTCACCCTCAAGCCGAGATTTCAACGCCTCTCTGCGCTCTACGTCCATGTACTGACTAACAGGCAGGCCAGTCACCAGCACATCGATCTCCTTCTGCTCGGACATCAGGAGTGCAGCGTAGAAAAGAGCCTTGTATGGATTGGTCGAAGGATAGTCGCCGTGAAGCTCACGCTCCCATCCTTGCAATCGGTCAGGCTCGACGCCTGCAACCCATTTCTCTCCATCAATCACAACCTGAATGCAGGTCCCTGCACCGCCAGTTAACTGTTGTGGCATCAGTTCCAATGGACCTGCCCCCACCGGCATGACGACTGTGCGAGCTTCCTCACCTTTATACCCCATTGCCATTTTCAGGTTGGAGTAACCAATATCCAAACCCAGAACAAATTGACTCATGAAATCCTCCAAAGATTGCTTTTAGATTGCTTTTCGATTGCTTGCCGCGTGTTGGATAGAGAATAAG
>NZ_JAWOUS010000603.1:0-621 GCF_033339495.1 Vibrio sp. 2134-1
GATGCAACTAACAGAATGCCGGGACTTTTTGGCACTGCATGAATATATATGCGAGAATATGCAAAATTGCTGACACGTACTAAGAGAATCATAATGACTATGCGCAATTCAGAGAAACAAGATAACCTAGTCCGCGCCTTTAAAGCCCTGCTAAAAGAAGAGAGCTTTGGCTCACAGGGTGAAATTGTTGACGCACTCAAGCAGCAAGGCTTTGAAAGCATTAACCAATCTAAAGTTTCACGTATGCTGACCAAGTTTGGTGCTGTTCGTACTCGTAACGCAAAAATGGAAATGGTGTACTGCCTACCGGCTGAGCTGGGCGTACCAACAGTAAGCAGCTCTCTACGTGAACTGGTTTTAGACATCGATCACAATGCGGCATTGGTTGTCATTCACACAGGTCCTGGCGCAGCACAGCTTATTGCTCGCCTACTCGACTCGTTAGGTAAATCCGAGGGTATTCTTGGCGTAGTAGCGGGTGACGATACCATTTTTATTACCCCTACAATGCCAGTATCAACTGAACAATTGTTCAAGTCTGTATGTGAGCTATTCGAGTACACAGGCTGAGACCGACGAACATTGGTTTAAGTAACTCTTTGTGGGCTATGAAAGAAGTAC
>NZ_JAWOUS010000604.1:0-621 GCF_033339495.1 Vibrio sp. 2134-1
CAAGTTGGAGTGAATGCGCCAGGAACCGCGAATAACACCACTTTCTTGTTCGCGAACAGTTCGGTCACATCGTGGTTGACCATGCCATCGGCAGTCAGTTCACTTACGGTTGCAGAAGGTAGTGCTTGGCCTTGTTGAATCATGATTTTCTTCCTTTATTAAGTGCTTTGTTGAGCTTTTTCAGTCTAGCGCTTAAGTCCCGTTTTAACCACAGAGGGTTTGTAAGGGTATACCGCATTACATCGATGAATGTTGTGCAACATATTGTTCGACTTGATGACGATATTGAGCCTTCAACTCGTTGTCGATGAAGCTTGCATCGATAGCGTTGAGCGTGAATTTCGCCAGTTCTTCTTTGCTCATTGGATGTGCTTGATTCACTGCAAGGAAGTTATCGGTCATGTAGCCACCAAAGTAAACGGGGTCATCAGAGTTAATGGTTACCGCCACGCCTTTACGCAGAAGCTCTACGATGTTGTGCTGTCCCATTTCATCAAACACGCAAAGTTTGATGTTAGACAGCGGGCAAACAGTCAGTGGCATTTTGGTTTCAATCAGAGACTGCGCTAGAGCTTCATCTTCTACGCAGCGATCGCCGTGATCAACGCGGCTCACTTCTAA
>NZ_JAWOUS010000605.1:0-620 GCF_033339495.1 Vibrio sp. 2134-1
CGGAAACAGCCATGGTTTGTTAGCAAGCTACGCGTCTAGCCGACACAGCACAAGCTGCTGCGTTATTGGCGTAGGCAAAAATGGCGAAATGGAACGTGACTACAGCTATACCGTTGCCCGCCATCGTGATGATTTGTGGACGCCAGAAACCGTCGGCCGCAAAGCGGCGGAAAATACTGTAAGCCGACTGGATGCTCACCGATTGAAAACGGGCCAATACCCAATTATGTTTGCGGCCGATGTGGCAACTGGCTTGATTGGTCACCTAGTGATGGCGATCAGCGGTGGCAACCTGTACCGCAAATCTTCTTTCTTACTGGATCACTTGGGTAAACAAGTCTTGCCTGAATGGTTCAATATTTCAGAGCGTCCGCATGTATTGCGCGGTTTGGCTTCCAGCCCATTCGATAGCGAAGGCGTTTATACGCAAGATCGTGAAATCATTACCGATGGTGTGTTGGCGACCTATCTACTGACCAGTTATGCCGCTCGCAAGATGAAGATGGATCCAACTGGTCACGCTGGTGGTATTCACAACTGGTACGTGAAGTCGACAGGCCAAAACTTTGAGCAAATGCTGAAGGAATTAGGCACAGGCCTTTTGGTAACAGAAGTGATGG
>NZ_JAWOUS010000606.1:0-620 GCF_033339495.1 Vibrio sp. 2134-1
CAACCGGAAATTTATCAAGCGCTTCTCTCCCGCTACGACTTAAACCCATCAGAAACCGTTTTTCTGGATGATATGCCTTACAACGTCGAAGGGGCCAAACAGGTGGGCATGGCTGCTATTCAGTTTGAAAACGCGAGCCAATGTGAAAGTGAGTTAAAGGAAATGGGCCTGTCTTTTTAACTCGCCAGATTGTTAACTATCCCGCAAACAAAAAAGAGCAGCGTCAGTGCTGCTCTTATCGTCTCCGTTCTTTCGCTTAGAAAGCGTTATGAATAGATGACGTTTTCCTCAATGCCACTTACCAGCGCTTGCGCGTTAGACCAACGGAACACTTTTTCCATTACTTCTGTTCCGCCCGGAGCACGCCACGTACGCTCTTGGCATTCTTGTCCACCAATATGTTGATAGAACGAAATCGCTGATGTGTTTTGCGAGACAACTTCTAGATACAATCCTGAATCTTTGAAGTATTGCTGTTGCCACTCTGCAACGGCAAGCAAGAGTTGTTTGCCGATACCACGACCACGATAGCTATCATCAACATGCAGAGCGTCAATGAATGTACCGCGCTCAAAGTCATGGTTGCCGAAAACACAGACAAAGCCGAGTAACAAGCCCCC
>NZ_JAWOUS010000607.1:0-620 GCF_033339495.1 Vibrio sp. 2134-1
AAAGGGTTCAGTTGCATAAAACAGATGCTGTGACTGAATTTGATTTTTCTTATGCGCCTATTGGACATCAAAGTGTTGTTAGCGCCGAAGCGTTGAGCATTGGTTATCAAACGCCTTTACTGTCACCGATTGATATCACTGTCGCACGAGGAGAAAAGTTAGTGATTGAGGGCTTCAATGGCGTAGGGAAGTCGACATTGCTTAAAACGCTAATGGGGGAGGTGCTTCCACTCTCTGGTGAAATGACGTTTGCACAAGGTCTTAAGATCGGTTATTTCGCTCAAGACCTATCTTGGCGTCATCCGGATCATACACCGGAGCAAGAGGTGTGTGCGGTCGATTCTTCAATCAATAGTAAATCGGCTCGTAAGCTGTTAGCACGCTTCGGGATAAAGGGTGATAAAGCACAACGTCGCTTAGAGGCGTTGAGTGGTGGAGAGCAAACTCGCGTTAAGCTTTGTTGTTTAGCAACACGAGGCTGCAATGTACTCATTCTCGATGAGCCAACTACGCATCTTGATACCAGCAGTAAAGATGCGTTGAAGCAGGCGCTACAACGTTTTGCGGGCAGTGTCATCTTGGTTTCACACGAGAAGGCATTTATCCAAGATTGGCCAGAC
>NZ_JAWOUS010000608.1:0-619 GCF_033339495.1 Vibrio sp. 2134-1
TAATACTGGCAATCCTTGGTCGTGGTACATGCCTAAAACAGCATCTGCATCGTTTAAATATTTTTCATTGAAAATGGTATCTGCCGGCAGTGGGCCGATCAGCTTGATACCTTTTTCTTTTTGAATCTTTTCCAGTGTCGGAGTGATGGTCTCGATCTCTTCACGACCTAAACAGCCATCTTCACCTGCATGAGGATTAAGCCCGCAAACATAGATGTTTGGCTCTGCGATGGCAAATTTTTCTACGAGGTCTTTATGAAGAATATCGATGATCTTCTCTAGTCGCTCTTCGGTGACCGCTTTTGACACATACGCCAATGGAATATGTGTGGTAACCAATGCGACACGCAGTCCTTCTGTTGCCAACATCATCACCACTAACGGTGTATTTGATTTCTCGGCAAAGAATTCAGTATGACCACTGAATGCAACACCTGCGCGATTGATCACCCCCTTGTGAACAGGGCCGGTGACAATAGCATCAAATTCATCATTCATACAGCCCAAAGCGGCTCTTTCTAGTGTTTTTAATACGTAGTGGCCGTTGGCTTCATTAAGTTGACCAGCAATCGCGTTTTCCGAAATTTCAACGTGGTCAACGATAAGTGTGCCCGCTTTT
>NZ_JAWOUS010000609.1:0-619 GCF_033339495.1 Vibrio sp. 2134-1
ATAACGTGCGGTATCAATGGTTTCCAGGTCAACATCATGTTGACGCAGACGATTCTCATAATCCCTAAGTTTTTGCGCGAGCGTTTCTTTAAGAAACAAAGGATCGGAATGAGTAGCTGTTGCTCTGATTTGTCCAATAATCGAAAGTAGACCATTAGCTTCTGCCAATAGTGGATTATCTCCATAAGCAACAACTGAATCGTTGTTAACCAACTCAGGGCTTTTGGATATCACAACAGTACTGTCTGCTGATCTTTGAGGCTGAGCTTTAGATACAGCCGCTCTTCCGCCAGGAGTAGGTTTTACTATCGTCTGTTCCATACTTACCACTTTTATTGATTAATGCTCCAAAGCTCTATGTCCGGATTTGGGAAATGACCAGATAAATGCAGTGCAATACCACCGCTGTCTTTAAGTCGCATCCAGAATGGCCCCTTCTTAACGACCTCAAAATAAACATACCCCGTTTGATATGGAATCTGTCGTGGCACGACACTTAAAGGAGCTACGTTAATTCCATTAATCTGGTTGTTGATTAGATCTCTAATCTGCTCTACCGGACCAAGCTTCAATTGCGCAGGGACTAAGCGTCTAATCTCATCCGTTGTTGTGTCCGCTT
>NZ_JAWOUS010000610.1:0-619 GCF_033339495.1 Vibrio sp. 2134-1
TCGCATCGTAGCCATTAAATAGAGCAGTCCAAGTTACCGTAATGGCAAACACAAAGCATTTGATCATGCTGTTGCCGATATCTTGTCCCAACTCAACAGAAGATTGCATGGCTGCCCAAAAGCTGCCGTGATCCACACCTTTCCAATCCACACCGACGAGCTGTGCCCCCCAGATGCCAACAGCCATGAAGATCATCGCAAGTAGTGGCATTGAGATAGCCCCAGCCCAAAAACGTGGTGCAATCACTCGTTTCAGTGGGTCAACTGCCATCATTTCTAAGCTTGAAAGCTGCTCAGTCGCTTTCATCAAACCAATTTCTGCCGTCAGCGCAGAGCCTGCACGTCCAGCGAAAAGAAGCGCAGTAACCACCGGCCCAAGTTCACGCAGTAGTGACAACGCGACCATCTGACCAAGACTGCCTTCCGCGCCGTAATCCACCAGCACTACATAGCCTTGCAAGCTAAGAACCATGCCGATAAACAAACCAGATACGACGATGATAGCCAGTGATTGCACGCCAACGGAATACAACTGTTTGATGAGTAGAGGAAAACTTTTAGAGGGTTGAGGCTTAGAGAAGATAGCGCCAACAAGCATCAAGGTTGCACGGCCAAAAGC
>NZ_JAWOUS010000611.1:0-619 GCF_033339495.1 Vibrio sp. 2134-1
CCCAACTGACCCGTACGTGAAGCTTCTTCTAGTGATAGGTCGTGACAGTAAGGATCTTAACGTTGCGGTGCAAGGTTTGGCGTTGGGAAACCAACTTCTTACTGGGCCAATCGCGAAGATTAATGAAGTCAAACAAATCAAACCACGAGTCCCGTACGATGCGCCAAACTGGGTGAGTACGGCTCGTCCCGTTGCATTATCTGAATTAGTCGAACAAAAAAGCATGTTGCAAGTGGAAGGCCGAACGCCTCCTCCAATCAATGTGAGTTTGCGCTTACCACCCGATCTCTTTACTTGGCAGAGCCGTGGTATACCGATGGATCTTAACTATCGTTATTCACCGCCTGCTGCGGATCATTCCGGCTCTCGTCTGACTTTGAGTATTAATGACCAATTCATTGAGGCGTTCAACCTAACCACAAAAGGTCAAGGTGGAGAATCTAACCGTATACGTGTTCCTTTGTTAGATGATGGCATTCTAAGTGGTGATACGTTTGTTCGCATTCCGGCTTTTAAGGTGGGTAGTCAAAACCGAATTGAGTTTGAGTTTGGTTTTGCGTCGGTGACCGATGGGCAGTGCCAGGTAACGCAGCCAAGTAAGCAATACGCGGTTATTGAT
>NZ_JAWOUS010000612.1:0-617 GCF_033339495.1 Vibrio sp. 2134-1
TGATCGCTGAAAGACCGATGCCACCCAGACCAAAGATCGCAACCGTGTCGCCTTTTTCAACTTTTGCAGTGTTCAGAACCGCGCCCATACCAGTCGTTACGCCACAACCTAGTAGACACACTTCTTCAAGAGGCGCTTGCTTGTTCACTTTGGCTAATGAAATTTCAGGCAGCACTGTGTACTCAGAGAAAGTAGAACAACCCATGTAGTGGAAGATGGTTTCACCGTTGATAGAAAAACGGCTTGTACCATCTGGCATCAGACCTTTACCTTGTGTTTCACGAACGGCCTGACAAAGGTTGGTTTTGCCCGATTTACAGAACTTACACTCGCCACATTCTGCGGTGTAAAGAGGAATCACGTGGTCGCCAACCTCAACGCTGGTAACACCTTCGCCAACCATTTCAACAATACCGCCACCTTCGTGACCAAGAATCGAAGGGAAGATGCCTTCTGGATCGTCGCCTGACAGAGTGAACGCATCAGTATGACAAACACCTGTCGCGACGATGCGCACTAGCACTTCACCCGCTTTAGGAAGCTGTACATCCACTTCTTCCATTTTCAGTGGCTCGCCAGCCGCCCACGCAACCATTGCCTTGGATTTGATGTGAGTT
>NZ_JAWOUS010000613.1:0-617 GCF_033339495.1 Vibrio sp. 2134-1
GACGGCTTCTAGCTCCATACTGACCTCTAAACTGACCAACGTTAAATGTGTTTCGATAATAGGGAAACTCGCCTTGAATGCCAACTTTTCTGGTTTGACTCTGTGTGATTTCAGGCGAGTTTCATACCGACTCATACTGTGATGACAAAAATTGTCTCCTCCAATGAGACAGATCAATCTTCATTATTATTTCACCCCACGTTCAAACTTCCTCTCCTACACTCTTTGATGAGTGGTTAGTTGGCAGGACAAGAAGGCGGCCATGATTGCGGTTCATCGAGATTATTGTTTGTCTAGCAGTTCAGAGTTACACGCGCACGTTAAAGTAAACCCTGTTGGAAGATTGGAAGTTGAAATTATCGAACTTGAAGAGCGTCATACGACCGAGTTTGATGATTTATCTTTTGAAAGTCGTGGGTGTGAAACTCGAATTTGTGGCAAAGAAGACGCAACCCCGTGGCAGTTCAATCTTGCAGTTACCGACGCGTTAGAGCTTTCTCATTTAGTTGAAGAAGCGAATGAAGAGTATGAGATTTTGATGAATGACCTCATGTAGCTTTCATTATGGATGAAAGTCACTGTGGTGATTTAGGGCGGCGTGCTGACGTACAACCGAC
>NZ_JAWOUS010000614.1:0-617 GCF_033339495.1 Vibrio sp. 2134-1
TCTGTTTGCTGACGAAGATTGCGCAATACGTTAGCAACCTCGGTACGCGACTCATCGGTGTACACTTCAATATCATCACCCACGCTTGCCGCTGGGAATAGGCCACATATCCCGCGAGCCTTAAGCAATCCTTCACGCTCAACTCGATCAAGCAGCTCATTGGCATCATGGAATAGACGCTGAGCCTCCTCACCCACTTCTTCATGTTTGAAGATTGTCGGGTATTTTCCTACCAGCGACCACGTCATGAAAAACGGCGTCCAGTCGATATACTTGCGTAAGGTTGCGACATCAAAATCATCGAAAATATGGAGGCCTGGTTTTGCAGGAACTGGTGGCGTGTATGCATCCCAATCTATCGCGACTTTGTTTGCACGCGCTTGTTCTAAAGTGACAGGCTTAGTACGCGGCTTCTTACGATTGTGTTGGTCACGAACACGCTCATAATCCGCATCCAGTTTTTCTATAAAGGCAGGTCGACGTTCATCGGAGAGTAATGACGAACAAACCCCTACTGCGCGCGACGCATTGTTTACGTAAACCACCGGATTTTTGTAGTTCTGCTCAATCTTCACGGCAGTGTGAGCTTTGGATGTGGTAGCTCCGCCAATCAGAAG
>NZ_JAWOUS010000615.1:0-617 GCF_033339495.1 Vibrio sp. 2134-1
CGCATCGGTGAGCGCATCCTCGATAGTCTTGGGCTTATTCAAAAGTAGAGGAATACCGTTCACTAGTGCCGTCACGTTTTGCCAAGATTGCGCTTTAAGCCCTTCAGCAAACTGATAATCCAGCGAAACTTTAGATTCAAACGGTGCACCACACGTCAGCCCCGTTGGTAAGTTGGCACTGAAAGAGGCCGAGTTTGCCAGTTGCACATCGACCGCTTTCGATGTGTCGTTGTTCAGTGACCAATTGCCCTTTACGCTTGCAGATCGGCCGGTGTGAGAAAGCGTCAACTCGACCGTTTCCCCAGCGTTGATGTAACGAGATTGATATCGGGCGTTAAAAGGAACTTTGAGTAAGTTATGCTGTGCGAAGCTATCTTTCAGAATGTGTGCGTACTCTTTTTCAGGGAAAAGCATTGTCGCGGCAAACACGGTGGACTCCGCCAAATCATGCATTTTCACACCACGACCCACGCCGTACATGCCTTCAAGCACAATCGAGTCAAAGTCACGGAAAACACGATCCGAACCATCGCCATAACGAGCAACGGACGCTTTCAAGGCTTGGAATAAAGGTGTCGACCACAACTCGTCGCCCAATTCACCACCAACACTTTCAT
>NZ_JAWOUS010000616.1:0-617 GCF_033339495.1 Vibrio sp. 2134-1
CGCGGAGCGTAAAGGAGCGGCAGAATGTCGACCAGGTTATGTGCCATTTGAGGAAGTGTTGAAACACTCTGACGCGTTGACTTTGCACTGTCCGCTTAACGAGCATACGCAGAATTTGATTGGCAAAGCCGAGTTACAGCAAATGAAACCAAACGCGATTCTAATCAACACCGGTCGAGGCGGTTTGGTTGATGAGCAAGCGTTGGTGGATGCTCTAAAACAGGGGGAGATCGCAGCAGCAGGTTTTGATGTATTTACTCAGGAGCCTGCCGATGAGAGCAACCCTCTGATCGCTAATATTCACTTACCGAATTTGCTGTTAACGCCTCATGTTGCGTGGGGAAGTGATTCGTCGATTCAACGCTTGGCCGACATCCTGATTGAGAACATTAACGCGTTTCAGCGCGGAGACCTCCTCAATCGCCTCGCTTAATGGGCGTTGATTATCCGCATTAAAAAAGCAGACCTAGTGGTCTGCTTTGTCTTTATGGTTTACGAAGGAAGATTAGATTTCTTCTTCGTTTAACGCTTTCAGGATTTGGAAAATTTCACGGTAAGATTTTGCTGGTTTACCGGCTTTTTTCTCTTTCGCTGCTTGTCGTGCAAGTTGACGTAGA
>NZ_JAWOUS010000617.1:0-617 GCF_033339495.1 Vibrio sp. 2134-1
GGTCTGCCAATCTCTTTGATTTTGATGCCAATTGCGATTTTGGTTCTGTACACCATGACCAAGCCAGATTTGAGCCACAAGTTTGAACTTGACCACAAACCTGTTGAGTGGACGAACGGCAAAATGGTCACACTGGCAATCTTCTTACTTACCGTCACTTTGTGGATTTTCAGCAAGCCGATCAACACCATGCTTGGCGGTTTTGCAAAATTCGACACCTTGGTTGCGATTGGTGCCATCTTGCTGCTAGGCGCATCTCGAGCAGTCGAATGGAAGGACATTGAAAAGACAACAGACTGGGGTGTTCTGATCCTGTTCGGCGGCGGTATCTGCTTGAGTAACGTTCTAAAAGCGACAGGCACCAGCGGTTTCCTAGCGCACAGCCTAACTGGCTTCCTTGAGCAAGCAGGTGTATTACTCACTATCCTTTCTGTGGTTGCCTTTGTCGTCTTCTTGACTGAGTTTGCAAGTAACACAGCAAGTGCTGCGCTACTGGTCCCAGTGTTCGCGACCATTGCCGAAGCACTTGGTCTATCACCAGTGATTCTGTCAGCGCTTATCGCGGTAGCCGCATCTTGTGCCTTCATGTTGCCAGTTGCAACGCCACCAAATGCAAT
>NZ_JAWOUS010000618.1:0-617 GCF_033339495.1 Vibrio sp. 2134-1
ATATCAATTTGAATAATGGAAACACAGCGCTAATGCATTTGTGACGTCCAGTCCGTCAACACAAGCGAGCCTGTGATTCGAGCGTGTCACTGACATTATTTCAGCCCTTGCTCAGCGATGAATACTGAGGAAATTCTCAAGCAGCAATGCGAGAGATAGCACAGCATGAATTAACGCCAGTGATAACGTTCAATCGGCTTACGATTGTTCTTCAATACTCTTCTGGTATTGATGTTTCAAAACGTACATGCGCTTCACGTCACGATAGCTGCCATTAATGAAGTACTCTTCGATAAGATGGCCTTCCTCAATAAAGCCGCACTTTTTATACAGATGGATGGCAACTTCGTTCTCAACCGCAACCAATAGATAGATTTTGCGTAAGTTAAGGATGGAGAAAGAGTAATCCAATGCGCGATGAATCATTTCCATCGCATAACCACGGCCTTGATGGTCTGGCGCGATGATGATTTGAAATTCCGCACTGCGGTGGATGTAGTTGATTTCAATCAGTTCCACCAAACCAATCAAAATGCCGTCAGCGTCTTCAACGACAAAGCGTCGTTCTGCGTCATCGTGAATGTGTTTACGGTAAAGTTCTTCGAGCTCGTCATAGG
>NZ_JAWOUS010000619.1:0-617 GCF_033339495.1 Vibrio sp. 2134-1
GGTCGACGTATTTTAGGTTGGAAGTATCGACGCTTGGTGAGGTGTTATCGTCGTCATCGTTGCAGCCAGCCAAACCAATAACACTTGCAATCACTGCGGTGGCGATAGCGGTTTTCGTAAAGTTCATAATCTTGATTCCTTAGGCAGGAAGCGCATCACTTCCTGCCACTGAGTTAATCTATCTGCTTATTCTTTAAACACGAATTACATAAAACGTTACTGAGCTTGAAGCGCTTCTTGCTTGTCACCCGTCATGACGAAGTGAAGCTCGCCGCCCGCTTTGATTTCGCTGTGTTTGAAGGTGAAGTTGGCATCCAGCGGTTTGCCGTTGATGGTTACGGACTTCACGTACTTGTTGTGTGGGCTGTTGTTGTCCGCGATGACTGTGAACTCGCCGCCTTCCACTGGAATGGTGATTTCATCAAACATAGGGCGACCGATGGTGTAGACCGGATCCGCAGGCGTCACTTGGTAGAAGCCCATTGCCGACATCAAGTACCAAGAGCTCATCTGACCTACGTCTTCGTTACCAATCAAACCAGTTGGTTCGCTGGTGTACATCTCTGACATGATGCGGTCTAGGTACTCTTGCGCTTTCCATGGCTCATCCGTTAGCG
>NZ_JAWOUS010000620.1:0-616 GCF_033339495.1 Vibrio sp. 2134-1
ATTTCTTGTATAGAAATTAGCGAAACGATGGAGGTGTCTTTCACCAAAGAGATGGTTTGACCGGCAAGTGCAGGTGTTATTGCTTTAAGCACCTGTGGCGCGATAACGAATCGGTACTTCACCCATCGAGACAAGCCCAATGAATCCGCCGCTTCCCACTGACCTTGGTCGATGCTTTGTAACCCTGCTCGCACAACTTCTGCTATGTAGGCAGAAGAGAGTAAGCCGACGCATAACACACCAGAGGCAAGATTTTCCCAAAGGTTAGAAGGTCCAAAAAGAAAGCTTTGTAGCGCATTTGGTTCACCGTTGTAGTTTCGTAGAAGATCTTCCAAACCGAGTAACGGGATCAATTGGTTAGAAATGAAAAAGTAGAAAATAAAAACAAAAACCAACGGTGGGATGTTTCTTACCAACTGAATAAACGCGTTGGCAGGTGTGCGCAACCAGACGGAGCGAGAGAAACGCGCTAAGCCCAACAAAGTGCCAAGCACTAATGCGAAGCTGATGCCCCAAATACTGAGCCTTAACGTCGAAATCAAACCTTGGAAGAAGTAGGGCAAACCACCGTCAGATCTTGGTGTGAAAAGTAGTTCAAACGCCTCTTTCCACTGCC
>NZ_JAWOUS010000621.1:0-615 GCF_033339495.1 Vibrio sp. 2134-1
TATCCTTAGGTCGTTTCGCTCGGCGTTATTTCTGCAGCGATCGTAACATCCATGCTGTTTTTTCATGGATGCGCATTCTGTCCGATACCAACGCCACGCTAGATTCGTCATCCGCTTGTTGGGCTAGCTTTAACACTTTACGTGCGGTCTTTACGACTTGTTCGTGATTGTGCGTGAGTATGTCGACCATTTCCGTCGCGCTCGGAACGCCTTCAACCTCTTCAATCACACTGAGTTTGGCGAACTCTTTAAACGTGCCGGGTGCGGGAACGTCCAGTGTGCGTATGCGCTCGGCAATCTCGTCTACAGCCGTCGCAAGTTCGGTATAGTGTTCTTCGAACATGAGATGCAGTTCTCTGAAGTTCGGGCCTTCCACATTCCAATGGAAGTTGTGCGTTTGCAGATAGAGCGTGTAAGAATCTGCCAAGAGCTGCTTCAAGCCCTCTGCGGTGCTTAATCGGTGCTCTCTATCAATGCCGATATCGATGTGCGTCATGCTAGCTTCCTCTCATTCCATCTGGTTTCACGACTTTTTTGTAAGCCGTCAGCAAACAACTAAAAAAAGTATTGGATAGATGTTCTGATTTGTAAAAATGATAAAAATGAATGTAACGT
>NZ_JAWOUS010000622.1:0-615 GCF_033339495.1 Vibrio sp. 2134-1
AACATAAACACTGGGATGTATTGGCTCAAAATTGCGCTGAGTTTTGTGTATGGTTTATTACCCAAAAACTCAAAGCCATTTTTGCCCCCATAAATGCGAAAGTGCGCCGCAAGGATCAAAATCGTACTCACAACGATACAAATTTGCCAAATCGCAGGCACGATAGCGGTGACCAAAAATTGCGCGTAGTTAGTGTTGCGATTAAACAGCGCGGTGATTTGGGTCGACACTGGCACAGCTTGGCCGAGCGCGGACAACGTCGTTGTATTGCCTTTGGCGAGATTGCCCATCACTTGCACCTGAGCATCAAAGTACCCTTGAGCTTGTGCCACGGCTGAATTAATTAACTTTGCCACCAAAATATATTGGCTGTTAAAAAACACTGAAAGCTGTGGTTGGCGATGCAGCAAAATGTCTTGGTCAAACTTAGATGGAATGACGGCAAAAGCGTAAATATCGCCTTCAATCATGGCATTCTTGGCTTCATTCGCACTGGTGTAGTGATAATCCACAGAAAGCGTTGAAGAGGCGTCTAACGTTTGGATCAACTTACGAGAGAGTTGCGAATGCTGTAAATCGACCACGCCAATCGGCAGGTCTCTCGCAATCCCCGCA
>NZ_JAWOUS010000623.1:0-615 GCF_033339495.1 Vibrio sp. 2134-1
AGATGCACTCGACAAAGCCATTGAACACCTGACGGAAGACTCAAATCGTTGCAGTTTGTACCTGCACAGCGCAGAACATATCTCGCTCACACAGTGGCAATGCCTGTTTAACCACCCGAAATTGGAGCGCGTATTTGGTGCGACGACCAAGGTTGATGCCGATGTTAAAGCGTTCGCAACGCTCATCCACTTACCAACGCTGGATGAACGCAAAGAAGATATTGGCCCACTTTACAAACACTTCGTACGTCATGCAGCAAGCCGTTATCAGCTGCAACCACCGCACATCAGTTTGGACGAAGTACGCCGAATTACAGAGCTTTCTTGGCCAGAAAACGTTAAACAACTGCGCCAATTTGCGGAGCTGCGCGCTCTCAAACCTGAGACTTTTCGCATGGAAGATTGGGACAGTGAAAAGAGCATCGAAATTCAGAGCATGACTCAACGCACAGAACACTTTGAATATTGTCTGTTATTTGATGCATTGCAGCGACACAGAGGCAGACTTAAAGAGGTTCAACTAGAATTACAGGTGTCACGCAAGACCTTGTACGACAAACTAAAAAAACATCAGTTGGACAAATCGAAGTTTAAGGCTCAGTAGCAATACCTCAA
>NZ_JAWOUS010000624.1:0-614 GCF_033339495.1 Vibrio sp. 2134-1
TTAGCGGTTAGCCGTTAGCCGTTAGCCAACAAGCATCCGTTTTTTAAGAGACAGCGTCTACTGCTCGAGCCACTTACACATAATCTGTTCAATATCGGTTGCTGTGTACGGCTTAGTGAGGATATCGTCCATGCCTGAATCAATGCACTTTTGACGTTCTTCAATCGTTGTGCCTGCTGTTAAGGCGATGATTGGACGGTCGAAGCCTTTTTGTCGCAAGTGAGCCGTTGCTTCGTAACCATCCATTTCCGGCATTCGACAATCCATAAATATCAATTCGTAATCTTTGTTTTTAACCGCTTCTAGCGCTTCCAAACCATTGGCTTTTAAATCAGGAGTAATGTCGAGCTTTTTCAGCATCTGCGTCACAATGACTTGGTTCATTCGGATATCATCCACCACCAATATCGAGCGCCCAGCTAAGTCGCTTCGTTCGACAACAGCCAACTCCCCCGACGCTGCGCCTTGAGCTTGCCCCTCTTTTAAAGGGATGGAAACTTTAAACGTTGTACCTTTGCGCTCTTCACTTTCGAAACTGATCTCACCTTGCATTAAATCCACGAGGTTCTTACAAATCGCTAAGCCCAAACCTGAGCCTTCAAAACTGCGTTTTG
>NZ_JAWOUS010000625.1:0-614 GCF_033339495.1 Vibrio sp. 2134-1
ATACATATTCGCTTGATAGAAAAGCCCCGTTGGATTGCTTTCTTCAATCGCGAACAGCCTCTCCAGAGTACTCTCGACAATATCATCTCGGCCAATCGCATCCGCCAGTTTTAGCTGCTCAACCAACCACTCAACCGAGTCAACTCGTGCTAATGATGTGGAAAATTGAACCAGCTCGATAGGTTTGTAGACCTGTGCGAGCTGCGACTTTGTCAGAGGTTTTGAACTAAAGCTTTCTGCATGCACAGTGCCGATGCCACCAGCCGCCAAAGCAACCAGTGGAATCCACCTTAACACGCGTCCTGTTACTGACATCTCTCGCTCCATGCAGGAAGCAATTCACCTTGCACACTAAAACGGTAACGTTCTGCATGCCAACCAAGCCCAAATAGACTTAATACGTTGTCGTAATAATGATCGTTTTTGTCCATCACAAGTTCATTTTGAGCACGACTGAACTGCGCCTCCAACAGCGCAGATTCACCAGAAGCCGCGAGCAACGGAAGAGCCGCAGCAGAAAAACCTGCGCTTCCTGCTTGGGTATATTTACCCGTTTCAGTATTTACTTCTCTCGCTGGCGCACCAAGGGCTTTGGTTGCCGCCACAAACGGCTG
>NZ_JAWOUS010000626.1:0-614 GCF_033339495.1 Vibrio sp. 2134-1
CAACGCTCTCCCCTTATCTTTTCTTTCGTTTGGTTTAGAACAACTCTTCCGTTGTGCCACCAGAACCGCTTGAATAAATGCTGTCTTCGAGGCTGTTACCAACATATTCGGTTGGCTCCGTGCCTTTCTCAAAGTATTCAAACATGGACGTGCTATCCACTTTATGAGTCAGCAGACCGCTGTTGCGATCGATGCGAACGCGCACGATGTCATCTGGGATATTCTTGCCTTGTTCTGGCTTGCCTTCCAATGCCACTTGCATAAAGTCAATCCATGCTGGCTCTGCTGTTTTCGCTCCTGATTCAGCACCAGATACTTGGCCTTGACCCAAATTGCTGTTCACCGTCGTGCGGCCTAACGCGCGTGAGTGATCATCGAAGCCCACCCATGCAATAGCAACCACGCCCGGACCATAACCGTTGTACCATGCGTCTTTTGAATCGTTAGTCGTACCAGTTTTACCACCAATATCACGACGCTCAAGTTTTTGCGCACGCCAGCCGGTACCGTTCCAGCCAGTTCCTTCACGCCAGTTGCCGCCACCCCAGATGTTGCTGTACATCATTTCACGCATCAAGAATGCGTTTTGTTCAGAGATCACTTGTGGTGCGTAT
>NZ_JAWOUS010000627.1:0-614 GCF_033339495.1 Vibrio sp. 2134-1
TTCACCTGAGCAATGTCATCAATCGGGGTGTAACCAACAGAGCCATAGGCAGTAGTTACCGTCAGGTTCTGAGAGCCAGACCCAACTTTTACCTTGGAACCGTCACCACTGAACAGGTACAGGCTGTATTCGACAGGTTGTTCACCAATGCTCACAGCCTGCCCCACCAGCCCGGCAACTTTCATCCCGTTGTTGTCCTGCGTAGTTTGTTCAGCCTCATCCGGAGTTCTGTCCCATTGGAGCAAACACACCGGGTCACGAATTGGGTCTGCGGCCATAGCCACATCCTCTTTCGTGGTGAACCGGCAAGGCACACCCGACTCTGGCAGGGCATAGATTTTCACCGGGTCAATAACCTGGCGAATTGTCCATGATTCAGCCGAGAGCTTGGCCGTCCCTTTCCAGGTATTGATGTCCACAACCAAGATGGGTGAGTTCGGCGCGGAGGTCATGACAAGAAGACTGGAAGAGCCGACCACATCAGGAACAGCCGGTTTAACCGGAATGCTCAAACGACCACCTGACGCACCGAAATCATGTTGGCTCATGATCCCCATTGTCTGGCCCGGCTCGATACGCACCCCATTCACCACCAGCGGCACTTTCGCATCAGA
>NZ_JAWOUS010000628.1:0-614 GCF_033339495.1 Vibrio sp. 2134-1
TGAAGCCAGAGACAGAGCATCCGGGCGGAACCTGAGTGAAGTACATGCGCTCAATACGCTGGTGAACAGCTCCCCGCGTATCCTGCTGAATGAAGACATTCATCACCTGGAGCTGGATCGCCTTGGAGCCTTGCTGGCGGAGTGCCCACCAATTGGTTTGGCCCATTACTCGTTGGGGTGTGATGACCACTCAAACGCCAAAAGTCCAAGGGACAAAGAGCGTTCTCTTGAAGATCTCTCCACCATGCTCGACATGGTTTACCCGGCACTAAAACAGATCGAGGTCGTGAACCCTGCCGTCGTGCTGGTGGAAAACGTCCCGAACTTCAAAGCATCCGGAGCCGGGGCGATGATGGGAACGACACTGCGGCGGATGGGGTACTTCCTCACTGAGATGGTCTTGAACGGTCTGGATTTCGGCGCGTACCAGGGGCGAGAACGCTATTACATGGTGGCGTCGGTCTTCCCTGGGTTCGTTCCACCGAAACCTGAGCAGAGAGCTGGTGGACGATTGTGGCCGGTGATCGAGAAGCACCTCGGGGATTGTGCAGACGTCACAGCGTTGAAGTCAATTCAGGCCAGAGAGTCAACTTCTCGCAGGATGCCTGCGTTCT
>NZ_JAWOUS010000629.1:0-614 GCF_033339495.1 Vibrio sp. 2134-1
CGCTTTAATTTATGTTATTAGCGTTATCAATGATAAAAGTGCTTTTTATTATCATTGTTTCTCCCACTTATAGATGCTCGCATCTGACATTTCACACATGAATAAATACAAAAAGCCTGAATTTAAGGCTAAATTTCTTTTACCTCGTTATTGGGGTACGTTAACTCTCATCGGCGTGATGTACTCATTGAGCCTTCTTCCTTTTAATATTCAATTAGCGCTAGGACGCGGTATTGGCCGTTTAGCCATGCGAATAATGAAAAAGCGTCAAGTGACGATACGGCGCAATCTTGAGCTTTGTTTTCCTCACATGGGCGAATCTCAACGCGAGGCGATTTTAAAAGATAATATCGACAACTCCGGTATTGCACTCTTCGAAACAGCGATGGCATGGTTTTGGTCAGATAAAAGAGTCAGTAAGCACGTTACGATTAAAGGAATGGAGCATTTAGAAGCGTTAGAAAAGTCCGGTAAAGGTGCCTTAATGTTGGCCGTCCATTCAATGAACTTGGAATTAGGTGCTCGCGCATTTGGCATTCAAAAATCTGGGCCGGGTGTCTATCGACCAAACAACAATCCGTGTTTCGACTATTTCCTATACAAAGGTCGTTCTC
>NZ_JAWOUS010000630.1:0-613 GCF_033339495.1 Vibrio sp. 2134-1
TAAAAAACTGGACGTCGACGCACTCAAGCAAGACTTAAAAGACCTAATGACAAACAGCCAAGAATGGTGGCCAGCAGACTGGGGACACTACGGCGGTTTGATGATTCGTATGGCATGGCACGCGGCTGGTAGCTATCGTATCGCAGACGGACGTGGTGGTGCCGCAACCGGTAACCAACGCTTTGCCCCTCTCAACTCTTGGCCAGATAACGCCAACCTAGACAAAGCACGCCGACTTCTTTGGCCGATCAAGAGAAAGTACGGCAACAAATTAAGCTGGGCTGACCTGATTATTCTCGCAGGTAACATGGCTTATGAATCGATGGGCTTTAAAACCTTTGGCTTTGGTTTTGGTCGCGAAGATATTTGGCATCCAGAAAAAGATACCTATTGGGGTTCTGAGCAAGAGTGGCTTGCGCCAAGTGGCGCGAAAAACAGCCGTTACTCCGGAGAGCGTGACTTAGAGAACCCACTTGCAGCAGTAATGATGGGCTTGATCTATGTGAACCCAGAAGGGGTGGATGGCAACCCAGATCCTTTGAAAACGGCGCAAGACATGCGAGTGACATTTGCGCGTATGGCAATGAACGATGAGGAAACTGTTGCACTAACG
>NZ_JAWOUS010000631.1:0-613 GCF_033339495.1 Vibrio sp. 2134-1
TTAAAAACCAGTTCCCTACGCAACTGCTCACGATCTGCGATGGCCTAGACAGAATGCTTTACAGTCCGCGTTCACCACTCAACTGGTTTACGAAACGTAAACGCTTGAAGATCTACAAACGCGCGCCAAGCACTCACAATTTTTATCGCTTGGTTAATCACAGTGCTATCGGAGAGCTACGCTTGGACGATGAAGGGAAACCGAGTCACATTGGCATTCTGACTAGCGACGGAGAGGAGATTAACTTCCCTCCAACTCGCGCAGAAGATAAAGGAAAATAACCTGTCAGTGCGGTGCTAAATTTGATTCGACACCTTGAGATTTACCGTATCTATTACCATCTTAAAAGAAAACAGCTTGGTGCTTACTATGTTTAATTCTCTTACTTCGTTGTTCAAACAACTTATCGACGGCTCGGATTTGAGCAAAACCAATGCACTGTCGCCAAACATGGCGATCGCATGTCTGCTGTGTGAAGTGTCTGGTGCGGATCATCTAATTGATGAAAAAGAAGAAAGCACAAAGCGTTCTTTACTGATGAAGTTGCTCGAGTTAAACGAGCAAGAATCGGAGCAGTTACTTGCTCAGGCAAAAGAAAAAACTCAAGACGCTA
>NZ_JAWOUS010000632.1:0-612 GCF_033339495.1 Vibrio sp. 2134-1
TGTATGTGAGACGAGCGTGGGAATTCATTACCGCTTCGTAGTGCTTGTAGCTTGAGAGCTTACCGCTTTCAGAAATGGTCATCTCACACACCATACACAAGCGATCTACTTGCGGGTTAAGCGAACACAAACCGTTTGAAAGCACTTCAGGCAACATTGGGACAACTTGCGATGGGAAGTACACAGAGTTACCACGGTTGATGGCTTCTTTGTCTAACGCTGAGTCTGGGCGCACGTAGTAGCTTACGTCTGCGATTGCGACCCAAAGACGCCAACCACCATCTTTTTTCTTCTCACAGAAAACGGCGTCATCGAAGTCTCGCGCATCTTCACCGTCAATGGTAACGAGCGGCAATTCACGCAAGTCAACACGGCCAACTTTCGCTTCTTCAGGCACTTCTTCGCCCAAGTTTACGATTTGTTTTTCGACCGCTTCTGGCCACTCATAAGGGATTTGATGGGTGCGAATTGCGATTTGTGTTTCCATACCTGGCGCCATATTTTCGCCAAGAACTTCAACCACTTTACCCATCATGCCACGCGAGCGAGAACCACGATCGGTAATTTCAATCACCACGACGTTACCCATACGAGCGCCAGCTTTGTGCTCGT
>NZ_JAWOUS010000633.1:0-612 GCF_033339495.1 Vibrio sp. 2134-1
TTCCTTCGATCGTGTATGGCGTGTTCGGGTTGGGTTTCTTTGTCTATACCATCGGAGCCTCCATCGATAACGTGTTTTATGCCGAGCGATTGCCTGCGCCAACTTTCGGTACGCCGGGTTTGTTGTGGTCGGCTTTGACGCTAGCAGTATTAACACTGCCCGTGGTTATTGTTACGACAGAGGAAGGCTTAACACGTATTCCGAGCTCAGTACGCCACGGTTCTTTGGCGCTTGGCGCGACGCAATTTGAAACGTTGTGGCGCGTGGTATTACCAATGGCAACGCCTGCGATTATCACCGGTTTGATTCTGGCGATTGCGCGTGCCGCAGGGGAAGTCGCGCCATTAATGCTAGTGGGGGTTGTGAAACTGGCGTCCAGTTTGCCTGTTGATGGTCAGTTCCCTTACGTGCATTTGGACAGAAAGTTCATGCACTTAGGTTTTCATATTTACGACGTTGGATTTCAAACCTCCAACATTGAAGCGGCGCGCCCGCTGGTGTATGCCACTTCCTTCTTACTCGTTACCGTGATTGTCGGACTAAACTTAACAGCAATCAGCATTCGCAATAATTTACGAGAAAAATACAGAACGTTAGGACAAGATTAAGTAT
>NZ_JAWOUS010000634.1:0-612 GCF_033339495.1 Vibrio sp. 2134-1
GTCTACAGAGCCAAACCGAGCGGAAGAATTGCTGGCCATGAGCGATGAAGCGTTCAACAAAACGCTAACCAGCGAATTCGATGCTCGTTTAGGCGTGTGTGAAGTGGTGGGAGAGCGAGCGGCGTTTCCGCTAAAAATGCGTTATGCCCGAGACTTTGTAGTGGAGCGTGTTGCACTGGTTGGCGATGCGGCTCATACGATCCACCCATTAGCAGGCCAAGGTGGGAATCTCGGCTTATTGGATGCAGCCAGTCTGGCGCAAGAAGTACTGACTCTTTGGAAACAAGGGCAAGACATTGGTAGTAAACGCAATCTGCGTGGCTATGAGCGTTGGCGTAAGGCTGAAGCGGCGAAGATGATTGCGGCGATGCAAGGTTTCCGTGATTTATTCTCTGGTGACCATCCAGCGAAAAAACTGGTTCGCGGTATTGGCTTGAGTTTAGCGGGACAATTACCGGGTGCTAAAGATGAGATCATGAAACGTGCACTTGGTTTGAAGGGTCACCTACCAGAACTGGCTCGTCAATAGCTCTGAGTTACATTACCTAAAAACACAAAAGGCTGGATAATCCAGCCTTTGTTTTACTTGTCTTTTTGACATCGATGAAGTGC
>NZ_JAWOUS010000635.1:0-612 GCF_033339495.1 Vibrio sp. 2134-1
CGCCGAATTGACGCGCTGTTTGTCGCAAGTGGTATGCCATCGGCTAATGAGTATTATCTCAAGTTACAAAACTCGGGCACTCCGGTTATAGCACTTGACCGTCCAATGGATGATGAGCATTTTTGTTGCATTATCAGTGAAGATTTTGATGCTGCTTTTGAGCTTACGGAATCGGTACTGACACCAGAGATAAAAACCATTGGTTTGATTGGTGCGTTGCAAGATCTGCAAGTGTCGAAAGAGCGCGAACTGGGTTTTCGGTCTGCCTGCCAAAAAGACGATACGGCAATGACCGTCGGTTACGGTTTGCACTTCTCTCGTGAGGAGGGAAAAAAGGTACTGGATAAATGGGTTCAAGCAGGCAGTTTGCCTGATGCGATCGTGACGACTTCCTACACGTTGCTTGAAGGCGTCCTAGACGTGATGCTTGAAAAGCCAGAGCTCATGAGTCAAGTTCGTCTGGCGACATTTGGTGATAATCGACTGCTGGACTTCTTACCAGTGAAAATCAACTCTCTGCCTCAGCAATTTGAGTTGATTGCTGATAGTGCGATGGAGTTGGCACTGAATGCCTCGGCCAAACGTTACAAACCGGGTGTGGAGCTTATTCCT
>NZ_JAWOUS010000636.1:0-612 GCF_033339495.1 Vibrio sp. 2134-1
ACTTTGATTAAAACCCATGAAGAGATTGAAACAAGCCACCATGATGCTTCCGCTCGCTGCGGCTGTATCAACGGCTTATGCAACAGATGAGCAAACGTGGGGCATTGCCGCCATGTATCGCACGGCCTCGATTCCTTTTTACACTGCTAACGATGACTCTACGGTGAGCACCTTCGTGCCGATGATGTTTTTTGAAAATGAACATTTGTACATTAACGGACTCGAGGGCGGCGCTTTTCTGTTTAACGAAGAGGATTCTGACTGGCGAGTGAGCGCGATTACGCGCCTTCGTTTTGTCGACATTCCTAAATCCGTTCAAAACGCGTTTGAAGGTGATCGCGTCGATTTTGGTGGCCAACTGCGGTATGACTTCAATGAAAACTGGCGCGCTGAAGTGGAATTGATGACGGATGACGAGTTTCAGTTCCACTCAAACTACAGAATTGCAGCAAATTACGAGCTGGGTGATTGGGAGTTCGAACCATCTTTTACCATCCGTTATAAGGACTCTGATTTCAACAGCGAGTATTACGCTTTCAAAGATGTGACAGGGGAAAGAATCGGTGCTGGCGCAGATGCTAATCTTGGCATCAAAGCGCGTTATCACGTGAT
>NZ_JAWOUS010000637.1:0-612 GCF_033339495.1 Vibrio sp. 2134-1
TGGAGTGTGTAGTCGAAACAAATCAACGCGGCATCAAATTCTCCCTCCAACAGATAACCTTGACCTAACTGAAACCAAAGCTCATCGTTATTAGGCTCTTGTTTTAACTGTTGCTGTATTTCATCCATGATGTCTCGCGAGGTCATCATTCGAGCTATCTCCGCTTGGATAGGTTTCGGTGGGGTTTGCTTCAACAATAAGTAGCCAGCGCTAGTGAGTGCTAACACCATCAAACAAAAGCCAAACCACTGCGTAGGCTTAACTTTAGAAGCGCTAAGTGACAAAACGACGATAAAAAGCCCCATCAAAGTGATGGCAATGAAGAACCATAAAGACATAGCGATACCCGTGAGTAAACATAAGCTTAGTGTACTGGTTTGGTTGAGAGATTGCGTTGATGAAGATACAAAAAAGCCGAGCATTTTGCTCGGCTTTCATATTTAGCGATGAAGGAAAAGATTACTCTTCTGTGCCCTCTTCCGCGTCGTCTGCTGCTGGCGCTTCAGGAGCTTGCTGTTCTGCATTCGCTTCTGTTGTTTCTGCTTCTTCGCCTTCTGGCAATTCCACTTCTTCAACTTCATCGATACGTTGTAGACCAACAACTGACTCGTC
>NZ_JAWOUS010000638.1:0-611 GCF_033339495.1 Vibrio sp. 2134-1
ATCGCGTTGCAAATCTTCCAAACTCGCTGCTCTGCAACCAGTAAGTTGGTGCTAGAACGCTGGGGGTTCGACAACGATTTTCGAGAAGTCTCTTCAAACGAAAAGTTTGTTACCGCTCGTCCAGAAGTCAGTTATTTAGACATTGCTCGAATTGCAAACCACTTATTGATGTTCCGCAATCAAGACGAACGTATTGATGAACATGAAGTGGAATTCAATTTAACAGGTGCAGAGGTCTTGTATGACCTAAGCAATATGAGTGATACTGACTTTCAAAACGAAATCAACGCAGTACTCAGTGCTAGCGGCTTGTAATTAAGTTAACTAACGTCATCCACGATAAACATTAAACTCAAGGTCGAGTGTTGTTTTGTCAGTGGCTTTTGTCTCCGGCTTGTCTCACTAAGGAATTATCAAGTTTTATGTTCTCAGGGATGCTATTCATTTTTGCCCCTCTTGTAGTGGGGTACTTAATTCCTATTTCTCGCGCAGCTTTACTAGAGAAAATTAACCAATCAACTTCATACCTTATTTACGTCATTCTTTCGTTGATGGGTTTAAGTTTAGCTGCCTTAGACAACTTGAGTAGCAACTTGCAGAGTATACTGCTG
>NZ_JAWOUS010000639.1:0-611 GCF_033339495.1 Vibrio sp. 2134-1
AAAAGGGCTTGCTCCAATGAGCAAGCCCTTCGTATTTCTAGCAGACTGCATTAGTCTTCTAAGTCACCACAGAAGCGGTAGCCTTCACCGTGGATAGTCGCGATGATTTCTGGCGTACCAGATACTGATTCGAAGTGTTTACGAATACGGCGAATCGTTACGTCGACAGTACGGTCATGTGGTTTAAGCTCACGTCCAGTCATCTTCTTAAGAAGATCTGCACGTGTTTGGATCTTACCTGGGTTCTCACAGAAGTGCAGAAGTGCACGGAATTCAGAACGAGGCAGCTTGTAGCTATCACCAGCAGGGCTCACTAGTGAGCGGCTGTTAATATCTAGCACCCAACCGTTGAATTCGTATTTTTCTACTGAGCGCTTTTCTTCTTGAACTGCGTTAGTGCTCATTGAGCGGCTTAGCAGGTTGCGCGCACGAATAGTCAATTCACGTGGGTTGAATGGTTTTGTGATGTAGTCATCAGCACCAATTTCAAGACCTAGGATCTTGTCTACTTCATTGTCGCGGCCTGTTAGGAACATCAGAGCGATGTTCGCCTGCTCACGTAGTTCACGTGCTAACAGTAGACCATTCTTGCCTGGAAGATTAATGTCCAT
>NZ_JAWOUS010000640.1:0-610 GCF_033339495.1 Vibrio sp. 2134-1
CTTGCTCTTGTGCCTCTTGATAAACTGCCAACTCTTCTGGGGTGATGTAAAATGGTGAATATGCCAAGGGTTACTCCTTGGTTGTTGTTAGTTCAGATTTAGATTTTTCAATCTCAGATTCCGTTTGCCACTTGCCGTTGTAAAGGTATTCACGTTCTGGGAGCGGGGCTTTTGAAGCTCTTAAATCAAATACCTCATCGGTTTGATATTCTTTATAACAAACTGGCGTGCCAAACAGTCTAGCCTCTGGCTTAGCTTCAAATAGCTTTTTGTGGTCGGCGACTTCCGTACAGTCAAGCTTATATTCTGTAGCTAGCTGATTGACCATAGACTCTAAGTCAGACACGGTTTTGAAAAATACGTAATAGTGGAATCGGTTGTGTAAGCGTGAAATCTTAGTATGTTCTATATTAATATATTCGCATGTGTCATGCTTAAAAAAGAACTTAATTACTTTTCTTTTCTTATTGTAATCAGCAAAGAGCCAGTCTTCACGTTCTCCGACCCTCACTTCTGTTGGTTCATCTGGTTGGCGTTTAAGCATTTTAAAGGAGACTAATATAAAAGCACCAGCGCCTGCTAACGCCATCGGGCCAACCATCGCTACCAT
>NZ_JAWOUS010000641.1:0-610 GCF_033339495.1 Vibrio sp. 2134-1
GGTTCATCAGATCACATATTTTAAAGATGCATTCTCTGCTTGGGAGCAGTGGAATCTGACCGATTTTGATTACAAATGCGAACATGTGTTGGCATTAAAATCTGCACTAGAAGGACAGAATGCTGTTGTGGCGAAAGTAGTGTCTTACCACTTGCAACAAGCGTCTGCACTGCTTGCAGAACCTCATCAGTTAGTGGGCCCTACGGGGGAAACTAACGAGCTGTACGCGGCTGGTCGTGGTGTGGCTTTGGTGATTTGTGAAAACAACATCGAAAACACTGAAAACGCGCTGTACAGCACTTTTGCAATGATCACTTGTGCCCTCATCGCAGGTAACAGTGTTGTGATTTGCAGCGACAATGCCGAGCTAAACCGACTGGTTGAGCAAGCGGTATCGTCAACAAACTTCCCATCTAACTTAGTCCAAGTAGTTGCGTACGATGCGTCTGCCCCGTTGCTAGAAAGCGATGTACGTAGTGTGGGTTATGTTGGGCATTCTCAGGTTGAGCATGCGCTCAATCTTCAATTGGCTAAGCGCGATGGTGCTATCGTTGGCTTAGTTTCTGAAACGGATTTGGAGTCACCAAAACTGGCTCACGATCCGCATCTC
>NZ_JAWOUS010000642.1:0-610 GCF_033339495.1 Vibrio sp. 2134-1
TGAGGATTTTGACCATGCGAGTCCCGTCCTTGTAGAAAGGCTGCATGTTCTTGGCTTGGAAGGCGTAAACAGCTCCCCTCTCCAGAGTTTGGTCGTTCAGATCAATGAGGAAGAAGGTGTAACCCGGCAGGCACTTCTCCTGTTGTGGATCAATGCCAATACGGTAGCGGCTGGCAAAGGCCGCACCAGCAGCCCAAAGAACCAGTAGTGTCACACCGGCCTTAACCCCGAAGCGCTTCCAGGATTCCTTTTTGACGAAATACTTCTTGAGTGGAAAATTCATTTCAGCACCTCATCAGGGAGGTACACGTCACTTGGAGCACCGACGACAGCACTTGCGTCAAGGACCAAATAACCTGCGTCTTTCAACTTCAAAATTGCGTCATTGGTCTTGACCATCAGTCTTTCAACTTCCTCCTGAGAGGCACCAGCGGGATACGCCGACGCCACTTTAGCGAAGTCAACCACGACCACTGGCGGGGTTTGATTCAAACGCTGATGGATGCTTGCCGTTTGTTCGCTCATCACGTAGTAGCTACCGCCGAAGCCACCAGCGGCACCGAGAATGGCGGCGATTGCGATTGATTTAATGTCCATTACTGTCTCCCTG
>NZ_JAWOUS010000643.1:0-609 GCF_033339495.1 Vibrio sp. 2134-1
ATTTCCCTGCGTCCATCAAGGTCAAGCGTACAAACCTTAACCAGCACTCACATAGCGTAATTAATCTGTTGTTTTTCTGTAACTTAGCGTTCACAAACCGACGTTAGAACGAAAGAAACAGATCGTTTCCAAAAAGAAACAATAACAAAACCATTCTTTAACAGGTGTGCGCAACGTCTTGTTATCAAAGTAAGTGATGAGGGAGTAACACCGTGTAAGTGGCTAAATTGGATAAATTATTTAAGAGAAAAGGTGGAAACAAAACCACAACACCAAAGTAACCAATGGCGTTGTAGACTTGATTTAAAATCGATGATTTTGACTTTGGAAGCTGTTGTATAGGTGATCAATGAAGATCTTAATCTTCTCGGGTTGCTGCCTTGTGTATGGGTAGACAGCGTAGATACCCAAGCATTTCGCCGTTTCTTCTTTGAACAACTGGATCAAGCTGCCCTGCTTTAAATCTTCATACACCAATACACGAGGCACGTAGATAACACCTTGCCCTAACAGCGCGACATTTCGTAACGCGGAAGAGTTGTTGGTGCATAAGTTGCCATCAACGGTAACTTGGTACGTCTTATCGTCGGATTTAAACGCCCACTCACG
>NZ_JAWOUS010000644.1:0-609 GCF_033339495.1 Vibrio sp. 2134-1
ATAAACGCTGGCAATTGAGATTTCAGTATTTAGAATGCGTGGCTAAAATTGATTTCCAACCTAGAGTGATTTTATGCTTCGTGATTACACCTTCGATTGTCTTGTAACCATGCCTCGCCATGAACTGGAAGAGTTTAGTGCTCGCATGATCAGTAAAATGGTGCCAGAAGACGTGATGAATGAGCTGTTTACTTTTGATCAAGAAGAAGTGGATAGCGAAGACCGTATGTTGTCTGCACGTCTTGATGCAATGCTACGCATGACAGCAATCGCACTGAGTGAAATTCAACAAGCGTTTGATGACTCAGACAATGCAAAGCAAAATAGCGAGCGAATGACGCGACTGGTGCTTTGGCATTTCTATGCGATTTCATTCCATTTGGAAGAGGCAATCACGCTAGAAACACACTGTGCTCTAGTGGAAAAACTAATCGAAAATGCACCTTCGGATGTTTTTGCGTGGGTAAAAACATTGACGGAGCTGCTGCACACTTACGCTGAAATCAACGCGAAAGAAAACCCTCAAGACTAAGGTTTTTAGTCGTTAATCGTTCAGTAAACAAGGCGAGCTATCTGGTTCGCCTTGTTTTATTTTACGTCTGTAAAATC
>NZ_JAWOUS010000645.1:0-609 GCF_033339495.1 Vibrio sp. 2134-1
ATTTGCAGCAAATGGCATTGATCGTCTGTACAAGATGGTAGAAAGCCAGTTTGGCTCAGGTGGAGATAAAGAACTGGAATGGTTGATTGGACGCTCGCTGATTCAAATGAGCAAATAATCACAAATTACAAAAAGCCCCGCTAATTATTAGCGTGGCTTTTGCATTTCTGAGGGGAAATTTAAACAAGTGAGTGGCAGAGCCGGCTAGTGCGTGAAATCGCTCGTACATCGCTTCTTAAAGAGGCTCTGCGCCTCTTTAAGCTATGCCGCAGCGTGGACTTGAGGAAAGTCCAGAGTCGGGTGTTTTGTCACGATAGATCGATACCCATAAACTTGTTCAATACGTTCGGGCGTTAGGGCTTGCCAAGGGTTGTCATCGCATACAAGTTTGCCGTTATGGAGCAACACCAGTCGGTCTGCGTATTGTGAGGCTAAGTTCAAGTCATGTAATACGACAACCACCGCAGCGTTCTGCGCTTTTGCCGCCTCACGAGCAATTTTAAGCGTGTTGTGCTGGTGGGCGAGATCCAGTGCCGACGTAGGCTCGTCCAACATCAGAATCTTTTTGTCACCAGATTGATGCAGTTGCGTTAGCACTCGAGCCAAGTG
>NZ_JAWOUS010000646.1:0-608 GCF_033339495.1 Vibrio sp. 2134-1
AAGTATTGTTCGACAGCAGCAAAGCCGCTCTACGTGCAGGTATTGATGCTCATCCATGGCTTATTAAACCAAATGACGAAGAGCTGAGTGACTTTGTCGGTGAGCACCTAGAAACGCCAGAACAGTGCCAAGTGGCAGCACAAACCCTCAGCAACAAAGGCATCGAGAACATTGTTGTGTCGATGGGTGCTGACGGTGTGATGTGGCTAAACCAAGGCGAGTGGCTACGCGCACAACCGCCACGCATGAATGTGGTGAGCACCGTAGGTGCGGGCGACACACTGGTGGCAGGCTTATGCTGGGGTCACATGCAAGTGATGCCGAAACACGATTTATTGCGCTTCGCGACAGCGCTTTCTGCTTTAGCAGTTAGCCAAGTTGGTGTGGGGCTAACCAGTCAAGAAGAACTGGAAAACATTAAGCTGCAAACACAAGTCAGCGAGCTTTACCCTAATACGAACTTAGACAAAAACTAAGGAACAGAAGGTTATCGTATGAATATTGCCATTATTACTGCCTGTCCGAGCGGTGTAGCAAATAGCATCCTTGCGGCAGGATTACTAGAACAAGCCGCCGCAAAATTAAACTGGAATGCCAAAATAGAATGT
>NZ_JAWOUS010000647.1:0-608 GCF_033339495.1 Vibrio sp. 2134-1
AGGCGCACTTCTCCTTTTGCTAAACCTTTTAATTCATCAATCGCTAATTGCGCATCGTGCAGTTGTTGAATTACTCGTTGCGCATGAATCAGTAAGGTTTCCCCTTCCTTCGTCAGGCTGATTCGCTTGTCTTCACGACGAAACAACGTCACGCCGAGTGACTGTTCGAATTTTTTTATCGAAATACTTAACGCTGGTTGCGCGATATGAAGTGCCTTAGCTGCGTGGGTGATATTGCCATGCTCAGCGACAGCTAGAAAATGTTTCAGTTGTTTCGATTCCATAAGATCAAAAATATATCGTATCCATATTTTTAATATATTTTTTTAATCCATATCCAACTGATAGATTGATCACAATCTCCTTTATTGCTCCTATCAGGCAGGAAACATGGTCAGCTTTGGTACTCCGGAATACAAACGCATTACGCTATCTCTGGCGCTTGGTTCTTTTTTGGTTTTTTCTAACTTATACCTTTTACAACCTATGCTGCCGACCTTCGCAACGCTGTTTTCCATTTCAGAAACGCAGGTTAACTGGTTGTTTGCTGCCTCAACGTTAGCGCTTTCATTCAGTTTGGTGCCAATGGCGGTCTTGTCCGAATCCAT
>NZ_JAWOUS010000648.1:0-608 GCF_033339495.1 Vibrio sp. 2134-1
TAAACTAAAGGTTGTCATCCTCAACGATTTCATCGGTTTTAAAGTCTTTCTTAGTCAGTTTTGTACCATTTTCACTATTGTATCTTTCAATTGCTGCCGCCAGTTCACGTGATGCTTTACCTTGGGATCTTTCTTTAAAAACATCTTCTCCTACTTTAAATTTAACAAGTGGTGCTGGTTTTCGCTTCGTTGCGGTAGAAGACTTTGAACCTGTTAAAATTTTATCCTTTTTTTCGAGTTCGTGAGGGATTTCAAAGTCAATTACTTGTAAAGCGTGTATGGCTGCTTCAACAGCCTTCACTTCTTGCGCAGTATTAAGCTCATCTATAACGTGGCTAACTCTATCACGGATTGCTTCTACCTCTCCCAGAGATAGTTCTAAGCCTCGGATATTATTGCGACTATTAAATATTTCTATGGCTGCTTCTTGTTTTTCAGTCAATGTCATTAGTTTTATTCCTATTAGATGTACAACTGCAAAACTCCAATTTTAAACCAAACTTAAAAAGTGTGGAAGTTTTTAATGATTAAAAAATTTTTGTTTGATTTATATTTTTGTTTTTATATTTACAATGGTTTTTAAATGTGGTTTATTAAAAGGGCATTAA
>NZ_JAWOUS010000649.1:0-607 GCF_033339495.1 Vibrio sp. 2134-1
AACAGAGTGCGTCATGCATTACTAGGTGATGGTGTTCCAGATTCTGGTTGTGGACTTAAAGTCATCCCTAAATCGACTTATCTGCGCTTGCCGTATTTTGATCATATGCATCGGTTTTTGCCTGCACTCATCAAAGCGATGGGCGGGGAGATCGTCGTTCACCCAGTCGCGCACCGAGACAGAGAAGCAGGCACTTCCAATTACAATGCATGGAACCGTGCTTGGGTAGGGATTGTTGATATGTTTGGTGTGATCTGGTTACAAAAGCGCACGAAAAATCCGATGATCAAAGCTGTCAGCATTGCCAATGAAAATGCAAAACAATGAAATGGTTAAAGCTTGCACTTCTTATACTTGCTGGGGTTTTGTTAGCAAATCAGCTCGATAATCCCGTTTTATCTCACCTCACAGATAAGAACTGGCTGGTTGGCTACATTCAAAAAAACGGGGCTTTAGGGCATGTGGTCATCTTCACATTCAGTGTGGTGTTTTTGTCGTTGAGTGGGCCAAAGCAAGCCATCGCATTGGTATTCGGCTATTTATACCACGTCCAATTAGGCGTGCTTATCACCTTATTTGCTTGTGTTTTTGGGGCGACATTTAACTA
>NZ_JAWOUS010000650.1:0-607 GCF_033339495.1 Vibrio sp. 2134-1
CAAACTTGGTTTTTCATCTGACAGAAGCCAAGATTTTCAAACACTATTCACTAATGTCAAAGTTCCCTCACCACAATCTCTGCACGTGGCGGATGGTTTGATGGCATTTGCTCATCAAATTGGCATCCCTAACACGGAGCTAGACTGGGCACTTTCCTACTCCGCACAAGACCAAGAGTGGGCAGAGAATCATGTTTCTTGCGACAAACCCAACCTACTGATTGTGCCAGGAGCCAGTAAAGCATATAAAAACTGGAATGCTGAAGGGTACATAGACGTCATCCACCATGCGAGAGCACAAGGTTGGAATGTAATTCTGGCTGGTAGCCCAGCTCAAGTCGAACTGGATTTGGCAGATGCCATTCAATCTCGACTGGAAGAACCATGTCTAAATTTAGTTGGGCAAAGCTCAATCCTGCAAATGCTGGCTCTGATTGACAAAGTAGACATGGTCATCGCGCCTGATACCGGGCCAGCTCACATGGCAAGCGCCATGAACACACCGATCATTGGTTTATACGCCCACCACAATCCGGTCCGAGTGGGCCCATATCGCTATCTACAGTATGCCGTCTCAGCTTATGAGGAAGTCATCTTGGCTGAAACA
>NZ_JAWOUS010000651.1:0-607 GCF_033339495.1 Vibrio sp. 2134-1
ACGGCTGTTGTGTTTGAGTTTAGTGTTATGCGTTGTCAGCCCCTTAGGCGGGCGTTATGTTTAATCATGTAAAATCAGTCGGTTGCATCTTTTTTTACTTTCTCTGCTTTCTAATTTTGGTCTTGTCGGCAAGTTGATTTCAGAGGTCGCTGTTTGTTGGACTTTAATTCGTGGGCGTTAAAAGTTCAGAGAGTTGCCTCATTGAAATGCAGTGTTTGGGTGAGGTGAGTGCAGCTTACTCAGTTTTAAAGTTAGAGCTTCAGCTTTCGTTTCTCACGCTGAGACTCAATGCAAATTCAATCAATTTTATGAGTTAATTCAGTTTTTTAGCCTATGGTTTTGGTTTGCAAAGGTAAGTCGAGTTAAGCTCTTGGTATCGTAAAACTTAACCCTTTGAGTCTTAAACATAACAAGGCGTTCAAGAGGGATTCATGCCGCGTGGCATTTTTGGTATGCGGTTGGTTTTGGTGGTGAAAGTGGTCTGCGGAAAGTTGGTTTATGCGGCATTCACCCCTTAACGCAGCGTTATATTTTTTTATTGAGTGAATCAGATGTATTTGAATTTAGAAGAGCAAGATTTAGAGAGATATATTTATCGTACAATACC
>NZ_JAWOUS010000652.1:0-606 GCF_033339495.1 Vibrio sp. 2134-1
ATCCTCACTGGAACCAAAACCGCAGAGCTGTTCGCTTACGAGCTGGACGGCATTGAGGTCATGCACTGCCCTTGCGGTGCAGACCTCATTCATACGCCGAAGAATGACCCGGATCTGTTTGAGATGGAGGCTGTGCCTCTTGACCAAGCCATGAATCCGGCTCGCCATTTGGCTGAGCTGTTTGAGAACTACGACTACGTGCTGATTGATTGTCCGCCTAGCCTCGGCAGAAAGCTGGTGGCAGCGTTGGTGATGTCTACCCATGTGGCATGTCCAGTAAAGCTCTCTGGCTTCGCTGTGGACGGCGTAGAAGGTCTCCTGAACACGATTATTGGTGTGCGCGAGGCGTACAACCAAGATTTGGAGATCCTGGGCATCGTGATCAACGACATGGACCGCTCTGTCAATCACGACAAAGCCCTCAAGTCGCTGGAGAACACAGTTCCGGATCTGCTGTTTGAGAACAAAATTATGCACCGGCCTCCGCTCGATACGGCGACGACTGATGGCATCCCTGTCTGGGAGCTTCGCTATGGACATGTCGCGGCCAAAGAAGTTGAGGCGGTGTTGGAAGAACTATTAGAGAAGGTGGGCTAAGCGATGGCA
>NZ_JAWOUS010000653.1:0-605 GCF_033339495.1 Vibrio sp. 2134-1
CAGGGCGTCGCCAAGATCGTGCTGGAAGCCGTGCAGATCATGCTTTTTCGCCTGGCCTTGCAGATGGCCCGCGACGACTACGAGGACAGGCGCGAACGCCAGCGCCAAGGCATTGAGTTGGCCCGCCAGGCCGGGCGGTACAAGGGCCGCCGTGCTGATCCGAAGCGCCGCGCCCAAGTTGTCGCGCTGCGCAAGTCCGGCTACAGCATCAACAAGACCGCCGAGCTGGCCGGGTACAGTGCGGCCCAGGTGAAACGGATATGGGCCGAGGTCAGCCAGGCCGAAGCGAAGCAGCACGGCGCGTTCGTGGAGGACGCATTGACGGAAGCCGATGCCCTGGCCGCTGTCGGCCAGGATGAGCGCCAGGAGGAAAGGGCATGAAGAAGCCGAACCAAGACGACGAGCCGTTTTTCATCACCGAGGAGATTGCGGCCGAAATGATCGCCGGCGGCTATGAGTTCGAGCTGCCGCCCATTCCTTGCACCATCCGCCTACGCGACGTGCTGGAGCGCATGACCGATGCTGAGCTAGCATTGCAGCCGGGCGAGATCGCCGACCAGGAGCGTGAACGCTGCCGGCGCAAGCCGTGTTCAACCTCATGATCT
>NZ_JAWOUS010000654.1:0-605 GCF_033339495.1 Vibrio sp. 2134-1
TGTAACCTCCTCCTGAAATTGGAAAGAGGTAGTCAAACGACGTTCCTTGATATTCGTACTCGCCAGTGTGGACATTGATGCGCTTTTCCATGGACTGCTTGTTCTTTTGCATGGTATAGCTTTCGAATTGTTTGCCATCAAACACGGTGGTGAAATAGTTCTGAGTCTCTTTATGAACCTGAGATGGGTACACCTTTTTGGTGGTCCAGATTTGACGAGCACCATTTGCGCTAACAATCAACGAGTCATCACTGATTTTATAATGGCCCACTTTTTTTAGTGCTCCCTTTTCTGGGCATAACCGCTTGTTGTTGGAGGCGGCAAAGTACACTTCTTCGTTTTCAAACTGAAACGCTTCGCAATACACCACTTCATACGCGTACGCGATACCTGCAAGATTTTGTGTCGTCTCTAGGCGATAAACTACATCGCCAACTAACGAGTGTTCTGTGTCATTTTGATCGGGTGTGATAACGGGTAACTCAAAGCGCGTTGTGACCCATGCATGATCGTTATTACCGTGATAATCATCGCGCGCTGCTACCGCCAAATATGTGGTGGTTTTTATTTCCTCAGGCGCTCCTTGCACCATCATTTGTCCTTGG
>NZ_JAWOUS010000655.1:0-605 GCF_033339495.1 Vibrio sp. 2134-1
CAAAGCTCCCTGTTGATAAGCGTTACATTCGATATTAATTATCGGTTAACTGCTTTGCTGGTACCAGAATTGTCGGGCCGCTGTTTTCCAGTTGATTTGGGTAATCAAGCGTGTAGTGCAGGCCGCGGCTCTCTTTACGCTGCATTGCACAGCGAACCATAAGCTCTGCAACTTGCAGTAGATTACGCAGTTCCAACAAGTTATTAGATACGCGGAAGTTACTGTAGTACTCATGCGTTTCTTGTTGTAGCAGTTGAATGCGGCGCAATGCACGCTCTAAGCGCTTATCGGTACGCACAATGCCCATGTAGTCCCACATGAACAGGCGAAGTTCGTGCCAGTTGTGTTGAATAATAACTTCTTCATCACTGTTGGTGACTTGGCTTTCATCCCAACATGGAACACGTGAAGGCAGCTCAACGCTGGTGTGATGTTTCAGAATATCTTTTGCAGCAGACCACGCATAAACCACACATTCCAACAGTGAGTTCGATGCCATACGGTTAGCACCATGCAAGCCGGTGTAGCTCACTTCGCCAATCGCGTATAGGTTTTTCAAATCCGTATGACCGTTTTGATCCACCATCACGCCGCCACAGGTATAG
>NZ_JAWOUS010000656.1:0-605 GCF_033339495.1 Vibrio sp. 2134-1
AAGACTTGTGCCTCCCTTTGTTTTTATTGCGATGCAAGGGGAGGTAGCTGCGTTTCTAGCCATTCGATAAACGCCGCATTTTTCGGTCTGTGCTGCTGGCCGTTTAAACAAATCAAATCGTACCCTCTCCCTGCGTTGACTCGTTCAAAAGGCGCGACCAGTTCTCTCTTTTCCAAACTGGTTTGCACCAAAGACGCCCGCGCCATTGCGATTCCCATGCTGTTTTTGGCGGCAATCATCGCCATATCGGCATGGTTAAAAAGGTAGGTTTTCTCCATCACATTAAGCGATTTCAGTTCAGAGTTGCTTTGGCTTGCTAACCAGCTCTGCCATTCATGATTTGGCTCGTTTGCTTCTAACGATTCAGTGCAATGAATAAAGGTCACGGTCTCAAATTGGCTGGCACTACTCACGCCATTGGAGAAATGTGTTTGGCTGTATTCAGGGCTACAAACCGGCATCAACTCTTCATCAAAAAGCCTTTGATGATGGAAACCCGGATGCTCGCTGTCACTGTAGTAAATTGCAATATCAACGGGCTCATGTAAGAAATCTAATCGGCTTGCCTTTACTCGAAGCTTGATATTGAGAGAAGGATACAAACG
>NZ_JAWOUS010000657.1:0-604 GCF_033339495.1 Vibrio sp. 2134-1
TTTTTGCTTATTGGTTGGTTTTCCTGATTGGTGTACCTGCGGTAAAACCCGTAATTGGTGAAGTTACGCCCAATTCGATTGTTGCTGAGGCAGGAATTGAATCTGGAATGGAACTAAAAGCAGTATCAGGCATCAAAACTCCGGATTGGGAATCAGTTAATATGGGATTAATTTCTCATATTGGTGATGACGCTATGACGCTAACCCTGCCGTCAGACTCAGAAGTTGGCGCTGAAGTGACGAAAACGCTGGACCTTCGTGACTGGAAATTTGATCCAGAAACCGAATCTGCGATGCATTCACTTGGCTTTGCTCCTTATACACCAGAAATCTATCGTGTTATTAAGCTAGTTTCTGAAGATGGTGCAGCCGAGAAAGCAGGTGTGCTTCCAGAAGATGAAATCATCGCGATTGGTGGTGAGCCTATCAATGACTGGAAACAAGTCGTAGATGCTGTACGCTCAAATCCAAATACTCCAATCGAGTTGACGGTATTACGCCGAGGCATTGAGCAATCACTAACATTAACACCAGACAGTCGTGAGCTGGCTAACAAACAAGTGGTTGGCTTTGCAGGTATCGCACCTGAAGTCGCAGAATGGCC
>NZ_JAWOUS010000658.1:0-604 GCF_033339495.1 Vibrio sp. 2134-1
AGCTGCTCTTGGCCGATTTGCAGATGTTGAGCTGCACGTTCTAGTGCGTCCAAGTGACGACGGCGCGCCATAAAGCCACCCTCAGTATTACCTGAGAAACCCATGCACTCTTTTAGGTGGTTACGCAGCGCATCGACACCCGCCCCGGTTTTTGCTGAAAGGCGAATCAGAGTAGGATCGTTCACATGACAGATCCCCATATCTTCACCTGTTTGATCCGCTTTGTTGCGGATCACCGTCATGCCAATGCTTTCTGGCAGGCGATCGACAAAATCGGGCCAAATTTCTTTTGGATCGGTGGCATCGGTCGTTGTGCCATCCACCATAAACAATACGCGGGCGGCTTGCGCGATTTCATCCCAAGCGCGTTCGATACCGATTTTTTCGACTTCATCAGAAGCGTCACGCAAGCCAGCAGTATCGATGATGTGCAAAGGCATACCGTCAATATGGATGTGCTCACGCAGCACGTCACGCGTGGTACCTGCTATGTCTGTTACGATTGCGGACTCTTTGCCCGACAGCGCGTTCAGTAGGCTTGATTTACCCGCATTTGGACGACCAGCAATCACTACTTTCATGCCTTCGCGCATGATCGCGCCTT
>NZ_JAWOUS010000659.1:0-603 GCF_033339495.1 Vibrio sp. 2134-1
GGAATGTTCATTTAATACAGTCATATTGGCTCCTTGTTTGTTTTGCTCAAGGTAGCGCAAACGTACTATTACTTACGCATCTGTAATTGCCCTTTTGGGGTGCGTAATTTTCCTCGTGTCCCACCGTTGATTGGTAAGCATGACAGCGATTCCTCTCCTGGGACCTATCCCTGTGCTTTCCAGATACCTATCTTTGTGGGACGTTGTTACGGATTATTTTCGTTGCTTTATTGTTTTGGCGGGGATGTAGGGGAGTTGTACTCCAATCATTGTGGGACCTTTGCGTCGATTATTTTTTTGATGGGATTGTGTTGGTAAATTTCTAGATTATTGTGGGATTTGGCCTATTTGTAGTGCATGAGGGATGATGTACTTTCACATGTGAAAGCCCATGGGGCAGCACGCGGTGGGCTGTGAGCAAGAGCGCTTTTGGGTTGCTTTTCGATACGCCAGTTGTATGAGACAGCAAGTCGCAATCTCAAAGTGGCTTTTATATGGTGTTTTGGTGGTAGGAAGTATCGATACCGGCACAATAATCCGTTCAGGCTTAGAAAAGGGATAAAGAGGATTTGCAACGAGGTCTTTTACTGGCTTCATTACCAT
>NZ_JAWOUS010000660.1:0-602 GCF_033339495.1 Vibrio sp. 2134-1
ATTGGTGCGATTGCCGGTTATTTGTGTCTTTGGTCGGTATATTGGGGTTTCAAACTTCTTACTGGTAAAGAAGGCATGGGTTACGGTGATTTTAAATTGCTGGCTGCCCTTGGCGCTTGGCTAGGATGGCAATCATTACCAATGATCATCCTACTTTCTTCCGTCGTCGGTGTGATATTCGGGCTCGTTCAGTTACGACTACAAAAACAAGGTATAGAGAAAGCTTTCCCTTTCGGCCCATATTTAGCGATTGCAGGATGGGTAAGCTTAATCTGGGGCGATCAAATTCTAAGTTGGTACTTCACGTCAATTTTAGGGGTGTAAATGGCTTTGGTAATAGGCTTAACGGGTGGTATCGCCAGCGGTAAAACTACCGTAACGAATCTGTTCAAGCAGCAGTTTAAAATTGATATTGTCGATGCAGACATTGTCGCACGAGAAGTCGTCGAACCTGGAACTCCCGGGTTAAATGCAATCATTCAACATTTTGGTCAAGACATTACGCATGACGACAACACCTTAGATCGTGCCAAGTTACGCGAAAAAATCTTTTCTAATCCAGAAGAAAAAGCTTGGCTCAATGCATTGGTACATCCGATCAT
>NZ_JAWOUS010000661.1:0-602 GCF_033339495.1 Vibrio sp. 2134-1
TCTTCCTCCTGAAGCGCCATTTGCTTGAATAGTAAATGGAATTGTAGCTGAACATATTAATAGTATTCCGGCTAATAATTTCATAACGATCACCCTCTATGTTTAAGACTTTATTACGCCTGTTACCCAAAGTTTGTGTATTTGGCGTGCTAAGTGCTCAAACAAAAACATGTCTCACTACCTTAATACCGCTCACACATACCGCAGTAAATGGTGTCTCCCATTGTGTGCCCAACCGTGCTGGAACAAGCTCTACCTTTGGTGTGGTGAGGACCAACTCAGTTATCAATAAAACGGTAGGAAAGACTTTTCTACTTACCTAAAATATAAGCATTTACCTTTATGCTTATGGATTAAGTATGTATAGGGAGTTGGAAAGATCAAAAATTAATTCAACACTGTTTTATTTTTTATATTGAAATTAGATTGAAAATGACTGGAAGCAGTGAACTATCTTTTTGATTAATTCTTAGTTGATGAATATCAATAGGATTTACAAGATGGAATTTAATAATATTTATATTACTTATTTTTTAAGGACAAATTGAATAACACGATGAAATAAAAAGAGTTGAGAGAAAAGAAAGTAATGAAGCAGTCCT
>NZ_JAWOUS010000662.1:0-601 GCF_033339495.1 Vibrio sp. 2134-1
AAGGCGCAATTGCAGCTGCCAAATCTCACGGATGGTCGCAGTATGGCGACGTGGAATTGCGATGGTGCGAACTTGATCATCAAGAATGATATTGCTCGCTTCCATGATCGCGTCGTAATGACACAAGTTATGCTGATCCATGAGTTTGTCTGCTAGTGCACAAAGCGGGTACCACAGCATTGCAGCAAACATAAATGCTGGGTTAATGCGCTTGCCATCTTCAATACGCATGTCTGTGGAATCCAACACAAGATCGAGCATTTGTTCAGTATGCGACGAGTAGTCTTCTGTGAAGTGCTCCGAAATGGCTGGGAACAGCTGTTGGAATAAGTTGTATTCACGTAGCAGGTGGTATGTCTCTAGACCATGGCCTGACTGCAAGAGTTTGAGTGACTCTTCGAAAAGACGAGCGGAAGGAATTTCACGCAGTAGCGGCGCCATCTCTTCGATTGGTGCTGCGGTGTCTTCTTCAATATCAAAGTCCAGTTTCACGGCAAAGCGAACCGCACGCAGCATGCGCACAGGGTCTTCACGGTAGCGTGTTTCTGGATCGCCAATCAGACGAATCAGACGATCTTCTAAATCTTCGATACCGCGCGCG
>NZ_JAWOUS010000663.1:0-601 GCF_033339495.1 Vibrio sp. 2134-1
TTGTGAAACTCAATCGCGATATCTTTCTGCGTTCATTGTGCTTGCAAGCCGCGTTTAGCTTTATGACGTTTCAGGGCGCGAGCTTTGGTGATGATGTTGTCGCGGCAAACGCTGTGTTGATGAGCTTCTTGATGATGATTTCCTACGGCATGGATGGTTTTGCCTACGCGATGGAAGCGATGGTGGGGAAAGCGATTGGCGCGAAAGACCGAGCTCAGCTTAGTGATTCTCTGGTGGGGACATTCTTTTGGAGTCTGATCATCTGCTTAGGGCTTACTGCGGTATTTGGCTTAGCCGGATCGAATTTGATCGCCATGATCACTTCTATTGCGATTGTGCAGCAGCAAGCAGCGATCTATCTACCTTGGCTGGTGGTGATGCCGTTGGCATCCATGTGGTGTTTCTTATTCGATGGCATTTTTGTTGGTGCCACCAAAGGTAAAGATATGCGGAACAGTATGTTCGTGGCGACTTGCTGTTTCTTTGTAATCTTCTTTTTGTTCTCTGGCTGGCAAAACCATGCACTGTGGTTTGCGATGACCAGCTTTATGGCAATGCGAGGGATTGGTCTTGGAGTAATATTCTTCTATCAATGGCGTAA
>NZ_JAWOUS010000664.1:0-601 GCF_033339495.1 Vibrio sp. 2134-1
CGTTCGCGATATGCAAAAACATATCAAGAATAGTTTCAGGTCTGGCTTGGAATAGCGCGGGTTTTCTGGCTTCGATTAACGATCCACGGCGTTGAAAATCTGCATCCAAAATTTCTGCGTTTTCAGTTGCACCACCATTGATGATGGCTTGATCAAACAGTTTGAGCAGCATTTTGTTTAATTCTGCGACGCGACGAAGTGTGCGATAAAACTCTTTCATCATCATCTCGACGCCGCGATTGCCTTCACCAACATAACCGAGGTTTTCGGCCACTTGTGCTTGATGTGCGAAGGTCAAACGGTTGTCGTATCGGCGAAGTTCAATGTGCAGCGCAAAGCGGACACGCCACAAGAAGTCCTGACACTCCACCAGTTCGCGATACTCCGCATCGGTAAGAAAGCCGTAACGGCTCATCTCTAGCAGAGATGTGGCGCCAAAGTGACGACGCGCTACCCAGCTCAAAGTGTGAATATCGCGAAGACCTCCTGGGGTCGATTTGATATCGGGCTCTAGGTTATACGTCGTATCGTGGTAGCGAGCATGACGTTCCCGTTGTTCTTGTCTTTTTGCGCCGTAGAAGGTTTCGCTCGGCCAGAAAGA
>NZ_JAWOUS010000665.1:0-601 GCF_033339495.1 Vibrio sp. 2134-1
TTAGTTATTTCCGTTAGGACTTCTTTTCCGAGAGGCAAGTAAGGTAATACATTAACCCGCCCCAAAAATGCAGGTTTAAAATATGTTAGCAAATCATCTCTAAGCGCTTCTTTTAGAGCTTCCGGTTCTGGCGCTAAGTCTGGATCTGCATAGAGAGACATTGTGGTTTCTGTGCCAGTATTCGCCGTCATGATAATGATGGTGTTTTTAAAATCGATATCTCGACCTTCACCATCTTTAATGGAGCCTTTATCAAACACTTGATAGAAAATATCTTGCACACCGGGGTGCGCTTTTTCCATTTCATCCAACAGAATCACACTGTAAGGTTTACGCCTTACGGCTTCCGTTAGAACGCCCCCCTCACCGTATCCGACATATCCAGGAGGAGAGCCTAACAACAATGAAACCTTATGCTCTTCTTTGAATTCCGACATATTTATCGTGGTTACGTTGTCTTCGCTCCCATAAACTTTCTCTGCGATAGCAAGAGCGGATTCCGTTTTTCCGACACCACTAGGGCCAGTTAATAAAAACACGCCATTAGGTTTAGTTTCATCCGTCAATTGGGCACTGGCTGTTTTGATCACTTCGGACATGA
>NZ_JAWOUS010000666.1:0-600 GCF_033339495.1 Vibrio sp. 2134-1
TGTTCTTTAACAAGAACAGTGAGGGGAACATCGATCAGATTCATTCATACAACAATCCAGAATCTGGCGGTTATGACAATGAGCCGTGGTATCGCGCAGCCGCTGAACGACCGTCAGGCTCGGTGAGTTGGTCTGCGGTGTATATTGATACTTTCACTCAAGTTCAAATGATTACCGCCTCTGCGCCGTATTATAAAAATGGAGAGTTTGCAGGCGTTGCGACGGTCGACCTTTCTTTGGAGGCCTTATTCCAGTTCATTCGTGAGCACACCAACCAATACTCTTTGGGTGTGGTCATTCGAGATGCTAACTCGAATGTCATCATCGAACACAACTTTCAAATCACCAAACAAATGTACATTAGTAAACTCGATTTTGGTGAATTTCATTGGAAGCTAGAAGTTGTCAATGCTAAGGCGAAAGTGGCAGATCAAGTGTTCGAGCAAGTCATGAGTGTTGAAGGCGGCATCATCCCATTCTTATTGCTATGCGTTCTCGTTGGGTACTATTTACTTAACCGATACATTGTCGAACCTATCGTACGAATCGCTACAAAAATTGATGATTCCAAAACTGGCGGGATCATTGATATCGATTACG
>NZ_JAWOUS010000667.1:0-600 GCF_033339495.1 Vibrio sp. 2134-1
CATAGATAAAAGACATCGCTATAATGAAAGACGCTGAGATCTCGCCAAGGTAGTCTCGGGCTAGAATAACGGTCGATGTCACTACGACCATAACCAAGCCCGTTGCAATCCCTTTAATCGCTCGCTTGATGTTGTTACCCATGGAGATAGTTTGCTCACGCAAAACAATAGGGTGTTCAATCAGACGTCTTAACAAACGCATTTTGTTTGAAAGACGCGTCACGTCTTCAACCACGCGTGGAGAGTTGTATTTGTTTAGCTTGCGATGTGCTTGTTCTTTCTCACACAGAGTAATCAAACGCTGTTTAATGGTGCTGTAATCGCCTTCTCGAGGAAGATGAGCGACGAGAGACAAAAACTTCTGCTCGGTATACCACGACAAATAGTTATCAATATTAACGTAGTAACGCTTTAAGTTTTCTTCATAAGGGATAGAGCGTCTCAAGCGTTTTAAGATCTCAAGCGTCAACTCAATGACTTCGTCCACTTCATCTTCTGTAACGGAGTTGCTCTCGTGCTTATTTAAACTCGCCACTGCTTTATCTAATGCGATAACGTACTGGTAGGCGAACAAACTCAAACTTACGCGGTATTGCTGAT
>NZ_JAWOUS010000668.1:0-599 GCF_033339495.1 Vibrio sp. 2134-1
CGCTTCTGCTTGCGTCATTACTGCAGCAAGTTCTGTCGATGCAGACGCCACTTCTTCACTGATTCGAGTTAACTGATCAACGATGCTGTAAAGTTGAGACGCGGTTTGGTTAACGTCTTTGCTTAGCTGAGCAATCTCGTTGTCGCCTTCGACATCCGCACGAACAGAAAGGTTACCAGCCGCCAATTCACGCATCACACGTTGCAGCTTTTGGATTGGTGTAACAATCATGCCAGATAGGAACCAAGCGCCAATAAGCGAGAACACAAACACAGCAAGAACCGTCAGCATCGCATTAGTTTGAACACGCTCGTTTTGTGCGTTACTTTTTGCTGTTGATTCAACCGCTTGATCGTTCACGTGTTTAGACAAAGTGTTGATGCCTTGCACCATTTCATTACCAACACGGCGGTACTCAGAAATAAATGCACGGTATTCGTTGTCTGATTTCAGACCTTGATCGTATTGGTTGAAAAACGCTACAGAGCGCTGTGAGTACTGCACATACGCTTCAATCGCTTTACGCACTTCAATCGCATCTTCACGAAACAGGTTGCGCGCTTCGATCGCACTTAGATCCGCTTCAACTTGTTTCAAGC
>NZ_JAWOUS010000669.1:0-599 GCF_033339495.1 Vibrio sp. 2134-1
CTGCCCACGCAGCGAATTTAAACGATGCACAAGCAGTGCAGAGTAAAACTAACCAAGCATCAGCGGTTAGCCAAAAACGTATTGATGCAAGCGCAGAAAAGGCTCTGACGCTGGAAGCGGAAATCGAACAGCTTCAGGAAGAAGTCAGCAACTTGAAGATTTATCGTGATCATCTTTCAAGTTTGGTCGAAAGCCAACATCAAGAAGTGAACAGTTTGAACGAGCAAATTGAGCAGATTGCTCAAACTCGTCAGGGTGTCGTGCCATTGATGTATCACATGCTTGAAGGACTCAAGCGCATAGTGGCCAGCGACAAACCTATTCGTAAAGCTCAGCGTGAAGAACGCATTGCGAAGCTTGATGATCTGATGACGCGAGCCGATGTTGCCGACGCAGAGAAATTCCGTCGAATCCTAGAAGCCTACCAAATTGAAATGGACTACGGCACCAAGCTTGGTATCTACCAAGGCAAAATTAACCTAGATGCTAACGAAAAAGTGGAAGCAGATGTCCTTTACTTGGGCCGTGTATCTTTGGTTGCGCGTAGCCTGTCTGGTGACAAATTCTGGAGTTGGTCGCAACAGCAACAAGCCTGGCAG
>NZ_JAWOUS010000670.1:0-598 GCF_033339495.1 Vibrio sp. 2134-1
GCATGACGTAATAGTGCCTCAGTTGACTCCCAATTAATACAAGCGTCAGTGATAGATACGCCGTATTTCATCTCATCCAACGCCAGCTCAGAAGATTGATTACCTTCATTGATGTGGCTCTCGATCATCAAACCGATGATCGACTTGTTCCCTTCACGGATTTGGTGAATCACATCTTCTGCGACCAATGGCTGACGACGGTAATCTTTGCGTGAGTTTGCATGGCTGCAATCCACCATCAATGACGCTTCAAGACCTGATTTCGCCATTTCTTGTTCGCATTCCGTAACGGATACTGAATCGTAGTTCGTCTGTTTACCACCACGTAGGATCACGTGGCCATTCGGGTTACCTTGGGTTGTGAGCAACGCAACTTGACCTTCTCGGTTGATACCCATAAAGCGGTGGCTAGAAGAGGCTGCCTGCATCGCATTGATTGCGGTTGCCAAACTGCCATCTGTGCCGTTCTTAAAGCCAATCGGCATCGAAAGACCACTAGCCATCTCACGGTGTGTTTGTGATTCTGTTGTGCGTGCGCCGATCGCTGCCCAACTAAAAGTATCGGCTAAGTATTGTGGGCTAATTGGGTCAAGAGCTT
>NZ_JAWOUS010000671.1:0-598 GCF_033339495.1 Vibrio sp. 2134-1
TGATTGACAGGCTGTTGTGCCGTCATTCACGCTTCCTTTTATTGTTCATCTATACCCAGTGAGAGTAAGACAGCGCCAGTGTGAATGCTATAAAAAATTGGCTCAGGTGGGGAATCTCACGATATTCGCTGCATTCCTAGGCAGTTTAAGGTTAAAATCCTCTGCAACAGCAACACAAAAAACGACGAATATAATGAAAATCGGACTCTTTTACGGCTCAACAACCTGCTACACCGAGATGGCAGCAGAGAAAATTCGCAACATTATTGGTGCAGACCTTGTCGATATTCACAATGTGAAAGAGACGCCGCTATCTCTGATGGCTGAGTATGATTTATTGCTTCTAGGCATCTCGACTTGGGACTTTGGTGAGATCCAAGAAGATTGGAGCGCTATTTGGCAAGACATCGCGTCTACGCCGTTGAAAGGCAAAGTTGTGGCCCTATTTGGTCTTGGCGACCAAGAAGGCTACGGTGAATGGTACCTTGATGCCATGGGCCTACTGCACGACGAGCTAAAAGCAACCGGCGCCCAGTTTATCGGTTATTGGCCAAACGAAGGCTATGAGTTTGAAGCCTCTAAAGCGCTAACGGAAGAT
>NZ_JAWOUS010000672.1:0-598 GCF_033339495.1 Vibrio sp. 2134-1
CGCGATATACCAAGATGGTTTGCAACCATTAAAACAGCATCTTTGTATTTAAAAATGCCTAGGCCATGCAGTCGCGTCACCAATTCACGGTTGCGTTTAGAAGGCGCAATGGCTTCATTTTCCCACACTTCTGTTTGCACGGTTTCTATCGTACTGATGATGGTTTCATCGATATTACGCGCAAACGTTTCTGGTGAGCGAGCTCCACCAACACAACACTCGGTGTGTTGCTGAGGCAGCATTGCCTTTAAAAACGCCTGCATCGGTGCATCCATATCCACGTTGATACACAGCAAACCAATCACACGATTTTCCCCGTTGCGGATCGCAACAGTGATTGACTTCATTAGTACGCCGCCTTTGGCACGTGTGAAGTAAGAACGTGAGAAATTACGCTCAGAGCCTTCAATGTCTTTCAGCATTTTTAGCGCTAAGTCAGTAATAGGCGAACCTACTTGGCGGCCGGTGTTTTCGCCATTGGCGATTTTGATTGCAGAGGTATTTAAGTCTTCTAGAGAGTGAAGAACGATTTCACAAAACGGACCGATCAGGCTCGCGATACCGTCCACGACCGCTTCGTAAGATCTCAAGATGATTT
>NZ_JAWOUS010000673.1:0-597 GCF_033339495.1 Vibrio sp. 2134-1
AATCGCGGTGGAAACGACTACCACACTAGCCTTTTCGACATTACTTGCTTGGTGACCAATAAATACGGTTGCCCCTTTCGACACTAAGCGCTCGGTTACTGGGTTTTCAGACAAGTCTGAACCCGTGATTTCATAACCTTCGTTTAGAAGAACTTCAGCAATGCCGCTCATGCCCGCACCACCGATACCGATGAAGTGGATGCATTTCACGCGACGCATTTCTGGTACCATCGCGCGAATCTGAGCTAAGTCTTGTGTATGTTGGATAGTCATTAATTCGATTCTCAATAATTCGTTAACGCTTTTCGGTCAAAGCGACAATGGCTTGTGCGACAACTTTGTCAGCATCTAATTTTGCGGCACTGCGTGCCTTTTGAGCCATTGAAAGTAAAGCTTGGCGATCCAATTGTTGGATCTGTTGAGTCAAAGACTCCACGGTTAAATCAGGTTGTTCAATCATCTTCGCAGCACCGCATTCCACTAAGTGGTCGGCATTCAGTGCCTGTTGACGGTCTTTATGCATGAACGGGATAAAAATCGCGCCTACACCTGCTGCTGAGACTTCAGATACCGTCAATGCGCCAGAACGGCACACTA
>NZ_JAWOUS010000674.1:0-597 GCF_033339495.1 Vibrio sp. 2134-1
TCGGCACGAGGATGGCCGAGCACCGAGTCTACATGCCAGTCACCCCAATAAAAAGTATGCATTGGGAATAGAGAAGGGAAGATGCCTTGCGCAGCTAAGCGATCCACTTGGTCTTGGCGCATGGTTTGGCCGTGAATGAGTACAGGTCGGCGGTCTTGTTTTCCTAGCTTTTCATTTGCTTTGGTCACTGCGTTGATAAATTGCTCGATCGCAGCGTCACCATTGGCATGCGTCAGCACTTGCCATTCATTTTTAAAGGCCGTTTCTACGTAATCGTAAGCTTGTTGATCTTCAAAGGTTGGGTAGCCAGCGTAGTCTTTATCTTGTCCATGTGGCGGGTGGAAGTAAGGCTGACTTAGCCATGCCGTTTTACCTTGTGGAGATCCATCAAAGTTCAGCTTTACGCCACCGATGCGGAAATGGTTTGTGTACTCTGGCGTGTTGTATTCTGAGTCCATAAAATCACTGCTCGATACCATATCGGCGTACGCAACCAAATCGATCATCAGCTTGTCGTTTTTCGACGCGCGTTTCATCGCTTCATAACCTTCTGATGTTGCTCGCCCTTCTTGAGCCGTGGTATAGCCATATTTCGCG
>NZ_JAWOUS010000675.1:0-597 GCF_033339495.1 Vibrio sp. 2134-1
AAACCATAATCCTGCAAGGAAACCGATGATGACGGTCGGCAGTGCTTCCATCAATTCAATGGACGGCTTAACCACTCGACGCATGCGTGGCGACATAAAATACGCCGTATAAATAGCGCCTAGCACCGCCAAAGGCACTGAAAACAGCATCGCAAACATAGCCGCTTTTATCGTGCCGAACGCAATCGGCACCAAGCTAAATTTGGCTTCAAAGTTATCGCTGGCCGATGTAGATTGCCATACAAATTCAGGCTCTGGATAGCCTTCGTACCACACTTTCTGCCACAGTGAAGAAAGCGAGACTTCAGGGTAAGAGTTATCGACCTCCGCCACCTTTAACGAGTCATCATTCCAAGTAATCAGATAGCGTTCATTGTTCGACATTGCCGCCACCGCAGGCGCTTGTTTATAAGCTCGCTTAAACAACACCAGTTTTTCACTGGTCGTGTAATGACTCTGAAGCGTACCGTTAGTGTAGAAACTGTAGAATCCTTTGCGGTGTGAATCCGGCAATAAGTATTTAAGTTCAGACGCTAATTTGAAGTCACGAATATGAGTTAAGGTTCGCTTATCATTTTGCAAAGTATCAAACCATTG
>NZ_JAWOUS010000676.1:0-596 GCF_033339495.1 Vibrio sp. 2134-1
TGTTAAACAACTCATTCGCCATTGCAATCGCTTCTTCTTTGTAGCCGTAGTTTTCCATCGCACGGAAGCCAAAGTACACTTGGTCTAGCCACACACGACCTCGCCAGTACACATCTTTACCGTAAGCAGGGTTGGTTTGCGATGCGGTCGGCAAAGGCACACCCGTTCCTTGGAATTTATCTGGCGTGTTGAACTCGTCTTGATCACGCATCACCGCGATCACTTTATCGGCACGCTCTTGCGTTGCTGCACCATTAAACAGCGGCGACCAACCTTCAGGGCCACGTCCACGCTCTACAATAGGCAAACCCGCACAGCCATTTGCAAGAGGCGCAGGAGTAGTGCCATCTTCAGCCACATTTAAGTGAATGTCGTAGAAGAATCCTGTGCTTTCATCAAACATACATTGGTTAATGTACGTTTTGATTTTTTCTGCGCCGTTCAGGAATTCTTGCGCGCGGTCTTTACCTTCTACGCCATCGGACACCAACTTCGCCATTTCCGCTAAGTATTTGTTGTCTGAGTACATGTAAGAGGCTTGATCCACCGATTCTTGCAGCATAGAGAAGCCAAGCAGCTCGCCGTCCGCTGCGTTA
>NZ_JAWOUS010000677.1:0-596 GCF_033339495.1 Vibrio sp. 2134-1
GACTTCACTGAATCCGTACATGCGGGTCGGTATTCAAGTGGCGGAAGCCATGATGTGTCATCGCTCAGTCAATCAGCGCAAAGCCAAAGAACGTGTGCTTGAACTGTTTGATTTGGTTCATTTGCCGAACCCGCAACAAGCCTATGATAAGTATCCACATGAGTTTTCTGGTGGTCAGTTACAGCGCATCATGATTGCCATGGCGCTAATTAACGAACCAGACATCTTAATTGCCGATGAACCGACAACCGCGCTTGACGTTACCGTTCAGGCGGAAGTGCTACTGCTGATTAAAGAGATTCAAGCAAAAATGGGGATGGCTATTTTATTTATCACCCATGACCTAGGCGTGGTGAAACACTTTGCCGATCGTGTGTTGGTGATGTGCAAAGGTGAGGTCGTTGAAGAAGGCATCACTGAGCACTTGTTTTCTGAACCTCAGCATGAATACACCAAAATGCTGATTAACTCGATTCCGAAAGGAAGCAAAACCCCCGTTGATGAGAATGCGTCGGAATTGCTCAACGCTGAAGACATTCGTGTGAAGTTTTTGGTGACGCCTCACTTTATCCCAAGCAAAAACGAGTACTTCGAAG
>NZ_JAWOUS010000678.1:0-595 GCF_033339495.1 Vibrio sp. 2134-1
GTTGAAGGTGTGCCCGCTCGCGTTTTTTTCACAACAGGTAGACCGATTTTTTCAAATAGGATGGCTTGCAACTGCTTTGGCGAGTTCATGTTGAACTCTTGTTCTGCGATTTCGTAAGCTTTTTGTTCAAGCTCTTCTAAACGGGCCGCGATTTCTACCGATTGAGCGCTCAGCTTCATGTCATCAATCAGAACACCAGTGCGCTCAATGCGAGACAAAACAGGGACTAGCGGCATTTCGATTTCTTCGTAAACCGATTTTAGCTTTTCATCTTGTTCGATGTTAGCAAACAGACGATTGTGCAGACGAAGCGTGACGTCTGCATCTTCTGCTGCGTATGGCGATGCTTGCTCAAGCTCAATTTGGTTGAAGGTCAGTTGGTTTTTACCTTTACCCGCGATTTGTTCGAATGAAATGCAGCTGTGTTGTAGGAAACGAAGTGCCAAGCTGTCCATGTCGTGTTTGCCGCCTACGCTGTTGTAAACGTAAGACGCCAACATGGTGTCGTATTTGATGCCTTTCATCACGTATGCCGTCTTCTGCTTGAAAAAATTGATTATCCTTTTTAAGAGTACGTAACCACTCTAGATTTGAT
>NZ_JAWOUS010000679.1:0-594 GCF_033339495.1 Vibrio sp. 2134-1
TCATGATACATCGTCTGTTGTTGGCGCTGCCTCTGCCTACAGTGAAGAGGCACTGACAACTGCAACCACGCTCAAACTGGCGCGAGCCTTGTGGATCATTCCTGTTGCTTTGATTAGCGCCGTGATTTTCTCACGTGGGAACAAAGAGAACGGTTCGAAAAAGTTAGTGATTCCTTACTTCATTTTCTGGTATTGCGCGGCCATCGCCTTTAGTGATTTCTTTCCACAATTTGAGGTGGTGTATCACGGTATTTTTACCATTGCGAAGCAAGCTCTGGTGGTGTGCTTATTCTTGATAGGATGTAGTATTTCGATTTCGAAACTGAAATCTTCGGGCCCTAAACCGCTGTTGTTTGGTGTGACTTTATGGGTATTAATTTCCACCACGTCACTAAGCTGGCTAGCACTTAGATAATCGTTGTCGACTTATCGCGTTGGTCGGAGGTTGACTCTTGTTTGTCACTCTTGAGCGCAAACACCAACGCGATAGCGATTAAAAACGCCGTCAATTCCGCTAACGAGCGAGTGAGCCCTTCACTGCTGATTGCGATGCCAATTTGTAATACCACCGCTATCAATAAAACCAATTTCACC
>NZ_JAWOUS010000680.1:0-594 GCF_033339495.1 Vibrio sp. 2134-1
GTGCATTTATTGAACGAGCTCAAGCCGTGAAGACGATCCTTGAAGGCACTGGCGTCCCGTTAATCATCAATGATCGTGTTGATGTTGCCCTTGCCGTCGATGCCGATGGTGTTCACCTCGGGCAGTCAGACATGCCAGCAGAGATCGCTCGTCAATTGATTGGCCCAAACAAGATTCTCGGCTTATCGATTGAGACTGAAGAGCAGCTGGCAGAAGTAAACTCTCTGCCGATTGATTACATCGGTTTGAGCGCGATCTTCGCGACGCCAACCAAAACCAACACCAAAAAACATTGGGGTATTGATGGTTTGAAAATGGCGTTAGAGACGACTTCACTGCCGATTGTTGCCATTGGCGGCATTAACGAAAGTAACATTCCGCAACTCAGCGCCACTGGTGTTCATGGCTTAGCTTTGGTTTCAGCGATTTTCCACGCAGAAGATCCAAAAGCCGCATCGGAATATTTATTAGGGTTGATGAGCTAACCTTGCTCACGCCTGAACAAAGCGCTTATGGATGAGCGCGTTTGCCTTTCAGTACTTTCAACAACCTCTCCTTTCACAACGAAGAGCTGCAATGTCACTTTCACGCTCG
>NZ_JAWOUS010000681.1:0-593 GCF_033339495.1 Vibrio sp. 2134-1
TATTCTGCACTGAATGAATACAGAAAAGGGACGCGATTGCGACCCTTTTTAATAACTTTGAAACCATGTTAAGCAACTTGTGTTTGTTGCTCTTCAATTTGTTCTGCAGTGCTGTGAGTGTTTTCTGCACCGTGCATCCAACGAACAAGCGTGTTCGAGAATAACATTAGAATCACACCACTGATCAATGCGGTTACTGCGATGCCACTAAAGATAGCCATTGCACCAAGTTCACCCACATGAGAACCCACGTAACCAGCGACATAGTTCGCAATAGCGTTACAACCAAACCATGCACCCATCATCAACGATGCAAGACGTAGCGGAGCCAGTTTGGTTACAAGAGACAGACCAATAGGGGATAGACACAGTTCGCCCAAAGTATGGAAGAAGAACGCGCCAACTAGCCATAGCATGGATGTTTTCACGTTAGTATCACCACCTTGCTCCATTACTGCACCAACCATGCATAGGAAGCCTAGTGCCAAGAAGAACATGGCTAAAGCAAATTTCGCTGGTGAGTTTGGTTCACGTTTACCTAGTTTCACCCATAGAACCGCAAGGACAGGCGCAAGCGTAATGATAAAGAATGG
>NZ_JAWOUS010000682.1:0-593 GCF_033339495.1 Vibrio sp. 2134-1
CTGGCGAAAACGCGAAAAGCTGGACAACGCTTATCGCCGCGACCATTAAAAGCGTGCTGCTGGGCGTAGTTGGTGTGGCTGCGATTCAAGCGCTATTGATTGGTGCTGGCTTCTTCGTGTTTGACGTTCCTGCTGCTGGTTTGCTCACTCTGATTCTGATGATTTTGTGTATCGCTCAGCTTCCTGCGCTGCTTGCCGTATTGCCAGTGATTGGCTACATGTACATGACGCAAGACAGCACAACCGCGACCATGTTTACCGTGTGGGCGGTTGTCGGTGCGCTGTCTGAGAACTTACTAAAACCAATGTTCATGGGCCGTGGTGTAGACGTACCAATGCCAGTGATTCTGCTTGGGGCCATCGGCGGTATGCTTTTCTACGGCATCGTTGGCCTGTTCCTAGGTGCGGTTATTCTGGCGATTTGGTATGAGTTGTTCGTTTGGTGGTTGAGCATCGAGAAAGCACAGCAGCAAGAAGAAATGGCTGAACTCAAAGAAGAAGAGGAACAAACAGAATCTGGACATGGTGCCGGCATTTAAATTACCAAGGTAATGCCTTATCTTTGACCGAATAAAACAAACCGTTGCCCTGCA
>NZ_JAWOUS010000683.1:0-593 GCF_033339495.1 Vibrio sp. 2134-1
CAGTCACTCGCTCTTTTTCCTGATCTAAACTACAACGCACGGTATTTATCTCTCAATCTTTGACGTACCAACTCTGCCAGCGCGTTCACAGCAAAGGTGAAGACAAACAAAATCAACGCAGCGAGGAACAACAAACGATAATGCGAACTGCCAACCTCTGACTCTGGCAACTCCACCGCAATGGTTGCCGATAAGCTGCGAAGTCCTTCTAAAATGTTCCAGTCCATCAACGGCGTGTTGCCAGTCGCCATCAAGACAATCATCGTCTCACCAACCGCACGTCCAAGCCCCATCATAATGGCGGAGAAAATACCTGGGCTGGCCGTAAGTAGCACGACGTAAATCAAGGTTTGCCAAGGAGTGGCCCCAAGCGCTAACGATCCATCAGACAAGTGCTTCGGTACAGAGAAAATGGCATCTTCCGCAATGGTAAAAATGGTAGGAATCACGGCAAAGCCCATCGCAAGGCCAACCACCAAGGAATTACGCTGATCAAAACCAATCCCGTGATTGGTCAAAAACAAGCGCATGTCGCCACCAAAGAAGGTTTGTTCAATACTTGGAGAAATCCAAACTCCGATACCAATCAACAG
>NZ_JAWOUS010000684.1:0-593 GCF_033339495.1 Vibrio sp. 2134-1
TTTAGCAAGATCTTCTTTGCAAATAAGCCGACGCTGGTGAAGGACTTTCAATCGGCTTGATAGTCACCGAGTCGCTCCCCATGTAACCCAAGTAAACGCTCAATCAAAGTCCGCAAGCATATTGAGAAAAGTTTGGCGGTCTTCCACTGTACTACCTCGATGAGCAGTGTATTCGACGTGTTCGTCCGCGCTGGCTTTCGGGGATAGATTGATGCCCCACAGCGCATTAATTTGGTTTGGCACGATGGAGTAACGCACATCAACAATTCGCATTTCGTCATCCGGGTCTTGCACTACAAAACCATTTGAAAACCAACGGAAACGTTCAATATCTTTCGCTTGCTGCGATTGCGGGTCGAGCCATGGAAATTGTGTTTTTACATTGAGCTTTGGTGTGGATTCGCCAGGATAGATTTTTATTGAGCGCCCCACTCTTACCGCATCCACATAGTAGTTATCTTCCGTTTCATAAATCAGCTTCCAAACCAAAAGGTTACTAAAGCTTGGTTTGGCTTTTAACTGTATAGCCTTGTGTTGACGCTCTTTGACGATTTCCCAACCAGCTGCTTCTGCTCTATCTCGTTGGATCATTC
>NZ_JAWOUS010000685.1:0-592 GCF_033339495.1 Vibrio sp. 2134-1
GCAAAGAAGTACCAGCGTCTCAGCTTCAACCTGGGGACGTCATTGAAGTGGCACCTGGCGGTCGTTTGCCAGCTGATGGTGTATTGATGACGACGTTAGCCAGCTTTGATGAAAGTGCATTGACCGGTGAATCAGTTCCTGCTGAGCATGAAGAAGGCGGGAAAATCATGGCGGGGGCTGTGGTAGTCGATAAAGTAGTGCAGGTGCAAGTGACCTCCCGCCAAGGTGAAAATGCCATTGACCGCATCCTTCATTTGATTGAAGAAGCTGAATCGCGCAAAGCGCCGTTAGAACGATTCCTCGATAAATTTAGTCGCTGGTACACGCCACTTATGATGCTGGTGTCTCTTGCCGTCATCGTTACGCCACCATTACTGTTCGCTCAACCTTGGGAAACATGGGTGTACCGTGGTTTGGCATTGCTCTTAATCGCTTGTCCTTGTTCCTTGGTTATTTCAACGCCTGCTGCGATTACGTCGGGTCTGGCTGCTGCTGCACGCCGTGGTGCATTGATCAAAGGTGGGGCAGCGCTTGAGTTGCTTGGCAAAGTGGAGTCGGTCGCGTTTGATAAAACAGGCACGTTGACACAAGG
>NZ_JAWOUS010000686.1:0-592 GCF_033339495.1 Vibrio sp. 2134-1
GTCTTTTCACATGACCAATAAACAGGAATAACGCGACAGCAACCCATAGTGAAATGATGATCAGCATCATGAGAACAACTCCTGAAGTGCCCCATCTAAGCCGAAGAACTTAGCTCTCTCATAAATCACAGAACGCTTAGAAAGACCTGGCGTTCGGAACTCACCTGAGATTTTTCCTTCATCGCCTACGCCATTGTTCTCAAAGCGGAAAATATCTTCCATCACCACGCTGTCCCCTTCGAGGCCAACGATCTCACTGATGAACAATATTTTACGACTACCATCATGCAGTCTTCGTACTTGGACGATCAGATCGACCGCACTCACGATAGTGCGACGAATCGCCTCAAGCGGTAGGCTTGCTGTAGCCATCATTACCATACTCTCGACACGCGCAATTGCATCACGAGGGGTGTTCGCGTGCAGTGTTGACATAGATCCATCGTGACCGGTGTTCATCGCTTGAAGCATTTCAAATGCCTCACCGCCACGACACTCACCGACGATGATTCTGTCTGGTCGCATACGAAGGGCGTTAATCACCAAATCTCGAGCGGTAATTTCACCAGTACCTTCGACACTTGCTTGGCGC
>NZ_JAWOUS010000687.1:0-592 GCF_033339495.1 Vibrio sp. 2134-1
CTCCTCTCTTATCTCCGGTCTTTATCACATTGGTGTGATGCCAAAAGTTATCAACTTCATTGGTGGTGGTATTCAAAAGCTTCTTGGCATTGGTCGTGCTGAGTCTTTGTCTGCAACAGCAAACATTTTTGTCGGCACTATCGAAGCGCCACTAATGGTGAACCCCTACCTAAAGCACATGACTGATTCGCAGTTCTTTGCGGTAATGACAGGTGGTTTGGCATCAGTAGCTGGTGGTACGTTGGTAGGTTATGCCTCGTGGGGTGTCGATCTTAACTACCTTATCGCTGCTGCCTTTATGTCTGCGCCCGCAGGCTTGTTGATGGCGAAAATTCTCATGCCAGAAGATGTGAACAAAGCACCAGATATCGACATCAGCCAAGTGGAAATTCCACGCGCAACTAACGTGGTTGAAGCGTTAGCCGATGGCGCAATGGCGGGTGTTCGTATCGCTGTGTCTGTAGGTGGTACGTTGTTAGCGTTCATCAGCGTAATCGCGTTGTTGAACGGCATGCTAGGTTGGGTTGGAGACCTTATTGGTACGCCACTAAGCTTTGAGCTTATCTTAGGCTACGTATTTTCACCTGTCGCA
>NZ_JAWOUS010000688.1:0-591 GCF_033339495.1 Vibrio sp. 2134-1
TGCGTTGGGTTTGTACAAATTCAACATGCCGAACCCACAAGCCATATATCTACACGACACGCCGAGTAAAAACTTGTTCCAACAAGATAGAAGGGCCTTTAGCTCGGGTTGTGTTCGAGTAGAAAACGCCGATCAACTTGCAGAGCTTCTGTTCAAAACTCAAGGTTTGGAAGAGCGTTTAGAGAAAAAGCGGGAAAGCGCTCGTTCATCAACGACTTCGGTGCCACTAGGGGAACGTATTCCGGTACACATCATCTACCAAACAGCTTGGTTGGAAGAAGGTACGCTGTATTACCGAGATGACATCTACAAATACGACCATCAAGGCTAAGCCTGCCATGGCTCGTAAATTTAAGAAAATTTACAATTCTAAAAAATCGTTTTCTGTTCAATAAGTAAACAAAAAATTCAGCGCGACTTCGATATTCCGGACCAATTTATGCATTTGACGAGATAAATTGGTTTCGGTATCGTCCGCTTTCTTTGTTTAGTAATTGAGCAGTGTTTTTGTTTATGGTAAGTCGTAATTTTTCTCGCCGTGATTTCCTTAAAATGACCGCTGGTGGTGTCGTACTGGCGTCTGCAATGCCT
>NZ_JAWOUS010000689.1:0-591 GCF_033339495.1 Vibrio sp. 2134-1
ACTTAGAGTTGGGTAATGATGCGATTACCTTCCATGCTCGTTTTAGTGGCCGACCACACTCAGTGATCGTGCCAGTGTATGCAGTTCAAGCGATTTATGCTCGTGAAAACGGTGCTGGAACAATGTTTGAACCAGAAGAAGCGTACACGCACATCGAAGAAGAAACGATTGAAGAAGAAGATTTGTCACCATCTTTTAAGGCGGTGACGGAAGAAACTTCTGAGGAGATTGGTGCAGAATCCCAAGAGGAAGAAGCTCCTCGTCCTAAAGGTCGACCAAGCTTAAGAGTGATTAAGTAAATAAAAAGCAGCGTTAACGCTGCTTTTTTTATACTTCGGTTTCAAGTTTTTCAATATCGTTTAGTCACTGATGGTAAACGTCTCGACATCTGGATCACTATCATCTTGTGTCTGTGTCTGTGTCTGTGTCTGTGTCTGTGTCTGTGTCTGTGTTGTCACACCGTCGCTAGGTAAATCGACTTTAACTGGTTCTGCGTCTCCGTATTGGAACCCTTTGATCACCTGTTTTACGCCAGAGATATTGCGCGAAATCTCCGTCGCGCGTTCACCTTGCTGAGCGGTTACATAGCCA
>NZ_JAWOUS010000690.1:0-591 GCF_033339495.1 Vibrio sp. 2134-1
AAGGTCGTGCATGGGCAAAACCTGATGGTGGTCATATCGACCAGCTACGCAAGATTGTGGATGATTTGACTCGCGGTGTTGATGACCGTGGTGAAATCTTGAACTTCTACAACCCTGGTGAGTTCCATATGGGGTGCTTGCGACCTTGTATGTACAGTCATCATTTCTCGCTACTGGATGACACTTTGTATCTCAATAGTACACAGCGTTCGTGCGATGTGCCGCTTGGATTGAACTTCAACATGGTTCAAGTTTATGTGTTCTTAGCGATCATGGCGCAAATTACGGGTAAGAAGCCAGGTCAGGCCTTCCATAAAATCGTTAACGCGCACATTTATGAAGATCAGCTTGAGTTGATGCGTGATGTTCAGTTGAAGCGTGAACCGTTACAAGCACCAACATTCCATATCAATCCGGAGATTAAATCTCTAGAAGATTTGGAAACTTGGGTGACGCTGGATGACTTTTGGGTGGAAGGGTACGAACACCACGATCCAATTCGTTATCCATTCTCAGGGTAATCACGCTGGTTCTTGATACTACAAAAAGCTCCGAATGGAGCTTTTTTGCTTTTGCGATGCGTTTGAGTTT
>NZ_JAWOUS010000691.1:0-590 GCF_033339495.1 Vibrio sp. 2134-1
AAAAATAGACGTTTCCAGTGGTGATTCACTCACCGCTTTGGCAAGCAATTGGTCAAGCACTTCTATCGCCGGCCCTTCCATATCTAAACGCAACGTCTCTTTAAGCGGCGCTTGCCACAATTCAATGATGTTGCCCTGCCACATTGGTTTCAGCCACGAAACAGGTAAACGTAGACGCTGTTTGCCATTGAGCACTTCTACTTGGTCGTTGCCAACTGCATACAAAATCACGTAACCAACATCGCCTTGATAATTCAGCTCTAAAATAACCGGTCGATTTTGCTGCATCAGCAAGGGCCACGTTGCCATTTTTCTTTCACAACGCATGGTGGATTGAGGCTCAGACAAGCAAAGATTATCGCGCACTGATGCTCGATATCCCCAAAGGCGGTAAAGATCATTCACGGCTAGATTGGATTGTTTCTGCGCCAACAGCATATCGCGCTGTGCATCAGTTAGCTGCTCACTTGCCATAAGAGGAGCAGGAGTAGACGAAGACGCAGCAACGGGTACTTCCGACATCGGAGCCTTTGGCTTCATTGGCATGTAATTTATTGCAGCCCAGCCGACACCAACCGCTGCCATTACAC
>NZ_JAWOUS010000692.1:0-590 GCF_033339495.1 Vibrio sp. 2134-1
TCACCGGTTCTCGGGACTAAAATACGGTCAGATATCTGCTCAACGGCTCCTTTTAGTAAGTTGATTTTGACTTTACCTTGCCACTTCCAATTCATTGAGCCCGAAAAGTCACTCACTAAAACCAAGTCAATGATTTTGTCACCCAAATAGTACGGATACTTCGCTGCAACGGCTTGTCCTGCCAGTTTCTCCTGCGCTTTAAATGAGGGGATCAAATTACTGGCAAACCAAGAATTATGGGTTGTGGTCACTTGTACTGAATATTGAATTTTTTCTAAGACTCCAGCGTCCTCATCCGGCTCTTGGTATGTTCTGAGCGTAGTAATATCGACATGGGAAATATCCCGCACATAATCTTGAATATATCGAGTAGCTAAGGCGTCCGCTTGGTTTGCTTTATCGTCAATCGTAATCGCCAACGCCGCACTTTGTGCAGCATCACGTAAACGGCTTGTCTCGTGAATATAACGAGTGCCCTCTACGGCAAAAAACGTGATACCAAGTACAGGGACAAGGCTAATTGCAAACCAAATGGCGGCAACCCCTTTTTGGTGACGCATGGACCGTCTTGCCAGTAGGACTCGACCTGT
>NZ_JAWOUS010000693.1:0-589 GCF_033339495.1 Vibrio sp. 2134-1
ACGACTAGCACGTGATGGATGGTTGACTATCCAACACGGTAAACCAACAAAAGTTAACCAATTTATGGAGACATCTGGTCTGCATATCTTGGATACGTTGATGACGCTAGACGTCGATAATGCAACAAATATTGTAGAAGATTTGCTTGCGGCACGTACCAACATCAGCCCTATCTTTATGCGTTATGCATTCAAGGCGAACAAAGAAAACTCTGAGCGTACAATCAAGAACGTAATTGAGTCTTGTGAAGCACTTGTGAATGCATCGTCTTGGGATGATTTCATTGCCTCTTCTCCGTATGCGGATAAGGTGCTTCAAAGCGTTAAAGAAGACAACGAAAAAGATGAAGCAAAGCGTCAGGAAATCTTGATCGCGAAAACATTTAACTTTTACGATTACATGTTGTTCCAACGCTTAGCATTCCACTCTGGTAACCAAATCTACGGTTTGATTTTCAATGGCTTGAAGAAGCTGTATGACCGAGTTGGCAGTTACTACTTCTCTAACCCGGCCTCACGTGATTTGGCGCTAAGATTCTACCGTCAACTGCTAGAAACTTGTGAAACGGGCCAGCGTGAACAATTGCCA
>NZ_JAWOUS010000694.1:0-589 GCF_033339495.1 Vibrio sp. 2134-1
CACCAGGGCGTGTACTTCGTTGTTATTACTATGGCTTGCCATGTGTTCGTACAGTTTCGCTCACCAAACTAAAGTCGATACATTGATTGTCACCAATTCTAAGGCTTGGAAGCCGTTCTCATATGTCTCACAAGATGGTGAACCCAAAGGCATTCTGATTGACTTCTGGCGAGAGTATGCCGAAAGAAATCACGTTCGTGTTGAGTTCCTGCTGCTCGATTGGGAAGAGTCTTTGCGTGCAGTTAAGGAGGGGCGTGCGGATGTTCACGCTGGTCTGATTTACTCTGAGGCTCGCGATAAGTACCTTGATTTTGGTGCGGTTATCATGCCTATTCAAACCAAGTTGTACGTCAATAAAGATATGCTAGCCGTTGATATTAAGGGCGTGCTTACTGGAGAGGTAGAGCTTCCTATTGGCTTGGTAAAAGGCAGCTATGAAGCGGAATTTGTGCGTGCCAACTACCCTAGAGCGTCGTTAGTGGAATATTTAAATAACGATGCGATGATCCGAGCCGCCGTCGAGAAAAATATCTTGTACTTTGTTGCCGATTTGCAAGTGGCTAACTTCCACATGGCGACAACACCAGAT
>NZ_JAWOUS010000695.1:0-588 GCF_033339495.1 Vibrio sp. 2134-1
AAACTATTCTCAGACCACTACATATTTGGGTAGTTGGGACCACCACCGCCTTCAGGAGGCGTCCAGGTGATGTTTTGACTTGGGTCTTTGATATCGCAGGTTTTACAGTGAATACAGTTCGCCGCATTAATCTGTAATTCGGCTTGCTCTGCACCTTCTACAATTTCATACACCCCAGCAGGACAGTAGCGTTGAGCGGGCTCGGCATAGAGCGCCAAGTTCTGTTCGATAGGAATGCGCTGGCTGGCAAGCTGCAAATGACACGGTTGGTCTTCTTCATGGAAAATATTGGATAAATAGACGGAAGAAAGACGGTCGAAACTCAACACGCCATCAGGTTTCGGATAGAGGATCTCATCGCTGTTTTCCGCCAGAATCAAAGACTGATGATCGGGATGTTCACAACGTACATTCCACTTTGCTTTGCCTTTTAACACGTTGTGTTCCAACATCGCTAAACCACCGCCTAACCAAGAGCCAAAACGGTGTATTCCGCTAGAGAAGTTGCGTGCTTGATAAAGCTCTTCATATAGCCATGACTGTTTGAAATGGCTTTGGTAGTCGGCAATAACCGATTGATTTAAAATC
>NZ_JAWOUS010000696.1:0-588 GCF_033339495.1 Vibrio sp. 2134-1
CTTTGCCACTATCGAAGCCAGACTTAATGCCCATGAAGGCAACAATAGCAATCGCTACCGGAATGACGTATTTAACGAGGTTGTACCATAAGCCAAATAGTGGGAATGATACTTCGCCATCATTCGTGATTTCTTTTTCAAGCTCTGCACGGTTTAAGCGCCAGCCAGCAAAGATACATACCAACATACCCCCAACCGCTAGGAAGATTTTGTCTGTCAGTAGGTCGAAGATATCGAATGCGCCGGTACCAAATAGCGTTGGTCCCATACCGCCTAGCGAAAGCGATGCAAAGACACAAAGTGATGCCATCACGACACTTGCTGAAACTACTGCGTTAGAACGTTTCATGCCTTTCTCATCGATAAGGTAAGAAACCACTACTTCTAACAATGAAACCGAAGAGGTAAGCGCCGCTACCGTTAATCCGATGAAGAACAGAAGCGCAAGTAGCAAACCAATCACACCGCCCATTTCCGCGAACAATTGAGGAACAACGACGAACACCAGACCTGGGCCGGCTGCTGGCTCCATGCCAAAAGCAAACATTGCCGGGAACATCGCGACACCAGCAAGGATCGCTACGCCGG
>NZ_JAWOUS010000697.1:0-588 GCF_033339495.1 Vibrio sp. 2134-1
GTGGTGGAAATGAGCCAAGGCCAAAAGATCAGTCGTTTTATGGCTTGGTCATTCATGGACAAGCAGCAAAGAAAGACTTGGATTGAGCTGAAATAATTTTATCTAGTTGCATTTGTTCAGCAGAATTGATAAGAAAAGCCCGCAGTTTTTAGCGGGCTTTTTGATCAACGTTTGGCGACTGGTTCACAATTCAGTGCTGTTAGTCGCACAAACTGGTCTGTTTTCGCGTGGAACAGCCCGCAGGTTGTACCGCGAATCTGCAATGTGTACTGGTCAGGAAAATCGGTATAGCTACCGTCTAGTAGCACGTTATCCTTGCCTTTAACTCTGCCTTTCTCAATCAACAAGTGCGGAGACGATTCAAATACGTTGCTTGCGATTCTTGGTGCTGGCGTACCTTGAATTTGTGCAATCGCAGCTTGTACTTCCTTTACGGCCTCCGGCGTGGTTTTAGTGCTTAAGGCTTCAACAGGTTCTCGTGACATTGCTTCACACCCCAAAATCGGTAGTGTTAGTCCAAGACAAGCACAAAGTCTTATAGCTGTTGCGCGCCTTGATCTAGTTGATCTCAACATGTATAGCCTCTGT
>NZ_JAWOUS010000698.1:0-587 GCF_033339495.1 Vibrio sp. 2134-1
TGGAATGTGCGGCAATATTTTCGCCGCATCAACAAACACTGCATGGCCACCAGTTGGATATTGGATTGGAATTCCCCCCTCCCGCAGACGCTCGCCCAAGTATTGCACCTGACTGATTCGATAATGCAGGAAGTCTTCATCCGCGCCCTCATACAAGCCACGGGCTAAAGCCTCCATATCGCGCCCAGCCATGCCACCATAAGTGACAAAACCTTCCATAGGAACGCAGCGCGTTTGCACCGCTTGGAACAACTCTTGATGATCACGAATACAGCACATGCCACCAATGTTCACCATTGGATCTTGCTTGGCAGACATCGTGAGCATATCGCCGTATTGATACATTTCACGAATGATTTCCAAAATCGACTTGTCAGCGTAGCCTTCTTCACGCTGTTTGATGAAATAAGCATTCTCACAATAGCGAGCCGAGTCAATCACCACTGGGATATCGTATTTGGTGGCAATTTCGTACACGCTGCGCATGTTTTCCATCGATACCGGTTGGCCACCCGAGCTGTTACACGTCACTGTCGTGATGATGGCGCAGATGTTCTTCGAGCCATGCTCTTCAATCGTTTCTACCA
>NZ_JAWOUS010000699.1:0-587 GCF_033339495.1 Vibrio sp. 2134-1
ACAGCAAATTCCTCAAATAGCCGATACATTACAACGTCTGGACATGTCAGTTGATGAACTTGTCCAGCAACTTAACCCCCATATGAAAGGTGACCAATGAGCGCATTAGTCAGTGTAAAAAACGTCTCCAAGCAGTACCGCCAACAAGGAGAGGCGCTTCATGATGTGAGTTTTGACTTACATGCTGGTCAAGTGCTTGGTTTACTCGGCCACAATGGCGCGGGTAAGTCGACGCTTATTAACGCCCTACTCGGCGCCCACGACTACGAAGGGACTATTCGCATCAATGGCTTCGAGCCCATGATGCAGCGCGACAAGATCATGCAGAACTTGTCGTACATCTCGGATGTGAATGTTTTGCCAGATTGGATGACAGTCTCTCAGCTTCTGAGTTATACCGAAGGGGTTCACCCGGGTTTCAATCGAAGCAAAGCGGATGCACTGCTTCGTCAAACCGACATCAAACCTCGTGCGACAATCAGAGCCCTTTCGAAAGGGATGAAAGTGCAATTGCACCTTGCCATTGTTATCGCAACCAATACACAAATCCTGATTTTGGATGAACCAACTCTTGGTTTGGATTTGGT
>NZ_JAWOUS010000700.1:0-587 GCF_033339495.1 Vibrio sp. 2134-1
CGTAGAACCAAGCCGCACGCTCATCAAGTTCATCGTAGTTTTCGCTTCGTTGATCAAGTGACACACTGATGGCATCTTTCCAATTCGTGCCTTTCCAGTACGGCTGTGTAAAACGCTTGGTGTAATCATTTGATTGCGCCATTGCTCGGCCAACTTTACTTGCTTCAAGCAGAATTTTCTTTTGCTCTTCTGTTGGGTTAAACGGTTTACCCTTCTCGATACCTAAGAACTTCAGCTGAGCCATAACAAAACGATCGCGTTCTTCCACTGGGTTTTCTTGGATGATTTGATGGATGGTCTTCCAGTATTCCAAGCCATCTTTTGGAATATGCGTCCAATCAATTTCCGGCACTTGAGCAACCGGGATTTTACGACCTAGTTTGCCATCGGCGTATGGTTGCGTTGTGATGTTTGGCACCACTTGTTTCACTACGCGATCAACATCCGGTTCAAGAATACGGATGCCACCATATACAACATTGGTCTTTGGTCTAATTACGTAATAGCCTTTTGGATTTAGATCTTTGTATTTTTCACCCGGTGGCACAATCAAGTATTTACCACCTTTACCTTTATCTGGGCCCAAT
>NZ_JAWOUS010000701.1:0-587 GCF_033339495.1 Vibrio sp. 2134-1
ATGAAGATGCCATGAAGAATTGGACACAAGCGTCCGTTCTAGAAATCGCAGATACGCAAAAAGATCTCATTGAAAGCGCATTCCACGCACTTAAGCCAGGTGGCGTGCTAGTTTACTCAACGTGTACGTTAAGTACCGAGGAAAACCAGCAAGTTTGCCATCACTTAAAAGAAACCTTTGGTGACGCGGTTGAGTTTGAGAGTCTGGATGGATTATTTGAAAATGCCAACGCCGCATTAACAGAAGAAGGCTTCTTACACATCTTCCCTCAGGTTTATGACTGTGAAGGCTTCTTTGTTGCGCGTATTCGCAAACACCATTCTGTAGAGGCGCCACAAGTGAAAAAGCGCATGGGCAAATTCCCGTTCGTAAAAGCGTCGAAGAAAGAATCAGAAGAGATTTCAAAGCAACTACACAACGCATTGGATATTGAGTTACCTTCCGAAAGTACGGTTTGGCTCCGAGATAAAGACGTTTGGCTATTCCCAGATGCACTTGAGCCTATGATTGGCGAATTACGTTTTTCTCGCATGGGCATTAAAATCGCTGAAGCACATAAAAATGGCTACCGTTGGCAACACCAAGTC
>NZ_JAWOUS010000702.1:0-587 GCF_033339495.1 Vibrio sp. 2134-1
GCTTTTTCTATCTAGGAAGTGTGTATAGCAAAGCAGACGTATCTACGCGCTTACTTCAACTTCGTAAGATGTAAATTTGCGGACGTTAATCACACCGGTATCAAAAATCAGATACTGACCTTTGATGCCTTGCAAAATACCAGTCACAACCGGGTCTTTGTCGAAGTTATGAGAGGTGATTTTCGTTGGGTGTTGCTGAACGGGGTAGCTAAGATCGGTAATGGTTTCGCTCAGTACCTCGATGGCATCTTCACCAAATTGCTGTTTGATTTCAGCAATTTTGTCTTGTACAAGAGGGAGCAGTTCAGCAAAACGATCTTGTAACTCAATCGGTTCACCATCGCCTTTAAGCAAAGTGCGCCAGTTTGTTTTGTCTGCAATATGCTTTGCCAGTTCCACTTCAATCAAGCCTGAAATATGACGCGTTTTGACTTTGAAAATTGGCAGACCCTGAGTTGCACCTTGATCAATCCAACGTGTTGGAATTTGAGTGTGGCGAGTGATGCCAACTTTCAAGCTTGATGTATTTGATAGATACACGAAGTGATCCACCATACAGTTTTCTTCTCCCCACTGCGGTTCGCGGC
>NZ_JAWOUS010000703.1:0-587 GCF_033339495.1 Vibrio sp. 2134-1
AAAAATTTGTACATTACGCCTTTATGAAACTTCATTAATGTGGGCTTGTTATCATCGGCTGGCTATGTTTCCGAATGAGCCATTAACTGTTCAGATACTCGGTTATCCAGAAGTAACATGGGATGGTGAAGGTATCTTAGAAATGGGCTTCATTTGTCCTTCAATGTGGCTGGATACCTATTTTACCTCTGTAATCGTCCGTGACAAAGCTAGTATGGATGTGTTGGCAAACTTTCCGATTTCTTTGATGAGACAGAGTTCTACCAAAGCGGGCGAGTTATCTTATATGCTAGTAGACGTCATTCAGTCGTTCCACAATCGCACATCGGATTATCCTGATAAGCTGGTTGCAGCAATGGACGCAGCGGTAGCTCAAGGGGATAATTGGGCGTTGGAAATTGCGATGGGGATCCTAGAAACCTTCGCAGCGCTCACTACTAATATTGGTTATGATTTTGAGGAAGTGCTCGTTAAAAACCTACATTTCCAAGAGAAATACCAAATGAGGCTCGATAAGCCAGAGGACTTGATTTCTATAGAAACTTTCATATCTTTCCCTCTTCTTGGCATGGCCTGTATGTGGTACG
>NZ_JAWOUS010000704.1:0-586 GCF_033339495.1 Vibrio sp. 2134-1
ACCGCGTAAAGATATGGCACCTGAAGCGCTTGAAGAATTAGCTGCTTCTATTCAATCGCAAGGCATTATCCAGCCGATCGTGGTTCGTCAGGTTGTTGGCGGACAGTTTGAGATCATCGCTGGCGAACGTCGCTGGCGTGCCGCTAAACAAGCAGGCTTGAAACGCGTGCCTTGCTTGGTTAAGAAAGTTGAAGACCGCGCAGCTATTGCTATGGCTTTGATCGAAAACATTCAGCGTGAAGACTTGAATGTGATTGAAGAGGCGCAAGCATTGGAGCGCCTGCAAGATGAGTTCTCGCTAACGCATCAGCAAGTGGCGGATGTGATTGGTAAGTCAAGAACTACCGTGAGTAACTTGTTGCGTCTCAACCAATTGGATGCCGACGTCAAACGCTTGGTGGCGGAGAAACAACTTGAAATGGGTCATGCTCGTGCGCTGCTGGCACTGGAAGGTGAACAGCAAGTCGAAGTGGCTCAAATGGTGGCTAAAAAGCAAATGACGGTTCGACAAACCGAACAGTTAGTAAAAAAGTGCTTAGCCCCACAAAATGAGCAAAAAGCTCAACAAGAAGATACCGAAGCCGAG
>NZ_JAWOUS010000705.1:0-586 GCF_033339495.1 Vibrio sp. 2134-1
AAGCGCTTCTTCAGCCATTGCTTTCACTTCTGCGAAGTTAGAGTTACGAATAACTTTCTTCACTTTAGGGATAGAGATACCGCTCATTGAGAACTCATCCAGACCCATACCTAGAAGTAGAAGTGTTGCACGCTCATCGCCTGCAAGCTCACCACACATACCAGTCCACTTACCTTCAGCGTGAGAAGCGTCGATAACTTGCTTGATCACGGTTAGTACAGCTGGTGATAGAGGGTTGTAAAGATGAGAGATCATCTCGTTACCACGGTCTACCGCTAGAGTGTACTGAGTAAGGTCGTTGGTGCCGATAGAGAAGAAAGATACTTCCTTCGCTAGGTGGTGTGCGATCGCTGCTGCTGCAGGTGTTTCAACCATTACACCGATTTCGATGTTTTCGTCGAATGCAAGACCTTCAGCACGTAGCTCTGCTTTGTACTCTTCGATTGCGTTCTTAAGCTCGCGGATTTCTTCAACAGAGATGATCATTGGGAACATGATACGTAGCTTACCGTGTGCAGACGCACGTAGGATGCCACGTAGTTGATCACGAAGAATTTCACGACGATCCAAGCTGATACGTACTGCA
>NZ_JAWOUS010000706.1:0-585 GCF_033339495.1 Vibrio sp. 2134-1
AAGTAGCAATCGTGCCAATGAATATGCACAAATCTGAGCGCGTAAAAGAAGCAGCAGAGAAGCTATACGCTGAACTAACTGCTATGGGCATCGAAGTTCTATTTGATGACCGTAAAGAACGCCCAGGTGTGATGTTCTCTGACATCGAGTTGATCGGTATCCCTCACACTATCGTGATTGGCGATCGCAGCATGGATGAAGGTAACTTCGAATACAAAAACCGTCGTACTGGCGAGAAAACTCCAGTAGCGATGGCGGATATTGTTGAGCACGTTAAATCTCAACTTAAATAAACGCCTAAAAGGTTTCGATTAAATAAAAGGGTTGGCTTCGGTCAACCCTTTTCTATTGTCCTCAGAAATGACACTGACCCTAATTTCTTTACTATTCATTTCGTTAATCTTTGGTTCAGCTTGTTGTTTGTACACTGATCTCAACATTTACAGGAGGTCAGTTATGGATTTAAAAAGTCTTCTAAACCAAGCGCTCAACTCTGATTTACTCAAACAAGGTGCTGGCGCCCTGGGTAAGCAAACTCAAAACATCAAAACATCATCCAGCTCTAGCCAGTTCAAAACTCTCGGC
>NZ_JAWOUS010000707.1:0-585 GCF_033339495.1 Vibrio sp. 2134-1
CCAAACTGACACCAAAGGAACCATTTATCTGACGTTTGATGATGGCCCAATCAACGCCTCAATTGACGTCATTAATGTGCTAAATCAAGAAGAAGTAAAAGCGACGTTTTACTTTAATGCGTGGCACCTAGATGGTATTGGTGATGAAAACGAAGACAGAGCGTTAGAGGCACTAAAACTGGCGTTGGATAGCGGCCACATCGTCGCAAACCACAGTTATGACCATATGGTTCACAACTGTGTTGAAGAATTTGGCCCAAACAGTGCGGCAGAATGTAATGCAACGGGTGATCACCAGATCAACTCTTATCAAGATCCTGCCTACGATGCCTCGATGTTTGCAGAAAACTTGTCAGTACTAGAAAAATATTTGCCGAACATTACGAGCTACCCAAACTATAAAGCGAATGAGTTTGCTCGTTTGCCGTATACCAATGGTTGGCGCGTTACGAAAGACTTCAAAGCGGACGGCTTATGTGCCTCGTCCGATGATCTTAAACCTTGGGAGCCTGGCTATTCATGTGATACGGCAAACCCATCTAACAGTGTAAAAGCAGTCATCGCGGTTCAAAATATCCTAGCGAA
>NZ_JAWOUS010000708.1:0-585 GCF_033339495.1 Vibrio sp. 2134-1
CATTGTCTCACTCAGCTTTTTGGATTACGGAACGCAATTGCCAAATAAACTTTCTCTAAGTCGTCCTGCTAATAACAGTGTGGACTTGAGTATCGACAATCTTTCGCAACTGGTTACGGTGAGTGGAGGGCACTTAGCGGTGTTCACTTCTGATGCGCAGAATAAAATTGAGATTACTTGGCCGATGGCAAAAGAGTTGAGCCATGTTGAGGAAGTTTTACCAGAATTTGTGCCAGAAAACATCGTCGAAGAGAAAGCCAGTCCAGAGAATGAGTGGCTACAAAAGGTTTATCAGTTAGTTGCTGAGCATTACCATGACCCTGATTTTGGTACTGCGACAGCGGCTAAGATGTTATTTATGTCTGAACGTAGTTTACAACGCCGCTTTAAGTCGGCCTCGTCAAGAACGTTAAAAGATTATTTAACGGAGGTACGGTTAGAAACTGCTTGTGAACAGTTACTCGCAGGTGAAAAAATCAGTGAAGTGGCTTTCAACTGCGGTTTCAATGATCCTTCTTACTTCAGCCAGAAGTTCAAGTTACACTTTGGTTTACCTCCATCAAAGTTCGCGATGGAACAAGACAA
>NZ_JAWOUS010000709.1:0-584 GCF_033339495.1 Vibrio sp. 2134-1
CCATGGGTCATGGATTACCACTTCGTAATCAGGCACACCGCGACATGCAGTTTGAAGAGCGTTAAAGCTGTTACCACCAACAGACTTAACAGATTCGTTTGGACCACAGATTGGAATAAAGCCGTAAAGGATGTGAGTTAAGTTGTCGGCTGGCATGTTGTCTACGGTGTAGTTACGACCATAGATGCCCCATTCAACAAAATACGTACCCATCACGACGCTAGGGTCGGTGTTGTATGTTTTGTTGTTTGGATCAACGTTCATCGTTAGTGGCTTCAAGTGAGAGCCATCTGTATCCGCGATGGTGATTTCTGCAGGAGCACTTTTCGAACAGCCTGTAGCATCACACGCTTCAATTTCCATTTGGTACAAGCCGCCTTGGCCGTAATCAAATGTTGCTGTGGTTTGGCCGCCAGTGATAGCGCCTGTTGCGACTTTTACGCCATCAAAATAGATGTTGTAAGTGTCGCCAGGTGTGCCGCTCCACTGGTTGAATTTAACGGTGATTTTAGCTTGGTCATGGTATTTCACCATGTCGTAGTAGCCAGATGTGGTTTCCATAGCCAATTCAATTTTAGAAAATT
>NZ_JAWOUS010000710.1:0-584 GCF_033339495.1 Vibrio sp. 2134-1
ACCCGTTCCGTCTTTTAAGCCTCGACGCAGATCAAACTCGACCACGAATTCATTGTTATCAGGATTAACCGCAAAGGTGTTATTAAAGAACAATACCCCAGAGTTAGGCTCTTTACCCACGCCTTGAGGACAAGCACCATCGCCTTTGACGGTCAGTGGGATTTGATTTCCTGTCGCTTCGTCAATCACATACGATGGGTAGTCGGGGTGATCGCCATCATTGGCAAACACACATAACTTGTAGTTGCCAGAAGGAATCACTTCATCTTCAACCAGCTCTTGAACATCACTGCCTTGATAGTTGAGCAAGTTAACACTTAACGGCAGAGGATCTTCAACATCAGGAATTGGATTGCCGTTTTCATCCACGTAATTGCCTTCTTCATCGGTTTTATACACCTCAAAAATTTGTGGTGATCCGCCATCAAGAGGAAGGAAAGCGACTTTGCTGTAAGTGATGACCACTTCGGAAACGTCGTCTATCGGCGCATCGGAGACGGATAGAGTGACAGGGGTTGTCGTGGTGATGGTATTCAGCCAAAGAGCGCTACTACCACCGCTGCACCAACTAGGCTGAATTTTAT
>NZ_JAWOUS010000711.1:0-584 GCF_033339495.1 Vibrio sp. 2134-1
CCTTTGCTCCCGATGCTCTCTACCCGTTAGGTGGGTATCCGGGAAATGATGATGAAGGGCGAGCAATGCAAAAAGAGATGGACAGAGCCAAGATTGAGCAAGACTTTATAGCGGCCGCTAAATTTATCAAACAGCACGAACATGGAAACGGCAAGCTTGGCGCGGTTGGTTTCTGTTTTGGTGGTTATGTCGTCAATATGCTGGCGGCAGTTATGCCAAATGAGCTCGATGCAGGCGTGCCTTTTTATGGAACACCCGCTGCAGAAGAGATTCAAAAACAAGTGAAAGGCCCATTAATGTTGCATTTCGCAGGGTTGGATAAACGTGTGAATGACACTTGGCCTTCGTACGAGCAGCAGTTGATTGCTTCAGGTGCGAAGTACCAAGCTTTGATGTATGAAAACGTCAATCATGGTTTCCACAACGACTCAACCGCACGTTACGCACCCGAGGAAGCGGCTCTTGCTTGGGAACGTACCTTAGCTTTCTTCAAAGAACATCTCATCGCCAGTTAATCGGAGTTGGCACATTCCTTGTTTTATCTCCTTTAGTGAGTGAGATATTAACAAGGAATGTGCATGACT
>NZ_JAWOUS010000712.1:0-584 GCF_033339495.1 Vibrio sp. 2134-1
CCTTGGTGACATCTTAGTTTTGCCTTTCACCAAGAAAGAAAACGCCGTTTTCAATACCTTCGATAAAGACAACGAAACCGCAGAAGCAGGTTACTACGCGGTTGAACTGAACAAAGGCGAAATCAAAGCGGAACTAACTACCACGCAACGTGTTGGCTTCCACCGCTACACTTTCAAAGAAGGCACCACGCCACACATCAAGTTCGATTTAGACCACACTCTCAACAAAGGTCACTTCAACAACCGCACCATGAAGGGCGATTTGGAGTTCATCGACGCTTACACCATCCGCGGTTTACGTAGCTCGAATGGCTGGGCGAACAACCAGCACGTCTACTTCTACGCCACCTTCAACCAACCTATCGTCAAAGCCATCGCTTTGGTTGACGGCGCAGAAACGGAAATCGATGTAAACAACGACAACATCGACGCAGTGAAAACCATCGCTTACCTAGAATTCGCACCATCATCAACACCGCTAGAAATCCAAGTAGGCTTGTCACCAACAGGCACAGAAGGTGCGGAGAAGAACTTAGAAGCAGAAGCGAAAGGTGTGTCATTTGATACTGCGCGCGCTCAAGCCA
>NZ_JAWOUS010000713.1:0-583 GCF_033339495.1 Vibrio sp. 2134-1
CCCCTTTTTAATCTGATGAATGTTCTTTTTAAAACTTTAAACATATCTATTGAACGTATTGACCAGAAGCATTCTATCCCTAAATCCAGTTATTATGAAGCTTATGATATCATCAACCAGTTATTAAATGGTAATTCCGCACTCTGTAAAAAACTGAGTTCGATGAATACTATGTTGAAGCCCATCACTTCACAGTCACATTCTGAAGGCTATAAAACACGGGCAATAAATGATTTTCTTTCTAAACTCGGGTTTGACACTGAAGTTGATCATAAAACAAACGGGAATTATAGAAAGTATAACATCTGGTTAAATTCACACGCGTATCCATCGATACTCAATAAACATGATTATTATGAAACTTCACTTGATATAAAACAAGCTATTATGTAATCATTCTGTTCGGTTTTAAGCAATTCTACCTTTTAATCTATGAAAATGATTTTCGAAATGCAGTATCGGCGTAAAGAAAAGTTTATCTATAGACGTGATGAGATCTGCTCAATCTTTAGAAGTGATGATATTGAGCAGATCATTGCAAAAAACGACTACATCGTCAGTATTGATTTTGAGCGATTTGTTT
>NZ_JAWOUS010000714.1:0-583 GCF_033339495.1 Vibrio sp. 2134-1
TAAATCTGGCGTCGCGACAGACGTTGTGATTTATCAACACGGCATCACCTCTGCGAAAGAGAATGCGTACGCGTTCGCGTTCAATATGGTAAAAGCAGGTGTGGCAGTTATCGCTATTGACTTACCTATTCATGGTACGCGCAGCTTAGATGAACAACGTTCCGCAAATGCGAATGTACTGGCTTATCTAAATCTTTCCAACTTAGCCGTTGCGCGTGACAACCTACGTCAAAGTGTTCTGGATGTGTTAGGTTTGCGCGCTAGCTTGGTAGTATCTGCTCAAGGCGGTCTTTTAGCTGGAGGTCCTCTGCAAGGCTTCAACCCAATGACGGGTTCAAAAGTCAAAATGCTAGGTCATTCACTTGGCGGTATTGTCGCTACATCTGCCGTCGCAGCAGCAAACAATACATTGGGCAGCCCTACTGCCGATGCGCTGTACACCTTTAGTTCTGCATCAGTACAGAACTCTGGTGGACAAATTGGTAATTTGTTACTGGGTTCAGACAATTACGGCCCTCAGATCAAACATAACCTCGCTTATGCAGCATCAAAAGACTATGCGAATTACGCTGATGCATCATGT
>NZ_JAWOUS010000715.1:0-582 GCF_033339495.1 Vibrio sp. 2134-1
ATACAACCCGAAGGAGTTTCGAGTTGATGTTCAAATCACCAAAGTTGTCTCTCATTATTTGAATGAGCGAGAGACATATCGATTTTGCCGGACTCAATTTCGAATAATCACTGTAAAAGTGATATTCCCAAGAACACTTGAATGTGTTTTTTGGTGTTTGTCATAAAGACAAACATTGAGAACTTTACAAACAATCTTAAAGATTGTTTTGTCAGCTTTCCAAATTGTTAAAGAGCTAGATTTTCTGATGAAAACCATTTTTAAAGATTCTTTTTCAAGAACACTTAAAGATGGTGGAGCTATGCGGGATCGAACCGCAGACCTCCTGCGTGCAAGGCAGGCGCTCTCCCAGCTGAGCTATAGCCCCATCAAGGTGTCGATACTGTCGCCAATTCCTTGGGAAAGAAATTGGTGGGTCTGAGTGGACTCGAACCACCGACCTCTCGCTTATCAGGCGAACGCTCTAACCACCTGAGCTACAGACCCAGTATCGTCTCTTTACTTTATAAACCGTATCAATCTGTGTGAACACTCATCGCAATAATCATCGTTTAAGGAGGTGATCCAGCGCCAGGTTCCCCT
>NZ_JAWOUS010000716.1:0-582 GCF_033339495.1 Vibrio sp. 2134-1
TGTATTTGTCTTTACTCATAATCTCTACTTAATTTGTGCACTGAGTAGTGCCCAATACTCGTCAAAGTTTGCAGTAGGTTGGTACTTGAAATCGCTGCGCACAAAACGGTTCAGGCTGCCTTCAACTTGCCCAAGAATTTGCGCAGCAAGAATACGCTCTTCTACAGGGAAAGATTTACCTTCACGAATTTTACGCTCACGCAGAATCTGACGTAGTTGGGTTTCGATACGTTCAAACAGCTGGTTGATGCGTTCACGTAGACGTTCGTTTTCAAACATTAAAGCATGACCAGACAGAATACGTGTCAAGCCAGGGTTACGTTCTGAAAATGCAAGAATCAGGTGCATTACCATACGAATACGCTCTAGTGTATCTTTCTCGTCATCTAAAATGCGGTTGATGCGAGTCATCAAGGCTTCTTCGATGAACTCAATCAAACCTTCAAACATGCGAGCTTTACTTGGGAAATGACGGTACAACGCGGCTTCGGAGACGCCGACTTGTTTTGCCAATTTTGCCGTAGTAATGCGTGAAGCGCCTTCTGTAGATTCAAGCATCTGTGCTAACGCTTGCAAGATCTC
>NZ_JAWOUS010000717.1:0-582 GCF_033339495.1 Vibrio sp. 2134-1
AAGGGTCTTATTTTCACTTGCCAATGCCGCAGAGGTTACTTGAGCAATCATGAAGCCAGAGTTCACGCCACCATTATCGACTAAGAACGGCGGCAGTTTTGATAGCGCGCTGTCGATGAGAAGTGCCATACGACGTTCAGACAAACTGCCAATTTCTGCAATGGCGCGAGCTAAGTTATCGGCTGCCATCGCAACAGGTTCTGCATGGAAGTTACCGCCAGAGATGATGTCGTTATCTTCTGCAAATACTAATGGGTTATCAGAAACGGAGTTCGCTTCTACTTGCAATACTTCAGCGGAGTTGCGAATTTGCTGCAAACACGCGCCCATTACTTGCGGCTGACAACGCAGTGAGTATGGGTCTTGCACTTTTTCACAGTTGGTGTGCGATTCACCAATTTCACTCGATGTATCCAGTAGGTGACGATATGCCATTGCTGCATCCATTTGGCTACGATGGCCACGTACGCGGTGGATTCGAGGGTCAAATGGGCGACGGCTGCCTAGTGCGGCTTCTACAGACATGGCTCCACACACGGTTGCTGACGCGAAAAGATCCTCGGCAATAAACAGACCTTCTAG
>NZ_JAWOUS010000718.1:0-582 GCF_033339495.1 Vibrio sp. 2134-1
TGGTGTCCGCTTGGTCATAATAACGAGATTGCTCAAACTCAGCTTGGTTTTCAGTAATGTAGTGATGAACTTCCTCCTTCGTTACCAGAGCAACATCTTTCCCCAGTTGAGAAGCTACATAGTTTTGTAGCGCAGAAACACCTTGCTCTCCATTGATATCAAAACGAATCGCATCACCAAAAATGATGTCGTTTCCATCAAGGCTACTAATCTCATCCTTGCCTTGCATTAATGACACTTCTTTGCCAAGAATCACTTCTGCAAGTTGATTAACATCGATGTTAGTTCTTACAACACCATCAGAGTCAAAGTGTTTCAACGAATCTTCATCTAAGTCATGACCAAGACCGATCGATCGAACCTCACTAAGTTCTTCCAATGCCTGATATGCGTTATTTGCTTGATGAAGTACATACGTTTCATAATCGTAATAACTATGATTACTTGTCATCTTCCCTAACAACTCACCTGTCGAAAGCGAATAAACGAGTGAGTTACTATCTATCACCGTCTTATTGTCGTAAGTTACAACATCACCAGTTTTGTAATCCGCTGGCAACACATCAGCTAACGTTACCAGTT
>NZ_JAWOUS010000719.1:0-582 GCF_033339495.1 Vibrio sp. 2134-1
CGCGGTCAGTTTTTTACTTTGCACCAAGAACAATTCCGCGCACGCCAAGGCATCACTGGCGGCTGAGTGCGATAAGTACCCCGGCAGGTGATAATAGCGGCGCAAATCGTCCAACTGATAACTGCTGTGCGCGCCGCTTTTCCCTGCATAGCTAAACTGCTTTTCGATTTGCAGAGTGTCGATAAAATACGCGGGGAAATCCTCTACTTGGTAGCGAGAGGAAAAATAAGCGTGAATGAAGGCTTTTTCAATGCAGCATCCGTGGGCGAGCACCACTTTTCCTGTGATGCGTTCCAACAACCGATTCATCCCTTCATCCAATGGCAGTCCTTTGGCGAGATCTTGCGGAGTTAAGCCATTAATTTTCGCTGTTTCTGGTTTGATGAATTGTCCGTGACAAATGTACCACTCTTTGGAGCTGGCGATATCAATGCCGTCCAGCGTTAGGTCAACCACGCCAATCGATAAGATTTTATCGCCTTGTGCGTCCACGCCTGTGGTTTCAAAGTCCAACGCAACAAAACTCAAATCCTTCAAGGTCGTTGAGTCATCCACCAAAGGCTGTTGAAGATAGTCTTTCAG
>NZ_JAWOUS010000720.1:0-582 GCF_033339495.1 Vibrio sp. 2134-1
AGTCGCGATAACAACAAAGCGTTTGAGGTCTGCATCAGTAAGCTCAAACGCTTTTTTCATCAAAATTCAGAGTGGCGAACACCAATCTGCAGCATAGAAAATTAACTGATCACCGTGAGATAAGGATAACGAATCACGATGGCAATTACGGACATCGCCATTAAAGTTTGCGCGGAATAGTACGTGACCATCACCACTTGCCGAGAAAATACCGAGTAACCACCAAAGCGCTCAAAAGCCAGCACCGTGCCGGAAATGATGAAGATAAAGCTTCCTAACACCGCAAACGAAGACGACTGCGTTTTCCCACTTAGATAATACTCAATGGCCATCCAACACATGGTCATCAAAACCCAAATGTAGATCGCGACAGGGATTCTTTCTTTGCCGAGGTCAGGTCGAAACAGCCAGTAAAAGCAAATGCCGAGCCCAAACAAAGCAATAGGAAGCCAAGGAGTGAAATGCCATGCCGACATTAAGCTAAAGCCATAACTGTAGGACAAATGAGCAGAGCAAAATAGGCTTAGACCAATGATGAACTTATCTCGCGGTAACATTAGTAGTAAATCACCGAGTAGTGAC
>NZ_JAWOUS010000721.1:0-581 GCF_033339495.1 Vibrio sp. 2134-1
ATTATCTCGTTTAAGCGTTGAGATAAGCGTTTAACCGTCTCTAAACTACCTTTTGCTTCGATAGGTCTAAGCAGATCAATAACGAGTGGGGCATCGATATCTTTTACTGGTGTATTCGCTATTTGCGGAAATACATGAAGTTCTAGTGAGCGCCAGATATCGACAGCATAGTCTGGAGTGACTTCGTGCTTTTTGAGGTTAAACCAATCTTCAGAGACCTTAGCAAAGGTATGCTCATAGATTTCTTTATGGACGAGTTCTTGGCGTTTTCGTTCTTCTTGAGGATCAATCCCCTGAGCTAGCAGCTCTCTGGCTGCCATAGTATTTTTACGAGCATTGGCAAGAGATAAGTCTGTATATCTACCTAGGCTAAGGTTTGCTCGTTTTCCTGTAATGGGTTTGTAGTAGTTAAAGAGCCACTGTTTTGAACCGTTAGGCTTGATACGTAATCGAAGGCCATCACCATCAAACAAGTTGTATTCTTTATCCTTGGGCTTCGCTGATTTGATATCTTTGTCTGTTAGACGAGTAGTTATTTTTGCCATGTTGGGTACACCAGATTAACTCATTAAAATCAGAGT
>NZ_JAWOUS010000722.1:0-580 GCF_033339495.1 Vibrio sp. 2134-1
CAAGCTGGAGGCCGAAGCCAAAGCCGATAAGCGAGGTCTCTGGGCATTACCGGAATCGGAGAGAACTCCCCCTTGGGAGTGGCGAAGAAAGCACTAACCACACCCCAGAGTATGCAGGTGTAAACAGTAACCAAGAAAACAAACAGGAATAACGATGAACAAAAGTGAACTGATTATGAAAGTGGCCGAAGACGCTGACATTAGCAAAGCAAAGGCCGAAGCTGCGGTAAATGCGCTGATCAACTCAGTGAAAGAGGTGCTTAAAGCGGGTGGGACAGTAGCGCTCACTGGGTTTGGTACTTTCCACGTTAAGGAACGCGCAGCGCGAACCGGGCGGAATCCCCAGACTGGAGAGAACATCCAGATCGCGGCGGCCAACATTCCTGGGTTCAAAGCTGGTAAGGGGTTGAAAGACTCCGTGAACTAGATCTTAATCATGTGACACATGAATAAGGTTTACATAAGGCTCCTTCGTGGGAGCCTTATTCATATCAGACATGAATAAGGGGAAGGGATGAGATGGTCGTCAGCTCAAAAAGACGTTTTGTTCATTCTATACGCAATTGAGGCCGGTGGAAAA
>NZ_JAWOUS010000723.1:0-580 GCF_033339495.1 Vibrio sp. 2134-1
CTTTGCTGTAATCGAGGCTGTCGTTAATGATGGTCACTAGGTTCTTGGGCGATTTGTGCTGCAGGAGCAATATCTCCCTTGGCTCTCGGCGGTTTTCGTTCTCAAGCAATATCTCGCTGATCCCCATGATCGCGTTCATTGGAGTGCGAATCTCATGGCTCATGTTCGCCAGAAATTCCGACTTGGCTTGCGTGGCTTTTTTCGATTTATCCAATGCAGACGACAAACGCTTCTCCATCTCGCGTCTATCGGTGATATCACGTTCTACCGCGATAAAACGCAGTAGCTCGCCATTTTCATCAAACACCGGAGACAGCTCCAACTCGACCCAATATGGGCGCCGCGACTTGGTGTAATTGAGTATCTCAACCCTAACCGGGGAATGGCTGCGAACACTTTGCGAGAGCAGCGCGACGGTGTTTGCGTCGGTGTCTTCACCTTGCAGCAGTTCGCCCGGTGATTTGCCAACCACTTCCTCTAAAGAATATTCGGTTAACTGCTCAAACGCAGAGTTTACCCAAGCAATCGTGCCGTCAGGATGCGTAATGATGATGGTATCGCGAGCGTGTTCCGCCACCTC
>NZ_JAWOUS010000724.1:0-580 GCF_033339495.1 Vibrio sp. 2134-1
CAGTTCTTTAAAGGTTGATTAAATATGCCTACGAGATGAGTTGGTTTATTCCCTAAATCTGTTGATTTATCGGTTGCGTCAAACTTTTAATGTAAATTGTGAAAATAATAATATCTTATTGTGATCAATATCACCGATAAGCTGAGCTGATGTATCTAACATGTCTCCTTGATTTCAATGTATGAAGGCAGTTATTGAACCATATAGGTACGATAATAGCCGAGTAGGTATGACTACCATGACGACACTTTTAGCTATTTCTATCACTACTGGAATTTTATCTGGCGTATGGGGTTGGATCGCCATCTCTTTAGGTTTGCTTTCTTGGGCTGGTTTTTTAGGTTGCACGAGCTACTTTGCAGCGCCAACGAGCGGATTGAAAGGACTAGGCATCAGCTTAATCACCAATATGACAGGCGTATTCTGGGCAATGGTAATTATTCACGGTTCCACTTACGTGGGGTTGGAAATTATTGGCTATGTGATTACCGCTATTGTGGCATTCTTCATGTGTATTCAAGCTAAACAGGCTTGGCTCGCGTACATCCCTGGTACTTTTATTGGTTCATGCGCAACATTT
>NZ_JAWOUS010000725.1:0-580 GCF_033339495.1 Vibrio sp. 2134-1
TGTACCTCGACTAGAATGAACTGATGAAAACAAAGGGCGCAGAACGCGCCCTTTGTTGTTGCATCATAGGTGTCGAATCCTATTTTCGATTTGACTAATAGGTTGCTTCTCGTTCGGCCGCTGCTTTATCCCAATCTGGCACAACGGTGTCTAAGAAGTGCTTTTTATCCGCGTTCATTTTTTCCATATCCATTCCTAAAGCTTCTTGGGCTTTTGCTTTGGTCGAGATATCTGGAATTGGAACAGGTTCAGTAACGCCTTTTGTTGCCAGTAAGCGTACCAATTTAGTACGAGCATCGGCGGCGCGATCAACTGCGGTACCAAGAACTTCCAGCGCCACTTCTGGTGCGTGCATGTGAACACCGTGAGAGGCGATCGCATAATCCCAACGCCATTGCGCATGGCGAATATCTTGGAGAATCGGCTTCATTTCTTCTTCCGTTGCTCCTGCTTTCCATGCTTCTCCAGCTTCAAAATGCGCCGCGACAATTTGCTTCTCGGCGGTTAATTTCATGTTCAACACCTGCGCTTTACGTGACGACACGATGTTACGTAGCTGCTCTTTGGTTTGAGTATGGCA
>NZ_JAWOUS010000726.1:0-579 GCF_033339495.1 Vibrio sp. 2134-1
TAGGTAGAGGGACTAGAGTAGAAAACAATCAACCCATCAGATAAGTAAGAGTGATTATGAATAAGACGGATCTGAACGCCTATTTAACCAAGCTCGGTTTGCCGAGTGAGTTACCCGCCGATTTGGAGTCATTGCACAAGATTCACGTAGCGCAGCACCGTTGCCTGCCGTTTGAGAACTTTGATATTTCGTTGCAGCGTGGCATCTCTGTTGAGATTGAAGACATCATTCAAAAAACCGTGTATCACTCCCGTGGTGGCTACTGCTTTGAACTGAATGGCTTAATGCTCGATGTGCTCAAGACCCTCGGGTTTGAAGCGCGCAGCTTACTTGGGCGTGTTCACGTGATGGGGACGCCGACAGGTCGCAGCCATCAAATCACGTTGGTGACGCTGGATGAACAAGCATGGATTGTCGATGTAGGCTTTGGCTCCAATACGCCGCGCGCGCCATTGCCGTTTATCCTCAACCAAGTGATTCAGACGGATTTACAAACCTTCCGCTTTGTTGAAGATGCCCAGTTTGGTTACTTCCTTCAAGTGTTGTCAACGGACGGAACGGACACGTGGAATAACCTTT
>NZ_JAWOUS010000727.1:0-579 GCF_033339495.1 Vibrio sp. 2134-1
TAACCATGGTGGTGATCATTATGATCATCCTGACTCTACTTCGCTGGATTCAGCACCTATCTGTACTTGGTAGAGTCTCGGAAACCACCTCAAATGTGGAACAAGCGCTATTAAGTGCGATTCGAAAACGAGGCTGTGAGCCTTGGCTGGGTGCATTTCCTTGGAGTCATCCAGAGCACAAACCGAGAGGAAGCAAACCGATTGTCAGCAAAGAAATTGGTTACTTACAACATATTGATATGCACCACCTAGATAGTATTGCTAAAGCCTCTCAATCCACTATCTATATTGAGAGACAGCCAGGGAGTTTTGTTTATCTTGGTCAACCATTGGCTTGGGTCTGTGGCGAATTAGCAGAAGAAAGTGAGGTAACGGCAGCGTTCACGATCCGAACTGAGCGATCCTATGACCAAGATCCTCGCTTTGGCTTAGTTGTACTTGCAGAAATAGCCTCTAGGGCCCTCTCTCCTGCCGTTAATGATAATGGTACTGCGATTGATGTTCTGGGACGTTCGATTCGGGCGCTTTCACTTTGGGGAGAACTTATTAGCCAACAGCCAACCAAAACTCGCTTCCCAA
>NZ_JAWOUS010000728.1:0-579 GCF_033339495.1 Vibrio sp. 2134-1
TGTTCAAATGCCCGTGATGAATGGGTTTGACGCCAGCGAAAAAATCAAGCAGTGCTCCCCAACTACGCCAATCATCGCCCTGTCTGGTGAATCTGGAGAGAAAGAGCTCGAGATGATTGCTAAGTTGATGGATGGTCGTCTGGAAAAGCCAACCACACTCAACGCATTGCGTGATGTACTGGTGAGATGGCTTCATTTCGATAAAATCAGCGTAACGAACAGTTATCAAATTGCGAATGAATAGTTGGCATTAAAACTGCTTAACTGAAGTACAAACCGAATTATCCAGAGCGTTGAGCTTGCTGTTATGCAGTCAGTAAGCTTGATAAGGAGATGGCTATGTTACTTCACCGACACACATATTACGGCTTGATTCATCACGGAATAAAAGCACTATTGTTAGACAGAATCGGACGCTACACCGAGGAAGAGTATCACCAATATTTGAGCCTAATGACAGGCAAATCAACTTGCTTCACCATGACGCATGAAGAGCTAGAAGCCACCGTCGATAACTTGTTGAGAGAAGGCTATTTGGAAGACGTAAAGTCTCTGATTTCTCAATACCAACGTGTGGCG
>NZ_JAWOUS010000729.1:0-577 GCF_033339495.1 Vibrio sp. 2134-1
GCATGCAACGAGTTCTTTTACGTCCATATACTTCGGTGTTAAACCTGCGCGTAGTACGTTGTCTGAGTTCGCCATGATCTCAAGCCCCGTCCCTTTCAAGTACGCGTGTGGTGTTTCTGCATCCAAGAACATCGCTTCGCCTGGTTTCAGCGTGATAACGTTGAGTAGCAAGGGCGCAAACAAACCAATGTCGCCCGGGTATTGCGTTTCTAACTCCAAGATCAGGTTGAACAGAGGCAAGTCGGTGATGCGAGCTTGTGCCAATAGCACCGTCAACGCCATCTCTTTCTGTTCGCCTTCCAGTGACAATAGACCGGAGAAGAAGCTCGCCAATCCTTTGGAAGTTTGATTGTCGATAAGGTCATCCACCAAGCCTTGCAGCTCAGGAATCGCCAGCTCAGAGAAGAAGCTGATGATTTCACTTGTTGGGCGGAAGCCATTCATCGCTTGGTATTCGGTTAGCGCGTAAACCAATTCTGGTTTGTGGTTTGGATCTTTGTAGTTACGATGGCTCGCGTTTAGTGGAATGCCAGCACGTTGCTCTTTTTCGAAACCTATTTCGGCATCTTGTTTGCTT
>NZ_JAWOUS010000730.1:0-577 GCF_033339495.1 Vibrio sp. 2134-1
TCCTCTGATCAACATCTTGATTGGATAATTGCTAGCTTTCATGAGCCCGTTTTTAGACCCGCAACCGAAGCGGAGCACACTGTCGCGCTGATTAACGTCATTAAAAGTGGCAGAGTGGACGTGTTAGGGCACTTAGGTAATCCCAATTACCCATTTGATATGGAGCAAGTGTTGCGTTGCGCTAAATCCCACAATGTGGCGATTGAGGTGAACAATACGTCTCTCACAGGCAAGAGCCGAAAGGGCAGTGATGCGCGCTGTGATCAAATTGTTGCCTTAGGAAAAGAGATTGGCGTGTATTTCAGTACCGGCTCTGATGCGCACTTTTGCGAAGAGATTTCAAAACTGGATCTCGCCATCGAATTGCTGGAAAAACATGGCGTGGAGAAGGACAAAATCCTAACGACTTCAACCCGTCGTTTCTTGAAGTTCTTACTACTCAGAGGTAAACCACGCATTCCTGAGTTCGACGCGTTTTACTGATGTATGTGCATGAATAATCAAAAGTAGACCCCGCCAATCGGCGGGGTTTGTATTAGTTATGTACAAACTTGCTTACTTACAAAGGTGACTCAAC
>NZ_JAWOUS010000731.1:0-577 GCF_033339495.1 Vibrio sp. 2134-1
ACTCACCATCCCTTTCGGAATCTTATTCAGCAACTCTTTGTAATCCTTGATGACAGATTCCACTTTAAGCATGTGCAAACGGTCTTTGTTCGGATCGATCGGCAATTTCTCCATGCGGCGCTCAATTGCACGCATGTAGCGAAGAATATCAGGCAGACGTTTCCAGCCACATTCCGTTGCAAAGCCTTTAAAAATCAAGCTTTCGATTTGCGCTTTGATGTCCGACAACGCAAACGCCATGGCGAAATCAATCTTGCCTTTCAGCTTTTTGTTGATGTTGAAAGCCGTCGTCAGAATGGTTTCTACCTGTTTGGCAATTTCTACCACGGTATCACCCAGTTCAGCGCGAACGTGTTCTTTCAACGCTTCAAACTTCTCAGGCTCCCAAACCAAACCGCCCTGCTCTTCAATAAGCTTATCGACACCACAGGCAATACAGTCATCAATCAGATCAAGCACTTTACCGTAAGGGTTAAAGTACAGACCCAGCTTCGATTTGTTCGGCAAGTTTGCGTGCAAATATTTAATTGGCGACGGTACGTTCAACAAAATTAAGCGGCGCTGACCAGCGCGCATT
>NZ_JAWOUS010000732.1:0-577 GCF_033339495.1 Vibrio sp. 2134-1
GTGTCGGCTGGGGCATCTTCTGAAGACAATTGCTCGCGTTTGTTTTCATGGCTGTGGGCAATCGCACGTTCGACCAGCGTTAAGGTTTCATCGATATCAAACGGTTTTGGCAGGTACTCGAACGCGCCTTTTTGATAGGCGTTAACGGCGGCATCTAAGTCGGAATGCGCGGTCATGATGATCACGGGCAAATCAGGGTAATCACGTTGCACTTGCTTGAGCAGTTCTAATCCGTCGATACCGGGCATGCGAATATCAGACACCAGTACGTCTGGCACTTCGCGCTCAAGCGCCATCAAAACGCTTTCCCCATCGGCATAGGTTTCGCATTTTATGTTGGCTGAGGAGAGTGTTTTCTCCATCACCCAGCGAATTGAACTGTCGTCATCGACGACCCAAACATATCCTTTACTCATGTACTAATCCTTGCAGCAAAAACCGTAAATTGGCGCTCAACGAAATCCATTCGTGAGGTCAAATCGGCAAATATATTGTAAAAGTGGTGTGGCCAGGCCAGCTTTCAACGTCGATTTTTCCGTTGTGCTGGTCGATCAAATTTTGTGATATGGACAACCCA
>NZ_JAWOUS010000733.1:0-576 GCF_033339495.1 Vibrio sp. 2134-1
TTTTCAAGCAGATGCAACCGCGGACGATGTTCTCATCGACATTGACCTTGCGCTAGGTGATTACGTTCCGAACTCGACCTTCATTATCCAAGATGGCGTAGAAACTCAGCTCAAAGATGTGACGGGTAAACTGCAAGGTCAACCTGTAGTGATGTCGAGAATGGATAAAGGCTACGAAGTGGATGAGCTATATGGCTTGTCTCGTAACCGAACGCTTAAGCAGAGCAACCAAGTGGCGTTCCAATTCAAAACACGCACTCGCCAAGGCTTCTCATTCAAGGTGACCACCGATAACGGCACGCACATCGAGTTCGACCAACAAGGCAATGCGATTACCAAGCATAAAGGTGATAAGCAAAAAGGCCTGTCGGCAGAGAACATCGATGTAGAGAGAAACCTTTATCGCGACGGGGATGAGTACCTTTGGGAGATCGTCGTTGAGAACAAAGGGCTTTATGAAGACGGTATTCCGGGTGTTCGACTGCTTACCGTCGAGGGCATCATTATCGAGACCGACCAATATGGTCGATACCATGTTCCAGATCAGTGGGTGTTGAATAAGAAAGGGAAGCAGTT
>NZ_JAWOUS010000734.1:0-576 GCF_033339495.1 Vibrio sp. 2134-1
GTGCGCGCAACTTACTTAGCACCAACTTGTCAGCTAATGCGTGTGCTTTGCGCAGCATCATCGAAGGTTTGCGTTTTTCTTGATGGCAAAGTGCCATTTTCGCGCCCATGTTCACCGCCCAAGTAAACATGATCTTGCGATGAATCGGTGCTCGAGACACTTTCTCGTGAATCGCTGAGAAAATCTTTTCGTAGAAACGAGGAACCGCACACATCACGGTTGGACGCACTTCACTTAATGCATCGCGCACCTGCATGGTGTCTTGCAAGTAACAGTTCGTCGCACCTTTGTATAATACGTAGAATGTCCAAGCGCGTTCAAATACGTGTGAAAGCGGAAGGAAACACAAAGAAACATCATCTTGAGATAAGCTCAAGCGTTGGTCGTGACCTTCTAGCTGCGCTGCGATGTTGCCATAATCCAACATCACGCCCTTAGGTTGACCCGTTGTACCTGAGGTGTAGATCAGCGTAAGCAAATCATCAACTTTCGCTTGTTCCAAACGCTCATCAAGTTCAGCTTGATGGCTTGTATCGCCTTTTGCGACAAAGTCTTTCCAAGAGATAGCAAAGTCAT
>NZ_JAWOUS010000735.1:0-575 GCF_033339495.1 Vibrio sp. 2134-1
AACACCATTATCAGCATGTCGCTGTTTGCATCTGGTGTTTCTTCCTTTATCCAAATCCGTACCTTTGGCCCTGTCGGCTCCGGCTTGCTATCGGTGCAAGGCACCAGCTTTAACTTTTTGGGTCCAATCATCGGTGCGGGTTTATCACTCAAAGCAGGTGGCGCGGACATCAGCACCATGATGGCGGCGATTTTCGGGACGATTTTAGTTGCCTCCTTTGCCGAGATCTTACTGTCTCGTGTGCTTGAGCATGCACGTCGCATCATCACACCTCTCGTCTCTGGCATTGTCGTAACTCTGATTGGCCTGACGCTGATCCAAGTTGGCTTGGTTTCTATGGGTGGAGGCTATGCTGCAATGGGCGACGGTACTTTTGGTAGCTTAGACAAACTGGCGCTCGCTGGTACCGTACTTGGGTTAATTGTGATTTTGAATCGTTCTAAAAACCCATACATTCGCGTGGCTTCGATCGTGATTGCCATGCTGGTTGGCTATGTAATGGCATACTTCATGGGTATGGTCGACACCTCAAAATTGGGGGAAACCAACCTCGTTGCGCTACCGATTCCGATGCA
>NZ_JAWOUS010000736.1:0-575 GCF_033339495.1 Vibrio sp. 2134-1
TTTTTGTCTTTGAGAATCGGCAGATGATGCACGTTGTAGCGAAGCATGGTCAGCATCGCTTCAAACACATACGCGTTGTAATCGAGCGATACCACGTCGTAACTCATGACCTCGCTCACCGATATATTGGTATCAATCCCCTGCGCCAAAACCCGTATACATAAATCGCGGTCAGTAAGAATGCCAAGCAGTTGATCATCATCCTCTTCGGTCAGTTCTTCGGTTGGGCGGACGATGAGCAAGGCGGTGACGTTTTCTTCTGCCATTAGGCTTGCAGCTTCTTGAATAGAAGCGGTCGCTTCGAGTGTCACAGGGTCACGAGTCAGGATTTTACGCGCTTTTGCGGTTGTTAAATCATTGCCATCGGAGCGACTAGAGATCGCATTGCGAAGCCGAGCGCTATCTTCGAGCTCCATAAAATCCGCGAAGTTTTCAAACTCGTCGCAAAGTTCGTTGAAGATGTTCTCAGGAATGCAATACACCAAGGTGTCTTCAATCGCTTTTGCTGGCATACGAACGCGGTTGTTCATGAGCAACCCCATTTGCCCGAACAGGCCACCAGCATCAATACGGTT
>NZ_JAWOUS010000737.1:0-575 GCF_033339495.1 Vibrio sp. 2134-1
CTGCGGCAGTTCCTGCTACTTCATCAAGCTCGGAACGTGTCGCTCAGTTAGAGCAAGAAGTTGCCGAGTTAAGAGAAGAACTCGATGCATTGAAAGCGCAGGTAGAATCTCTACTTTCATGAGTGAAAGCGTTGAGCAGCACTGGAGCGTTTATCTGATCCGCAATAACCGTAATGCACTGTATTGCGGTGTTACCAATGACATCGAAAGGCGATTTAAACAGCACCAACTTGGCAAAGGCGCAAAAGCGCTCAAGGGTAAAGGGCCTCTTGTTTTAGAGTGGTCGACTAGCTTCGACTCAAAAGTAACAGCAATGCGCGCTGAGTATTTCATCAAACAACTAACCAAGAGCAAGAAAGAGCAGTTGGTTGAACTCAAAGCTTTGATTGCCGTGGATGACAATCAGCAAGTGATGTTTGAGTCTTGCTCTCAAAGTTAACGGTTCATCGTGACCGTTTGAGTGCCTGTTTTTCGGATTCTTAAATTTCAATTGTCTTTTATAAGCCGCCAACATTGGCGGCTTATTTATATTTATTGATACAGCTGACTAATACGGCCGAGCCCGATACATCCAA
>NZ_JAWOUS010000738.1:0-573 GCF_033339495.1 Vibrio sp. 2134-1
ACTTCAGAGCGTGAGAAACTTACGACAAAACTTGTGTTTATCACTGAGTGAGAAATTATTGAATATTAAAATTAAAACATTCTTATCTAGTGAGAATTAGAGTGGAATTCACCCTAGAAAAATAAGGACTCAATAGGCAACCTGATTGGATTCGTTACCTATCTCTCGTTGAAGCATTACTCAGCGGATGAGAAAAAGGAAAAAAGAGGTTTTATGAATCATGTTATTTCAATCGGCCCACAGGAGTCGTTTCTCGTCGCTATTTGTGTGTTGTTCCTAGGGCAATTTATCAACACCAAACTTCCAATTTTAAAAAAATTTAATATCCCAGAACCGATTGTTGGTGGGTTAGTCATCGCCTGTGTGATTACCGCAATGCACTTTAATGGCGTTGATTTATCCTTCGATTTACCACTGCAAAATACCTTTATGTTGATGTTTTTTGCCACCGTTGGATTAGCGGCAAACTACACCCAACTGATCAAAGGTGGTGCGAAGGTGTTTATCTTTCTCGCGGTGGCATCAGCGTACATTCTTATTCAAAACGCCGTTGGTGTGTCTTTGGCGACCGCA
>NZ_JAWOUS010000739.1:0-573 GCF_033339495.1 Vibrio sp. 2134-1
GAAGACGAATTTTCCCTTCCATGTGTGCCGCAACTTTCTCACTGTGCGTCACTAATAACAAGGTACAGTCCAATTGGCGTGCAAGACTGGTCAGCAAACGCATTACCGCTTCCGCATTTCGCTCATCCAAACTTCCCGTTGGTTCATCGGCAAGCAGAATTTTGGGTTCCATGTACAACGCGCGCGCAATCGCAGCACGTTGTTGCTGGCCACCCGACACTTCTTCTGGATAGCGTCCTAATAAAGGCATGAGATCCAGAGCCGAAAGAATTTGACGCCAGAGACCTTTATCTTCCGGTAACCCTTTTAGTTGACGGCAAAAACGGATGTTATCGGCGATGTTCAAAGTAGGAAGAAGGTTGAATTGTTGGAAGATGTTACCAATATTGTTGCGGCGGTAGAGCGTTCTTAAGTGTTCTGGAGCATCATGCATCGCAAAGTTTGGAAACTGAACCTCGCCTGAATCGGCGGTATCTAAACCAGCAATGACGTTCAGCAACGTACTTTTACCAGAACCACTTTCCCCCATCAGAGCGACTTGCTCACCTTGCTGTAATGTTAATTCTGCCCCTT
>NZ_JAWOUS010000740.1:0-573 GCF_033339495.1 Vibrio sp. 2134-1
TGTATCCCGTTAGAAGTGGTTGCGGAAGAGACACCAAATGTCGTGGTAATGTTGGTTGATAACCTTGGGTGGGGGGAACTAAGTTCCTATGGGAGTACCAGAGGTGTTGAAACTAAAAACTTAGATCAACTTGCTAGAGAAGGTGTACGCCTTACTAATTTTAATGTGGAACCGCAATGCACGCCAACTCGCTCCTCATTCATGACGGGGAGGCGAGCGCTTAGATCTGGGACAGATAAGGTTGTTTGGGGAGTGCCTTACGGTATGGTGAACTGGGAGATAACCATTGCAGAGAAGTTTAAGGAACAAGGATATAACACGAGCCTTTACGGGAAATGGCATTTGGGAGACCAAAAAGGGCGCTTTCCAACGGATCAAGGCTTTGATGAATGGTATGGCATTGCAAATACGACGGATGAGTCAGAATATAGCTCTCAACCCGGTTATAAAGCTATATTACCTAAACCTCAAATCCTTTCAGCTAGAGCAGGGCAGGATCCTAAAGGGGTCAAAGAATATAATTTGGACTCACGTAGAACGATTGACAGTGAGCTAGTTGAACATGCCACAGAT
>NZ_JAWOUS010000741.1:0-573 GCF_033339495.1 Vibrio sp. 2134-1
CGCGAGCATGGCGGAGTTTTGTGCCGTGGTTTCGGCTTTTTCTAAACAACCAAATCGACAAGATATCGCGATCACGGGGTCAATGAACCAATTTGGTGAAGCGCAGCCGATTGGTGGCGTAAACGAAAAAATCGAAGGTTTCTATGATGTGTGTGTGATCAAAGGTCGTCACTCCGGACAGGGCGTGATCATTCCTCGTTCGAATGTTCATAACTTGATGTTACGCGCTGACATCGTGAAAGCGGTAGAAAAAGGGGAGTTCCATATTTGGGCAATTGACCACGTGACTGAGGCCATTGAACTGTTCACCGGCAAGGTGGCAGGTGAGCCGACAGATGAAGGTTCTTACCCGATTGATACGATTTTTGGCCTTGCTCAAGCGAAGCTCAATTCGCTGAGAAAGTAAGCGATACTTGCTCTGGATGTGAATAAATATCATCACAATTAATCACAACTTGTAATAACGACAATATCCCGACACTAGTGTCGGGATATTGTCAATAACAGATTGAAAATGGGGACTTTTTGTACTAGACAAAAGTGTGATCGACCACTAATATTCGCCACTTGTTT
>NZ_JAWOUS010000742.1:0-573 GCF_033339495.1 Vibrio sp. 2134-1
TGCCTGATAGCAATTTAAAACAAGCCATGCTACCTGAAGTCGCAGAAATTTTAGACAATCCTATTGGCACGGCATGTGGCTTTAAAATGCTGATCAATGACGCGATTTTTTATTTTACTCCTGGTGTACCAAGCGAATTCAAATTGATGGCAGAAACACAAATTTTGCCTGATCTTCGAAGAGTATTTCCTGATGTAAAAGGTTCATGCTGTAGTCGAATCTACACTTTTGGTCTTTCTGAATCTGGGATCTCGGATAAGTTGGATCAGTTAAAACTGCCACAAGGCTATGAGCTTGGGTATCGCTCTTATCTGCCTTTTATTGAAGTGAAGCTGTTTGGCCCGGCAGATCAGCTTGAACAACGTTTGAAGCTGATGCAGTTGATCAACAAGCACCTCGAAAGCAATACGGTTAGCATCGACCTTCCGATGGTTGAGCATGTAGGACAACTGCTGGCGGATAAAGATCTCACACTTTCTGTGTCTGAAAAAAGCAGTGCTGGATATTTAACCTACTGGTTAAACAGTGATGAAAATGCAGAAAAGCAATTGGGTCACGGTTGGGTGCTGGCAG
>NZ_JAWOUS010000743.1:0-573 GCF_033339495.1 Vibrio sp. 2134-1
GAGTGGACAAGGTAAGGGTAAGCAAGCGAAAGGTTATTGGCTTGGTGAACAAACCTTTTCTCTAGAAAAGTTAGATGTGGTTGATTCATCGCTTAAACAGGTATTTTTGATTGAAAAGGCGAGCTACAGCGGTAACACGTCGAATGACGAAACCGGTGAGAAGCTAAACAGCCAATTGAACATTAATGCTCAAAAAATGCGCCTAACGGATGGCACTGATGTTGATAACTTTAAGTTGAATTTTGCTATTGCAGATGTAGACAGTAATTCGTTCGATCAAATTATGTCGATCTATCAAAGCTCACCAGTACTTGATGAACAACAGGTGTCCGAATTAATGCCTCACATCGACATGCTATTTAGTAAGGGCTTTAAGCTTTCAGTTAATGAGCTTTCTTTGGCGTTTGGTGAAGGTAAATTCCGCAACGAGTGGCAATTATCTGTCCCTCAAGGTACAGACCATATCACGCAAGACCCAATGAAGTTGATGACCGCAACAAACGGCGAACTGAGTACTTACTTCTCAGATGAACTTGTTGAACACTATCCATTTATCCAAGAAGGCATTGATGA
>NZ_JAWOUS010000744.1:0-573 GCF_033339495.1 Vibrio sp. 2134-1
TTACCGGAGGTTTTTGTTTTTAGGTTTGGGCTTAGGTTTAAAACGCAGAGCTTTATTCTGCCATCAGCTCATCAAGCGCATTAACTGACGTAGCGACTTGCTCGTCCAATAAACCTTGCTGAGCGTTGTATGTATCTAGCGGTTCGGCAGCAATCTCGATACTTTGGCAAGTGTTCATTAACGCAGTAAGACCTAAACTCCCCGCACTGCCTTTTAGTTTATGAGCGAGATTTTTCACTGCTAGGCTGTCATTTTTTTCTGCTGACTCAACCAACTGTCCAAGTACATCCGCACTGGTATTTCTGAACAAGTCGATGATATGCAGCATTTTTTCTCTGCCTAAAATCTTCATGTCGGACTGGATCACGCTTGGATTAATGATGACCATTTCTGGTTCCTCTCGTTGTTGGTGGTCTTGTTCGACCTGATTTTCAATAGTTAGATTGGTATCGCTCGTTTCGTTCAGAGGTAAGCATTCTCCACTTTGCGGAAGCAGTAATTGTTTGCCATCCAGAACATCCTGAATCAACGTAGCAAGGGCTTCTTTCTCAACCGGTTTTGGCAAGTAACCAT
>NZ_JAWOUS010000745.1:0-573 GCF_033339495.1 Vibrio sp. 2134-1
GGAGAGCTTTCTGGTCTCAAGCCAGAGATCGCGTCTTAGATGTTGGAGCTGGCTCTGGTCGAGACGCTAAATGGATGGCTGAACATGGATGTGAAGTAATAGCGATTGAACCTGCTCAAGCGCTTCTGAGATTTGGTAAGTCTTACTGTGGTGATTCAGTTACTTGGCTTGAAGATGGGTTACCTAAGCTTGAGAAAACCATTAATCTTGGCTTTCGCTTCGATTTAATTCTTGTCAGTGCGGTATGGATGCATCTTGCGCCTACGCACCGTGAACGCGCATTTCGCAAACTTGCGAATATGCTAGCGCCCAATGGTCGATTGGTGATTAGCCTTCGTCACGGTGACTTTTCTGACGGTCGTAAAGCTTATCCGGTATCGGTTGAAGAGCTTGAAAAGTTTGCAAAGAATAGCGCGTTAATGGTGAGAAACGTATCCCTCGATGATGACCAGTTACAGTGAACAGGTGTATCTTGGCAAACTGTAGTTATGTCTTTGCCTGATGATGGTTCTGGTGATCTGAATAAGGTTCGTCACATTATCGTGAATGATTTCAAATCGGCTACCTATAAAC
>NZ_JAWOUS010000746.1:0-572 GCF_033339495.1 Vibrio sp. 2134-1
AGGTTGAGGAGCAACATATGCCTCCTCTTCATCTACTACATCAAAATCAGAGATGGTTGGTTCAATATGTTCACTTGGCTCAGCGTGGTCGGTAATGTCATCAAGTGCACGAGTGTCAATAACAGGTTCTTCGTGTGGCGTTGGTTCCACATGGAGTTGCTGTTCTTGCTGAGCAGCAAACTGTTCATACTCTTCATAGCTTGATTCTCGTTGAGGCGTATCGTGTTCAACAACCTCTTCATGCTTGGCTTGCACCTGCTCTTGATAGACTGCGTTTGTATCCGCATAAGATTGGCTTGTTTGTTCTTCTGACGCCCAATCATCTGCTTGCTGCGCTGCAGCTTCCAACTCTTCGATGGTTACATTCAGCTGCTTGGTACGCTCAACCATTGGATCCACGTTATCTGTGCTGACCGCTTTAAGTTGTGGTTCTGGTTCAACATACGTTGGCGTCGCATTTACTGCCGCAACTCGTTGAGTTTGGGGCTCTGGCGTCGGTTTTACCGCAGACGTTTCTGATTTGGCTTGCGGCATATATATAGGATATTCGTGTACTGCCGCTTTCTCTTTTG
>NZ_JAWOUS010000747.1:0-572 GCF_033339495.1 Vibrio sp. 2134-1
TGCTCTGTTTAAAGTATGCAGGATCGACAAGGTTCATTGACCCTGTATAGGCGATTTCATCATCAATGACGATGATTTTACGGTGCTGGCGAAGATCAAGACGACGTAAGAAAATACGCCACATCTTCACTTCGAGTGCCTGAATAACCTCGATACCCGAATCTTTCATCATTTTGTACCAAGGACTTCTGAAGAAGCGTGGGCTACCCGCAGAGTCCAGTAGTAGCTTCACATCCACACCACGTTTAGATGCTTGGATAAGAGCGGATGCTACCGAATCGGCCAAGCCGCCTGGGTGCCAAATGTAGAACACCATTCGAATGCTCGTTTTGGCATTCTCGATGTCTTCGATGATGGAGTGCAGAATTTCATCAGGAGATTGTTGCAACGACAGAGTATTCCCGCTCAGAGCCGGTAGCCCAAGACGGTTGTTACACAGTTCATCGATGCGGTAGATATGGCGACCCATGGTTTCAGGCATGTGCGCGTGGCAATCATTGAGTTGACTAAACCACTTGGCAAAAGGGGTAAACATCTCTTTTGCTCGTTCAGCTCGTTTTCTGCCTAAGTTC
>NZ_JAWOUS010000748.1:0-572 GCF_033339495.1 Vibrio sp. 2134-1
GCTTTGATAATGTTGAGTTCTTGCACCTTGTTCAATAGCTGGATGTAGATTTGTTGGTTAACTTCTACATCACGTGTCATACGCAATACTTCACGTTGAGTTTTAGGTAGTTTTTGAACTTGTTTGTTTAGGCGCTCTTTTTCTTTAAGCAAGGTTTGACGCTTATCAAGCAGCGATTTGTATGCCGGGTGATCCTGAGTGAAGCGTTGGCTGATCTCACTTTCTTTGAATGTAAGCTCGTTCAACTGCGCTTCTAATTCAACCATCACTTTCAATGTTGATTGAGCTTCTAAGCCTAAATCGATGGATTCATTTTCTTGACGGAATCGATTCAGTACATCTTCAGATGCCGTCAGTTTAGTTTTGATATCTGGTAGGTGGCCTTTCAAAAACTCAAGACTTTGTTCTGCTTCTGCGGAATTACGTTGTACATTTTGTAAGAAGTAGTTTTGGCTAATATCGTTCAGGATGGCTTGAATTTTAGTACGATCTTCGCCAGAGAAGCTTAAAGAGATAATTCCCGTTTGCTTGCCACGTTCGCTGATTGAAAGGTTTTCTTGAAGTTTGTTAAA
>NZ_JAWOUS010000749.1:0-572 GCF_033339495.1 Vibrio sp. 2134-1
CGCGCTACCTGCTGCGATAATAACTTCAATACCCGCGCGACGTGCGATGTCGGCTGCTTGAAGTTTCGTCGCCATACCACCCGTACCGAGTGTTGTACCGCTGCCGCCAGCAATTTTACGCAACGTGTCATCAATGGTTTTAACTTCTTTGATCAGCTCTGCATTCGGATCTTTTCGTGGGTCAGCAGTAAACAGACCTTTTTGGTCTGTCAGTAGCAATAACTTATCTGCACCACATAAAATACCCACTAAAGCCGATAGGTTGTCATTGTCGCCGACTTTGATTTCACTGGTGGCTACTGCATCATTTTCGTTCACGATTGGAATAATATCGTTCGCCACAAGCGCATTGATGGTGTCACGCGCATTAAGAAAACGCTCACGATCATCCAAGTCAGCACGAGTCAGTAGCATTTGACCAATCTTGATACCGTAAATACCAAACAAAGACTCCCATGTTTGAATCAAACGACTCTGACCCACAGCAGCAAGCAACTGTTTGCTCGCCATCTCGTTGGGCAGTGCGGGGTATCCAAGATGCTCACGGCCTGCTGCAATTGCACCAGACGAAA
>NZ_JAWOUS010000750.1:0-572 GCF_033339495.1 Vibrio sp. 2134-1
AACTCTTTGATGACAGAGGCAGGTCTTTCGACCACTTCCCCTGCCGCAATTTGGTTGGCGAGCCTAGCTGGCAAAATTTTAATCGTCATAATGAGTTAGAAGCTCACTTACTTATTTGTTTGGAATGATCAGGACTTGCCCAACAGCAAGCTCGTCCGAGCGCAAGTTGTTTGCTTGGCGAATACTCGCAACGCTCACGCCATATTTGGACGCAATCTTACCAAGGTATTCCCCTCGCGCGACTTTGTGCTTGCGGATCGGTTTATCTTTCACTGCTACGGTGATCTTAAGTTTTTGACCAACCCATAAGGTATCGGATTTTAAGTTGTTCTCACGACGAATATCCGACAGCTTCACTTTATAGTGACTTGCGATCTTACCCAAGAACTCACCCGATTTAACGGTATGAGTAATCGTTTCAGTCTCTACTGTAATAGGCTTGCTTGGCACTTGGATCTTGCCAGCTGACGGAATACGCAGTTTTTGTCCAACCGCTAAGCTGGTCGATTTCAACTTGTTCTCAGCCATCAACGCTTTCGAGTTAGTACCGTATTTATTCGCAATCACAGACA
>NZ_JAWOUS010000751.1:0-572 GCF_033339495.1 Vibrio sp. 2134-1
CACTCAACGTTAACGTAAATACAGTGACACCATTCGCAAATGCTGTAATTTGCTTTCCACTGGAACTTAACGTGTAGCTAAGCTCATTATCAGAGACTGAGCTTGTAAGCCCTAATGCCTCTAACTTAGTAATGGATGCCCCACCAAAATACAAACTAGTCGGATCAGGGTTATCAGAGCCAGCAATCACATTAACACTGCCTTCGGTGGTTAATAATGCCTCTCCCAGAGGTACTTCTGCTGTGTTTATAGTAGCGCTGCCTACATAACCCGCTTGGCCATCTATAATGTCGATAGTTGCGGTTGCTACACCGTAATCTTTTGAATCATCGGCTGCGAGATAATCAAATACGATACTTTGCTCAACCGTGTGATCTAAGTTGCGACTGGCATTCAACTGCCAAGAGCCATCTGAAAATACGGTTAATTCACCCTTCTCTAGACTAAAACTTACTGAGCCACCATCAGGGACAGACTGGATCTCTCCTCCGGCTCTGACATATCGAATGTACAAGTCACCATCAATATCAATGTCATTCTCCAGTACATTGCCAGAAATGACTTGGCCTTCG
>NZ_JAWOUS010000752.1:0-571 GCF_033339495.1 Vibrio sp. 2134-1
CCCCCTTGGCTAGTGAAGTAGATGTAAGCGCGGCCACCGGCTTTTGCGTCTTTTTGGAACCAAACATCCACACCGTTTGATAAGGTGTAAACCTGAAAACCACCCGGAGCTTGACGCATACTAACGATGCTGCCTTCCTCAGCTGGTTGCAGGAAGCCTTCTGCTTTGGCGTTCATGCCCGAAGGCTTTTCACCAGCTTGTAGGTAGGCGCTGTTAAGCGCAGTGAATACATCAGCAAATTGCGCTTGCGTTTCACTTTTGCCCATGCCAATCACAAAGCTTGGTTGATTAGACAACAGCTCTTTTAACTGCGCGTTTACGCTCTCTAGCGTCGTTTTATCCAAAAAAGCTGCCAAGCTTTGCGCATAGCTCTCTTTCGATTGGCTTACGCTGTCTTGCTCCAATTGGAAAATACGCGCTTCCGCGTAACTATTTGGCTTGCGTTTGCTCCAATCAGAATCAAGATTTGCCAGTTCGCCATACCAGTTAGATGTGATGCTCTCTAGCTCAGCTTGTGTCACGCCGTAATCGCGAAGTGACGTCAAAGCACTGATGAAAATTTGGTGCATTT
>NZ_JAWOUS010000753.1:0-571 GCF_033339495.1 Vibrio sp. 2134-1
TCGTCGCTTTCATGTGTAGAGAAAGCAGTACGTCTTGCTCTTTCGCATCTGCGATTTCTTTTTCGAAGAACTCAACCAATGCTTTTTTCTTCAGTACAGCGCTCTCAATAACTTCTTTGTCTAACAGTGGGAAAGCAGATTTTAGCTCTTTTACAGAGCCATCTGCGCCAACAAACTCGATTTTTACTTCTGTTGCGCCAGAAATGGTTGTTGATTTCTCGCTACCAAAGAAATCGTCACCCGCCATGCTTGATACATGAGATTTAGAATCTGATGACCATGCGCCCATTGAGTGTGGGTTTTTCTTTGCATAGTTCTTAACAGAAAGTGGCGCACGACGGTCAGAGTTGCCTTCACGAAGTACTGGGTTTACCGCACTGCCCTTAATCTTATCGTAAGCCGATTTAATCGCTTTTTCTTCGTAAGTACTTGGCTCTTCTGGGTAGTTTGGTAGGTCGTAACCTTTAGCTTGAAGCTCTTTGATTGCGGCTTTTAGTTGAGGAATAGAAGCCGAAATGTTTGGCAACTTGATGAGATTTGCTTCTGGTGTTTGTGCAAGTTCGCCCAGCTC
>NZ_JAWOUS010000754.1:0-571 GCF_033339495.1 Vibrio sp. 2134-1
TTTTTGCCACTGAACAATTTGCAGTGCCATAGTCAAAGCCAATATACATGAGTCCTCCCACTGACGAAAAAAAGTCGGCAATGCTAACTCAATGGCACATGAATTACTACTCAAACGGTAGAGCGATTCACGCTTATTCGCTTTCGGACGTTTCTTTTTTCATGGCAGGTAACACGACGGCTAATAACAGCGCTAATAAAAGAAAAGCAGGCGTGAGTTTCAATCCTTGCCAAATTGAGTACGTGTCGTGAAACAGCCAAAAAATTCCTATCGTTAACAAGTAAGCAAAATAGCTACTGAACACTAAACTCATGGCGACAAAACGCGTGCGATTGATGATAAGGATTCGCACTAAATATTGGCTGAGTAAACTCGCGCAGTGCATCGCCAATTGCCAGTTAATGATAAAAAAAGCCAGAGAAACAAATCCAGCTACCAGCATGGCGTCGTGCGTACTAACAATAAAGTAGCTGCCGAAACGGCTCATCATAATAGGATAATTGCCTTCGTAGACGATGGACCAAGAGATCGCATTCGCCACTGCAATATAATTGGCAAAATAGGCAATAGC
>NZ_JAWOUS010000755.1:0-570 GCF_033339495.1 Vibrio sp. 2134-1
GCATGCGAGGAACAATATTTACTTCTCCTCGAAGGCTGAATTTACAACGGCTATTAATGAATTTTTCAATGTAACGTTGCCAGAAGTTGCAGGCTCACTGGTATCCCGAATTACGGATAATTTTCAGATTTTGAAACCTGCATCTTCAAGTTGAGCGAGTATATAATCGGACGAGAAGGCACAGTGCTCTTGGGTATCTAAGCCCAGTTAACTTTGAACAGCAAAATGTCGCTTAATGAAGTGTCCAGTCTGGCTGGAGCAGATCCTCCCTCAGCACGGTTCTGGATAAAAAGCATCAAAAGTTGCTTAACTTAGAGTCCAGTATTGATCAGCACCACAAAACCTATTCATTCGACTCCTGCGGCGCGAGCCGCTCATAATCAGCACTGCTTTCGCAGTGCATCAATCGATGTTTAATTCATAGTCAACAAACCATCTTTACCCTTTATAGAGGGTAGTCTGTCGTTTACCCCCGATAAGGGGTAAGACCGTTCCTTTTCAAGGATTTCGTTTTTCTTTTTATATATAAATGAAGTCAAAAGTAAATACTTTATGTTACTTAAGTTATTG
>NZ_JAWOUS010000756.1:0-570 GCF_033339495.1 Vibrio sp. 2134-1
TCCTCACCACCAACACGAGAAACAAAATCCGTAGTGCGTACTTCACGTAGTAACGTTTCTGCGACGCTACAAATGACTTTATCCCCTTCATCGTGACCGCGTTCATCGTTAATGCGCTTAAAGTGGTCAATATCAAACAAAGCCAAACACGTCGTCGGTGTATCAGGATAACGTTCTACAATATTCGCGTAGTGGGTTAATTGTTCTTCAAACTTTCTGCGGTTCCACAGTCCAGTCAAACCGTCTTTCTCACTTAAGTTGCGCAGCTGCTCTTCCAACGCTTTACGTTCAGAAATATCCACCAGCGAAGTGATGTAATAGCTGATTTTACCGGACTTTGTTAAGTTCGCTTGGATACGCATGATCGCCGTAAACACATGATTCAATTGGGTACGGCAGCGTACTTCGCCTTCCCAAACATTCTCGCGCCCTAACTTATTCCAAATGTTTAGCGTCTCTTCGAGGTCTTCAGGAAGCAAAATCAGGCTGTGGGCATTCGAGCCTTTCACTTGTTCGGTAGAATAACCCATCATGTTTTCAAACTCTTGGTTGACCATGATGATGCGGAGC
>NZ_JAWOUS010000757.1:0-570 GCF_033339495.1 Vibrio sp. 2134-1
TGGCTATAGCTGTGATCTGGACTAAGTACGCTGGCGAAGTGATGGTTTCTTCTTCAAGTGCTGTTGCACTGGTTGGCCTATTTGCATTCATCATTACCATTGCCGTCGAAGTACGAACTAAGAAAAGTATCATTTATAAAAAGATAAATTTACTGGAACAACCTCAGTAAACGACAGTAGGAACAGAAAATGTCAGATAACAATGTCCAAACCAGTGCTGAACATAGCGATAAAAAAATTAGCCAAGCTCGCTCTTTCACTTACTATATTTTTGCCTTAGTTGCTGCTCTTTGGCTTTACACCTTATGGGCGGACAGAATGACGCCAATGACAGATCAAGCTAGAGTAAATGGCCAATTGATCCGAATTAGCCCAGAAGTCTCTGGCCCTATTTCACAAGTACTTATTACTAACAATAGTATTGTCAAGGCAGGAGATGAACTCGTCACGATCGATCCGCGTCCTTTTGAACTAGCCGTTAAAGCCGCCAAATTTGATTTGCAACAAGCAGCTCAGTCTTATGAAGCGGATTCAGCAGCAATCAGTGTCGCTCAAGCAAATGAAGTCGCA
>NZ_JAWOUS010000758.1:0-569 GCF_033339495.1 Vibrio sp. 2134-1
GGTTTGTGCAAATCCATCATTGGCTGTTGGAATTCCTGTGCGATTAATACCAATCGTGTTAATCCCCATCGTCTGGGCCGTTTGTGCTAGGCATTTCCCAATGCTACCCGTGCCGAGAATCACCATGGTTTTGCTTTGCAGTGATGTGTAGAGATGCGGTTGCCACTGCTTGTTTTGTTGTTGCTGGTGGTAGTGCATAAAATGACGATAGTGGCTGATGCAATATCCGAGGACGTACTCTGCGATTAGCGGACCAAACACGCCACGCACATTCGTCAGCGTATAGTCTTGGCGAAATTCTGGGGTAATGAGCGCATTTACGCCCGCATAGGTAGATTGTACCCACTCAAGTTGTGAAAATTCGTCTAATCTTTGTGAGAGTAAAGGAGGATCGGCAAGAACAATGTGTGCCTCTTGCGGCTTGTCCGTAATGTTCAGGTCGGGCAGATTTTTCTCCGCCAATAACGTTTCGTAGGTGTCGCGATGCTCAGAGAGCAGGAAAATCTGATTTGGATGCTGCATTAACTTTTTTCCCTGTGATGAATCAAGTACACTTTCGCTGTTTTTTT
>NZ_JAWOUS010000759.1:0-569 GCF_033339495.1 Vibrio sp. 2134-1
CTTTTTAGAGACATTTATGTGCGCCGAAAGTGACTTCCCCTTTGGCCCTGACGCGCTTGTGTTCAAAGTAAAAGGCAAGATGTTCGCGATAATCGCGGAGCGTGGTGGTCGAGAATACGTCAGTGTTAAAGTGAAACCGGAAGATGGAGAAGTGCTAACGTCCCAGTTTACTGACATCACACCGGGCTACCACCTTAACAAACGCCATTGGGTCACAGCGTATTTCAATGGTGATGTCGAAGATGGTCTCATTCAAGACTTGTGCGAGCGCTCCTACGATTTGGTTGTAGCGAAACTGCCCAAAGCGCAACGTACATTGCTTGGACACTGAAGCCAAATAGCATTTCAGGAAAGTGTTTAGGCAATAACGAAAACCTTCAATTGCTCGTTGAAAAACTCGCACCTTTTTTGAGCTCGGACTATATAAAAAGAAGTTGCGTAAAAAGGGAAGTGATATGCGAGCACTATCTGACTGGTTAGAAGCCTACGGTGAAAGCCATCAAAACCCAATCAATCAAAAAATTCACAAAATTGCCGTACCGGGTATTTATCTTTCTGTGGTTGGGCTT
>NZ_JAWOUS010000760.1:0-569 GCF_033339495.1 Vibrio sp. 2134-1
CGATCAATGCGCCAAAGTCCGTCATCGCACCAACGCCCATAAAGATCAACAATGGGAAAACTCCCGATTCGATCCCGATATAGTAGACGTAGTACAACAAACCGCCCGGCTCAGTGAAGCCCGCATTAGGAATGTTAGCTAAGATAGCACCAAAGCCAATTGGCAATAAAAGTAATGGTTCAAAGCCTTTACGAATCGCTAAAAACAACAGCGTACAGCCAACCAGCATCATGCAGATTTGGCCAAACTCAAAGTTAGCGATCCCTGTTTCTGACCATAAGGTCATCAATCCGTCCATGATACTCCCTTACGCCAAGCTGAGAAGAGGTGCACCAACGGTAACGGCATCACCCTCTTTTACGTTCAGTTCTTGAACGATACCACCGCGAGCTGCACGAACTTCCGTTTCCATCTTCATTGCTTCAAGGATCAGTAGGACATCACCTTCCGCGACTTCAGCACCCGGCTGAACGTTCACTTTAAAGATGTTTCCTGCAAGCGGTGCAGGAACCGATTCCGCATTTGTCGTCACAGGCGCAACGGGAGCGGCCACTGGTGCAGAAGCTGAA
>NZ_JAWOUS010000761.1:0-568 GCF_033339495.1 Vibrio sp. 2134-1
CATGAACAAAGTATTGGAAGTGAATGAAGATGAAGGGTGGGTTCGCGTTCAAACTGGTGTTGTGAAAGATCAGTTGAACGATGCGGTTCGTCCTTACGGCTACTTTTTCTCTCCAGATTTGTCGACCAGCAACCGCGCAACGATTGGCGGGATGGTAAATACCGACGCCTCTGGTCAAGGCTCTCTTAAATACGGGAAAACGTCTGACCATGTACTGTCGTTGCAAGCGGTGTTTGCTGATGGCTCGATTTTGGAGTCTGATTTGTCTCATGGTTATCCAAAAGAAGACGAGTTTGCCGCTACGGCGTTACAAGTGACGGAATCAGTTTGTCGAGATAAACGCCAGCAGATCGTGGATAAATTTCCTCCTCTCAACCGCTTCCTAACGGGCTACGACTTAAAGAACGCGTTAAATGAAGAGGATGACCGTTTCGATATCACACGAGTGCTGTGTGGAGCAGAAGGCTCATTGGCCTTTATTACGGAAGCGAAGCTAAACCTGACGCCAATTCCGAAAGCGCGTACCTTAGTTAACGTGAAATACAACAGCTTTGACTCTGCACTGCGC
>NZ_JAWOUS010000762.1:0-568 GCF_033339495.1 Vibrio sp. 2134-1
AGCTGACCACAATACTGCCATCAAAGTCTTGGTATGGCTCGGTAATGATCAGCCCAGATTGTGCCATCGCGTCTTGATACCAAGGGCGAGTTCGAGGGTCGTAATCGGATGGCCATGATTCGCTTTTATCGCCGTAGGCAATCGCGCCGTCAGAGAACCCTGCGTAAACAGAGAGAAATTTCCCCGCGCGTTTGGTCAGCAATAACTCGCGATCTGCATCATCAGAACCGGCGATGATTTGTTCGTTAGCCAACATCATATCGCTACGAATTGAGAGCCAATCGCTGATATAACGGTTAGTCGACTCAGAAATATTCTGTATTTCTCGGTTGAGTGTGGATGTGGTTTCTTCGTGAAGTTGATTAACGGAAACCCAAGCTTGAACGCCACTTACGATGGCGATAATGACTGCGATAGCAATCTGGATTTTTAACTTAATGGTATTTCTCATTGTCTAACCTTTATAAACAGACAAAAAGATCAGTGTCACAACGTGTGACTCCAGAGGGTTTAGACGATTCAAGCACAGAGCGTTACATGAAAGGCTTTAGTGAATTTATCGACAGTT
>NZ_JAWOUS010000763.1:0-567 GCF_033339495.1 Vibrio sp. 2134-1
GGTGTTTAATAAACCTTCTACCTCTGTATCGACGATCTTACGCTCATTTCATCAAGAACCTTTGCATTATGAAGCGGAAATCTGCTTTCTAATCAAAGACGGTCAATACGCCGCCGTGGGTTTGGGGCTAGATCTGACGAAACGCGGTCTGCAATCTTCTCTCAAAAAGCAAGGCTTGCCTTGGGAGCGAGCAAAAGCATTTGATGGTTCTGCGGTTTTTAGCCGCTTTGTGCCTCTTGAAGGCATTGATATTCATGACCTTAACTTAGAACTATTGATTAACTGTGTTCGTGTGCAAAAAGGCCACGTACAACAGATGCTGTATCCGCCATTTGCGATTTTGGATGAGCTAAGTAGCTACACAACTTTGCAAGACGGTGATGTGGTGATGACGGGAACGCCGCAAGGGGTTGGCGAAGTCCATCAAGGCGACGTCTTCCTTGGACGCTTAAAATGTGGCGACGTCACCTTGTTAGAAATTGAGTGGGTGGCTGATTAAAGCCAAACGCGCAAAAGAAGAAACGCCACCATACTGACAACCGTCGTTAAGAGAACATTTTTTGTCAA
>NZ_JAWOUS010000764.1:0-567 GCF_033339495.1 Vibrio sp. 2134-1
AACAATGTGTGCGTTCTCGAAGCCTTTCATTGAACGAACGATTTGTACTTGAACATCAAACGGCAAGCTGGTGGATATACCATTCGGGTATAACTCGTGCGTGGTAAGACCTTCAGGTTCAATGAAAATTTGGTGGCTGTTCTTATCCGCAAAGCGCATCACTTTGTCTTCGATAGACGGACAGTAACGTGGGCCAATTCCTTCGATCACACCTGCGTACATTGGGCTACGATCTAGGTTATTGCGGATCACTTCATGAGTTTGTTCATTGGTATGCGTAATGAAACAAGGAATTTGACGCGGATGGTGTTCGCGCTTACCCATGAATGAGAAAACTGGTGTTGGGTTGTCACCGTGTTGCGCTTCTAGCACTGAGAAATCAACCGTGCGAGCATCAATACGTGGTGGTGTCCCCGTTTTTAGACGATCCACTCGGAATGGCAACTCACGTAAGCGATCCGCCAATGCGATCGATGGTGGATCCCCAGCGCGACCGCCTGAAGAACTTTCCATACCAATGTGGATCTTACCCCCAAGGAAAGTACCTACGGTCAGCACAACCGCTTT
>NZ_JAWOUS010000765.1:0-567 GCF_033339495.1 Vibrio sp. 2134-1
GATTTGGCTGACATTTAGTTCTGCAAATGCAATGACAAAAGCAGCAATGACAATTTTGCCTGTGGCAATGTTTGTCAGCAGCGGTTTTGAGCACTGTGTTGCGAACATGTTTATGGTTCCACTTGGTATTGTTATCGCGAATTTTGCACCTGAATCTTTTTGGGCATCTGTCGGTGTGCCCGCGTCACAATACACAGACCTAAACATTAGCCACTTTATTACCGCTAACTTAATTCCTGTCACGCTTGGCAACATCGTCGGCGGAGCGGTATTAGTTGGCCTTTCAAACTGGTGTATTTTTCGCCGACCAGAACTAAAAGCAGCGAATATTTATTCTATCACTACAACTACAACCCTGTCTTCAGTTAAGGATTTCACCATGAAAAATGCTTCTTTTGTTAAAGACATTATGAACCAAAAACCAGTCACCATTCGTGCAGAAACGCCAATTGCAGCCGCGCTGGATGTGTTACTTGATAATCACGTAACGAGCGCACCTGTTGTAGACGTACAAAATCGATTAGTTGGCTTCTTCTCTGCTCACGATGTGATGGTAGAACTATGGTG
>NZ_JAWOUS010000766.1:0-566 GCF_033339495.1 Vibrio sp. 2134-1
CAATCAAAGAAACTTGATTGAGCGTAAATTCGTTAGGTAATGCTTATAAGCGCTCTTCTAGCCAAGGCTGAACAGTTTGGAGCGCGTCGGGTAATGCTGACACATCAGTACCACCAGCTTGAGCCATGTCAGGACGACCACCGCCCTTACCACCAACCTGCTCTGCAACCATTTTAACGAGGTCGCCCGCCTTAACTTTGCCTACCAGATCTTTCGTCACACCAGCAATCAAGCCAACTTTGTCATCAGTTACGTTTGCTAGAAGCACAACACCTGAGCCCATTTGGTTCTTGATGTCGTCAACCATTGTACGTAGGTTTTTGCTATCTGCGCCTTCTAGTGCAGCAACCAGTACTTTCGTGCCGTTTACTTCCACTGCTTTACCCATGATGTTTGCGCTTTCAGCAGCAGCCATCTTGTCTTTAAGCTTCTGAAGTTCTTTTTCTAGCGTTTTCGCTTTTTGTGCAGATTCTGCTAGTTTCTCTTCGTATTTTGCTGCTTGAGCTTCGATCGCATCTAGAGCTGCTTCACCTGTTACTGCTTCAATACGACGGATGCCCGCCGCG
>NZ_JAWOUS010000767.1:0-566 GCF_033339495.1 Vibrio sp. 2134-1
GTCGATCTTAGATGCCATGCTCGACTTATCGATCGAAGCTTTGGTGAAGCAATTGCCGTTGAGTGATTCTGTGCAGCAAGCATTACTGCATCGTAAGGGTGAGTACGGCGTGCTGATCTCGCTAGAAGAATGCTACGAGCGAGCTGATTGGCATGGCGTCGAAAAGCTCTCGGGTCAGTTGGGTTTGTCATTCGATGAAGTCAAAGCCTCGTTAAGCGAAGCGGTTCGCTGGAGCCAAAGCGTCGTCGCGGTCTAATTCTCTCTATTAGTATGAAACTTTTATGAAGGCAAGGGCGTGGCTCTTGACGCCTTGGCACAATTAAATAAACATATACGCATATCCATATATAGGTATGTTAACTATGCTTCCACATCAGTTTTTCAAGCTTTTATCTGACGAGACTCGTGTGCGCTGCTTAATGCTGGTGGCCCGCGAAGGAGAAATTTGCGTAGGTGATTTGGCGTTTGCATTGCAAGAGAGTCAGCCGAAAGTTTCTCGTCATCTTGCTCAGTTAAGATCGAGTGGCATTTTAGTCGATAAGCGTCAGGGACAATGGGTGTACTAC
>NZ_JAWOUS010000768.1:0-566 GCF_033339495.1 Vibrio sp. 2134-1
TTGTTCTAATATCAATAGCATATCCTCTGAAGGTGATATACCTAACTCGACGCATTCTCTTGAGAAAAAGTTCCAATGTGCTTTTCGCCACCAAGTTAACGTCTTATCACCCTCACCTTCCAAAGCTGCAAATTCAGGTGTTACTTCACTGTATTTACACTTAGTTACTGAGGTGATTTCTATAATGCAAATTGGCACGCCATCCCAATTTGTCACTACTTGAAGATGACCGATTTCCGGCAATAATTCGCCTTTTTCGCTGTACCAGTAATCTAAGCTACATGACGCTCGTTTCTCATCACGAAGAATTAAGTCCGCACATATATTTGCATTGTATTCATCTGCACAGAAATAGTCTGAACTAAACGAAGTGTAGCTTGATGCTACTTCATCTGATAATGAGTTAAGATATTGATCTAGATAGGTTCTACTTCTTTCATCCATAATTTTAACCCGGAATTTGATTAAAAATATAACGCCCTGTTAAGGTGTGAGCAACGCAATACCGATGCCGCCGCATAACACCTTAATCACCTAAACCAACGCATAGTAAAAATGCCACGCGT
>NZ_JAWOUS010000769.1:0-565 GCF_033339495.1 Vibrio sp. 2134-1
TAACGCCCTGTTAAGGTGTGAGCAACGCAATACCGACGCTTCCGCACAACACCTTAACCACTAAACGCAACGTATAGTAAAAATGCCACGCGTTGCGAATCACTCTTAAACAGTTTGTTATAGCGCTTTGCCGTTTCAAGTGACCAATGATGAGGCATTAATTCTCGTATAGTATTGAAAACCAATGCATTCCCTGAAGTCGTAATTGCTGCTTTGACATCCCCAGCCCAATGGACGAGGCGCTCTTGGCAAACTCCGCATGGTGAAAAAATTAGAAATTCATCTTTCTCGCTCTCACGACACAGGCATAATGAGTGGGTCACTCGCTCATTGAGTTTGTGAGCCTCTAAATACGCTCCCACCTCCATACATAGTGAAAGAGCATCGTTTTTAGTATCAGGAGCAATGCTTGTTAATATTTTTCCTGACTCTGTTCTAACAGCCGCAGCTCCACCCCAACCAGAAGGATATCGCATATTTACTAGTTCTATTGCTGCTTGATAGAGCTCTTTTTCGATATTATCCATGACCATCCATATTCAATTTTATCGTGCGCTATAACGCC
>NZ_JAWOUS010000770.1:0-565 GCF_033339495.1 Vibrio sp. 2134-1
TCCTCGCGAGGAGGTTTTAGTCTGCTACCTCGCCGACTAAGCCTATTACTCTTCGAACAAAGCCCACGCGATCTTCGACACTGCCCCATGGCACTTCCACCACTTGATATCCGAGCTCAACATAAGTATTGATTAGGGTTTGATGGATTTTCAGCGCTTCTTCAAAGCTGTGCGGACGCACTTCATCTTGTACGTAAATGGACGCTTCAGGTCGACAAGTAAGCACCTGACTATGGTACCCAGCACTTTCAGTTAAGAAAGCTTGGTCAACGTGACAACCACCGACTTGTAGATAAGCAACAATATCTGGAATCGCGCGATCTACAAAAGCCACGTTAGTATTCAACGCTTCACGCTTTTGCTCACTCATTAGGTTAAGACACAATTTGGCAAACTCAGGCAGGTTGGTCCACGGCAAAATGCCATTGTCCAATTCGCTTTGCTGCTCTATCAACGAGCGTGAGCCTTCAGCAAACGTGGCGTAGCCTTGTTTACCTAATGCGTTGAGTAACGTTGTTTTGCCAGCTCCGGGACCACCGGTAGTCACAATCGGCTTCATGTTATC
>NZ_JAWOUS010000771.1:0-565 GCF_033339495.1 Vibrio sp. 2134-1
GTGGAAGTCATCTTCTTTGAGGTTTAATGTTTCGCAGCTTGTAATTGCTTGAGCTTCTGTCATCTCTTGAGCAAGAATTCGCGCGGGTCCGCGACAATCATAACTGAATGTCATTATTCGCTGTTTTAATACGGATTTTGAGTTACTTAGCCCTAGCTGCTCAAGATAATCTGATGCATAAGCGTCAACCATTTCGGCGATGCCAACCCAAATTCTGTCTGACTTACCGCCTAGCGGGTAGCGCTTTAACAAAGAATCTAAAGTGTCGACAACGACTTTTTTTGTCTCTGCATCTTCAGTTTTTACCAGCCTAGCGAGCTCTCGCGCGGCATTGCCAAGTAGTTGTTCAGAATCCGTGCCTATCGCCCATTCGTTGTTGGTAATAAAACCACTCAAACGATGGATATAACTTGAGTCAGATTCAATCACATCGTAAAACGCTTTGGTTTGTGAGTGCCCAGCCATAGCGACAAAGATATTGTTGATGGCTTTACGGTAGTAATAGCTGTCGCTTTTATCCGCTGAAAAGCTATCAAGAATAGCGAAAACATCGGGTGCGGCGATG
>NZ_JAWOUS010000772.1:0-564 GCF_033339495.1 Vibrio sp. 2134-1
TCTCTATTCGCAGTATCGGCCATCGCCTTTGCCGTTCTTACTGGTTGTCAAAGTGATAGCCAAAACGTAGCCGAACAACCGTTGTATGTTTCGACCATTTCAGTTGACGCGCCAGTGAAAAGCCAATATCGAGAGTTTAAAGGGCTAGTTGTTCCTGCTGAACAAACACCCATGGCATTTCGTCGCGCCGGTGAAATTCAACACGTACTAGTGAAAGCTGGTGACGTAGTGAAAGAAGGGCAAATGATCGCCAAGCTGGATGACAGCAAAGAAAAGCAAGCGGTAAATGATGCTGAAGCGCAATACACGCTTGCGATTCGCCAGCTTAAACGAGGTGAAGAACTGCACGGCCGCCAAATGATATCCAAAGCAGAACTGGATGAGCTGACCGCAAACAAGGAACTGGCAGAGGCAAACTTCTATAACGCCACCAACCAGTTGAACTATACGCGTTTATTTGCCCCGTTTGCAGGCAAAGTCTCAGACGTTTTCAAAGAGCGTTTTGAGCGCGTGGCGATTGGCGAACCTGTACTGAACTTGTATCAAAACGATGTGGTTTATGTG
>NZ_JAWOUS010000773.1:0-564 GCF_033339495.1 Vibrio sp. 2134-1
TATATCGAAGAGATGGCCAGCTAAGCGTTATCCCATCGCTAAGGATTAAGGAGGTCGAATGTTCATCGTCAAATATTATCTACTTGGCGCGCTGGTTGCGTTGCTCGCTGCTATCTACATGCCTCAAATCGTAGTGAGTTTACTGCTGCTTTGGGTTTCGCTTTCCTTAGCGTTAGTCAGTGCGGCTTACTTGTTTGATTTCCCGTCCATCTTCAGGAAAAGCCAAGACGGAAAAATTGTCTGGTGGATTCGATGGGCATTCATTCCTTTCTTACTCGGGGCGAAAGCCTACAACGCCTGGGAGAGACGGCGCGATACTGTTCCTCCCATTCAACAAGTCAGCGAAAATCTTTACCTTTCCCGGCGCTTATTCCCGAGCGATTTGGCGTTTCTCGACTCTCACGACATTTCCTGCATTGTTGATGTTACGGCGGAGTTCGCAGGTTTAGAAAGCGCCATGACTGACAAGCAATTCAACTACCTTTCTATTCCCGTGCTGGATCATAAAGCGCCGACTTTGGAGCGTTTACGTCATGCGATTAATTGGATTGATACCCAAATCGC
>NZ_JAWOUS010000774.1:0-563 GCF_033339495.1 Vibrio sp. 2134-1
GTAGGTTTTTAACCCAACGAGATCACGATTTTGATACCCCATCTGAAGCTCAAAGGCACGATTGCAACCAAGAATACGCGTGTCTTCATCGGCAACGAGTACACCGACGTTTGGCAAATCGAAGATGGTTTCAAGAATCTTCGCCAGCTCTTCACACCCAGTGATGGTCAGCTGAGGAATGATTGTGCCTTGAACAATCCGCTCGTTGAGCTTTTCAAAACTCATGGTGACATGAATGAGCTTGGCGTCATTAGGCATTAAGCAACAAGAAAAATGCCCTTGCCCACCCATAAATTCGACGTCCGCAATGCGTTGACGACAAGCCTCTTGCTGCCCCATCAACATATATTGAAGCAGCTCATCTAAACTGTTAATCGGACGTTTAAAGCCAAAAGCATTGGCCATGCTTGGTTGGTCGCATTCAAACTCACGAGTATAGATGTCATAAGACCATTCCACGACCTGAGTATGATTGGCTGCGTGTTGCACTTGTCCTTGTGCAATCGTTAGTGATTCGCTCATTTCCTAGCCCCCTTATTTTGGTCGGCCTTTTTGCTCTCCAT
>NZ_JAWOUS010000775.1:0-562 GCF_033339495.1 Vibrio sp. 2134-1
CGCCTGTCGATATGAGTCAGTATATGACTTCAATTCCTCCAACAGTGTCTTGGGTTATGGCTGCGGTTGGTTTGCCTCAGTGTCTTTCTATCATCCTTGCAGCAATCACGGTTCGCTTAATGCTTCAACTCATTCCGTTTACGAGGTTAGGTTCATGATTTATGCAATAGCAGGTAGACCAGGAGGCGGTAAGACTTACGAGGCTGTGGCTTATCACATCATCCCGGCTATCAAGGAAGGGCGTAAAGTTATTACCAACATTACGCTTAATGTTGATTGGTTCGTAAAGATATTCGGTGAGGATGCGCGCGACCTAATAAAGATAGTTGATGGTCGATTGACGGATTTTGGCTCTACAAGTCGGCCTTTTAGTCAGATTGAAGATTACTCCGATGAGTGGCGAAATGAGAAAGGACAGGGGCCTTTGTACATTGTTGATGAGGCTCATATGAGCTTGCCATCTCGTGGGCTTCCGGCTGCGATTCTTGAGTGGTTTTCGATACACCGTCACTATGGTGTCGATATCATCTTGCTGACCCAGAACATACGCAAGGTGCATCGT
>NZ_JAWOUS010000776.1:0-562 GCF_033339495.1 Vibrio sp. 2134-1
TATCCATCGTATCGGCGGTGCCTGTTTTACTCAAAAGTAGAAACAAGACAGGAAGTGCGAAAGAGAATCCGACCAATAACTTAGATATTTTCTTCATAGCTACCTCAACGTTGTTTTCCGTAGAAAGTGTGACTGAAATAAAAAGTGCTACGTAAATAGAAAGGCAACAGAGCGAAAAAATTACAGCGATTTTTAAAATTCCGTTGCCCTTTTTTATAAGAAAGATACAGTATCGGCACGAAATACACCGCTCAATCGGGCAAAAGTTACACCCAACGAGCGATGCCAAAATGAGGTAAACCATGCAAGCAGAAGTTAAATGGGTCGAAGATTTTAAATTCCTCGGTCAATCGCAGTCCGGTCACTCAATCGTGATGGATGGTAACGGTGGTGCAACGGCACCAAGCCCAATGGAAATGGTGCTAATGGCCGCTGGTGGTTGTAGCTCTGTGGATGTTGTGGATGGTTTAAAAAGCGCAGGCCAAAAGGTGGTATCTGTTAACGCTAAGCTAACCACTGAGCGTCGTGAAACCGCACCACGTATCTTTACGCAAGTGAATAT
>NZ_JAWOUS010000777.1:0-562 GCF_033339495.1 Vibrio sp. 2134-1
TGTCTGGGTGTTTACTGTTGGTGACGCCGTTTACGGTTGCATCGTTATTGGTTGCATTCACGTGTTTGAGTTTTGCGCAGGGGATGTCTTTCCGGTTTCGATAAGTTTGTTGTTGTCTCCGCATAAGCAGCAAGCCGGGGCAGTGTCTGCATTGTCTGGCTCAATTCAAATGTGTTTAGCGGGTTTGTTTGGTGGCTACTTGGTTGAAAAGTGGGTGACGGATCAGCATCAGCTAGGCATTTTTTATCTATTTATCGCTCTAATTTCTTGTATCGTACTGGTCGTTAGCCAATATCAAAGGGCACCTCGTCAGACTGCGCAACCGGAAGCTTCCAGTTGAATGTTCTAGCGAAGGGAAATGTACTTGCAAGGTTAGTGGCTCCTTTCTAAAATGCGCAGCTAAATTAAGTCAGGCTTAGTGAATGACTTGAGTCAATCGCACTGAACTTGTTTCAACCAAGGGAACAAGGTTTGGCGTGGTACTTTGATTCAAGCTAGCGCAGTAGTTTCTGCAAACTGACAACTCGCTCTCCAATCGTTAGGTGAAAGAATGCAACAAAAC
>NZ_JAWOUS010000778.1:0-561 GCF_033339495.1 Vibrio sp. 2134-1
TTGGAAATAGCGCGATACATAAATGGCAATGCGATGGTGAAGTAAGTACCCACTAAAATCCAGGGTGTACCGATGAGGGAAATTTCGCTGTCAGCATAGAGTTGAAGAAGGCCCACAGACGAAACCACTGGTGGTACTGCAAATGGCAGCAAAATCAGGATATTCATCAGCTTGTCGAGTTTCGGAAAGTAGTAAAACACCACGAAAATCGCAGGCAGTATGAGAACAACACTCAGTGCTAGTGCTGAAAGGCCAATAAAGAGCGAGCGACCAAACGCCTGTAAGAAGCGAGGATCCGTAAGCAGTTTAATGTACCAGTCAAAAGTGAAACCATCAGGCAGAATCGTTGCGCCCCAGCGAGAAGAGATCGAGTAAATGAACGTCGCTAGAATCGGGATCAGCATGATTCCGACGATGGTGTAAACGACGCTTTTATGGAATCGAGAATTTACGTCTTGCATGGTTTACTTCCTGCTTTTCTTAGCTGCGTAACTTTTGGCAATCAGCCACTGGTTAATCACCGTAATAAACGCCAACAGCGCCATTAAGATGACCGAGATG
>NZ_JAWOUS010000779.1:0-561 GCF_033339495.1 Vibrio sp. 2134-1
GATCGCTACTGTTGACGCACCTGAAGAGTAGTAGTAGTATTTATGGTGTAGCCGCAAGGCAAGTTTATGTTTTTAGCCGCAAGGCAAGATTTAAGAAAAGCCCCATCTTCGGATGGGGCTTTTTGCGTTTGGCTATCTCAAAAAAAGGTATCACACGGTGTCTATCAGATAACAGCCCCGCTAGGGGGCTTTTTTCTTTACCGTGTTTCCTATTTAACATATAACGTGTAACACGCATCCCTGAATGCTCTCTCAGAGTGTTTTCACCTTCAGTAATTCAAAACATCAAATCATCTCTTGAGAGAGTGAGTGATCCTGCAAACTTAATTTATTAGGTATACGTTAACGGAATGTTAAATGCGGTGTTCGCGTGATCTTCGCATCGCATCTTCTGAAATCTACAATCTCCGCATTCACAGAAACGCTTCTGAGGGCTTTTGGCCGTTCACTTAATGCAATGGCATGGCTAAGGCGTTAGAACGCGTTCTGGGGCTTTCTGCGAAGCCTGAGAGGTATTTATCACGCTGGCGCGTGTGCTCGATGTCGAACGACAAACACGTT
>NZ_JAWOUS010000780.1:0-561 GCF_033339495.1 Vibrio sp. 2134-1
ATTCTTCATCTGAGATATCTGCTTTATTACGCGTCCACAACGCTTGAGCTTTGTTGATTTGCTCCCACTTCTTCTCATCTGTCTCTTTACCGTCTTCATCACGCACTACAGTTTGGATAGAAACAGGAATGCCGATGTGATCCGAGTACTTGCTGATGACATCGCGCAAGCGCCATTCATTTAAGAACTCTTTACCTTCGTCACGCATGTGAAGAATGATGTCAGTACCACGAGATTCTTTAGTGATGTTTTCAATGGTGTACTCACCCTCGCCCGCAGAATGCCATTGCACTGCTTCGTCTGCTGGCAAACCTGCTGCACGAGTGCGCACGGTCACCGCATCAGCAACGATAAATGCAGAGTAGAAGCCAACACCAAATTGACCGATCAATTGCGAGTCTTTGCTTTGCTCTTCTGAAAGCTTTGAGAAGAATTCCGCGGTGCCTGATTTTGCGATGGTGCCTAAATGTTCGATAACGTCATTGCGGCTCATACCGATACCGTTATCAGAAATCGTTAGGGTATTTGCACTTTCATCAAATGACAGCTTAACGCCAAGAT
>NZ_JAWOUS010000781.1:0-561 GCF_033339495.1 Vibrio sp. 2134-1
TCAAACGCTTCGCGTAATTCCGGTGAATTTTTACGGAATGCAACAGCCATTTTTTGATTTTCAGAAACAGGGCCAATGACTTTTATTTCTGAAAATCAAACGCTTCGCGTAATTCCGGTGAATTTTTACGGAACGCAACAGCCATTTTTTGATTTTCAGAAACAGGGCCAATGACTTTTATTTCTCCCGGCCATTTTTCTAAAGCAATTAATGTGTCTGCTACATCCAATAAGGTACTTTCAGCATCATTTTTCATGATGGCAGGTACCATTTCGTTTAGGAGTCGTTTGCCATCGGGCAAAATCACTTTGGCACCCGTGTCGTACAAGTCGTAAAGGTTTGGGTCTAGGCACGAATGCTCTAGCGCCAACACTTCTCGTCCATCGATCAACTCTTTCACTGTCTTGACGTCTTCGTCGATCGAGCCACTTGGCTTAATTGGACTTAAACTTGAATCGGTACGAGAAACAAGCCATACCGCCGATGGGAAGTAGTCCTGAGAAAAGTCCAATACCTCTTCCCGCCAATCCAAAATCGTCACGCCATTGGCGATCAGATCAC
>NZ_JAWOUS010000782.1:0-560 GCF_033339495.1 Vibrio sp. 2134-1
GTTCCGAAAGGTCTAGAAGGCGTGTGTATTCCAGCTAACTGGCAACCAGAAGATCACCGTGGCACTACCACCGTAAACGTGTTTATGGGTAACAACCAAGGCGGTGCAGTAGACATCAAGAAAGTGTCTCAGGTGACATTGTCACGCCGTGACGATTGGCTAGGTTACTAACAACAAAACAAGAACAGGTGAGGGGATGCGATATACATCATCCCTTCTCCTGAACAAGGAGTGGCTTGATGAGTGAATTAGCAAGGGATATCGAACCAGCGGAGATTTTACTCTCGGTAAACAACATCGAAGTGGTCTACGACGAAGTTATTTTGGTTCTGCGTGGCGTGAGCCTTGAAGTACCTAAAGGTCAAATCGTGACGCTGTTAGGCGCGAACGGGGCAGGTAAATCGACCACACTAAAAGCCATTTCGGGTTTGTTAAAAACCGAAGATGGTGAAGTGACTCGCGGTGAAATTAACTTCATGGGCGAGCGTATCGACAACAAGAGCCCGGAAGAAATTGTCCGTTCAGGTATCTTCCAGGTGATGGAAGGGCGTCGAATTGTT
>NZ_JAWOUS010000783.1:0-559 GCF_033339495.1 Vibrio sp. 2134-1
TATATTACTTGCCAAATATAAGCAGCGCGAAATCCGTCAATTTATTCGCGATGCTTGTCTTTAAATTCAGTCTTTTATCTAAGTTCAGCTTGATCTCACGAATTTTTTGGTAACGAGTTCAATTGCATATTATTTTATTGTGATTCAAGTAGAATCAACTTATGCGAGGGCAACGCGAATGTTGTTCTCACTCATCTTCGTTTGATTACTCTGCCCAACTCACAAATCAAAGGTGTTCTATGGAAAGCTCTCAAATTAAAAATGTTGTTTTCGATGTCGGCAACGTACTGGTTCGTTGGTCACCACCAGAGATTGTACGCTTAACATTTGGTCATTCCGTAGATGCAGAACAAATGGCGAAAAGACTGTTCTCAAACAAGATTTGGCTAGACCTCAACAAAGGTTTGATCAGCGAAGAAGAAGCAATACACCGTTATCAACAAGAACTCGACTTAACGGCTGAAGAATGTTGCTGTTTCTTCTACTACGTAAAACAGACTCAGATTCAACTGTTCGGCAATGTTGAGTTTCTACAACATCTGTACTGCCAAGTTTGTAA
>NZ_JAWOUS010000784.1:0-559 GCF_033339495.1 Vibrio sp. 2134-1
TAATACTTAGGAATTCTCATGCTCGAAGCCGTAGCGTTGCTTATCGTCGGTCTTGTTTTACTTGTTTGGAGCGCAGATAAACTTGTTTTTGGCTCTGCAGCGATAGCCCGCAACGTCGGTATTTCACCTTTAGTGATCGGTATGACCATTCTTGCAATGGGCTCATCAGCACCAGAAATGATGGTGTCAGCAACAGCCGCTTGGGACGGTAAAACCGATACCGCTGTCGGTAACGTTTTGGGCTCAAGCATTGCTAACATTGCCCTAATCCTAGGTATTACTGCGCTGATCAAACCTCTTTCTATTAGCTCTGCAGTTATCCGTCGCGAATTACCATTAATGATCGCGGTAACTGTGTTAGCTGGGATTTTACTGTGGAACAGCCACCTTGGTTTTTATGAAGGTGTCTTACTATTTGTTCTGTTTGGTGCTTTTTTATTTGCTATGTTGCAAATCAGCCGCAAAGAACAAAAGTCTGGCGATGCGTTTCTTGAAGATCAAGAATCAGAAATCCCACAAGGCGTTAGCAACCCTAAGGCCATCATGTGGGTGGTTATCG
>NZ_JAWOUS010000785.1:0-559 GCF_033339495.1 Vibrio sp. 2134-1
GCTGGCGCCAATCTTGATAAGACATGCCTGTTTCGGACTTAAACAGTCTTGTAATTGTCTTACTGCTTGCCCCGATTGTTTTCGATAAATGGTTGAGATCAGGAGCAATGAATCCGTCTTTTGTCATCGCGTTTCGAAATGAAGCCAAACGACGATCCGATGGCAATGGTAAAGTGAGCTCGAATTGCTTCGCTTGATAAAATTCTTCCCAAAACAATATGGTTGTCGCATTTGTTTTGGTTTGCTCTATGTCCCACTCCCACAAAGCCATTTTATTGATCAGTGCTTTTAGGAGATCGTTAACTTCAATCATCACGATGCTTTTCGGGAAAGAAAACTTGTCACAATCGAAATAAACAGAACGATACGCCACAACATTCGTCATTACGGCGCGATGTGGAGTATGAGGTGGGATCCACACTGCTTTGGTTGGCGGCAAAATACAAATGGAATCATTTAGGGCAAACGTCATGCATCCCTGTGGCGCGTAAAGTAACTGACCTTTATGGTGCTGATGCATCCCTGAGTCGTGTTTACCAACATCTGCAGCAATGCCGAC
>NZ_JAWOUS010000786.1:0-559 GCF_033339495.1 Vibrio sp. 2134-1
GTGTTTACGCCGATGTTTTTTATCACTGGGATGATGGGGCCTTACATGGCGCCACTGGCGTTCAACGTTCCTATAAGCGTTATCTTTAGTACCGTTGTCGCGTTTATGATCACGCCTTGGCTTGCCAAGAAGCTACTCAAAGGTGCTGAGGAAAACGGCCACTATGACATCCAATCTTCGCCGATGTATCGTTTGTATCGTGGTGTGTTGATTCCGCTACTTGAAAGCCGCAAGAAAGCATGGCTTTTCCTTGGTTTGGTTGCCTTGTTGTTCGTCTTGGCAGCATTGTTGCCAGCACTTCGCTTAGTTCCACTCAAGTTGCTGCCTTATGACAATAAAAATGAGTTCCAATTGGTATTAAACATGCCAGAGTCTTCAAGCTTTGTGGATACCTCCAACGCGCTGTCGAGCTTTACGGACTATTTAATGTCGGTGCCGGAAGTGACAAGTGTGTCGGGCTTTGCAGGCACCGCTTCCCCAATGGATTTCAACGGCATGGTGCGCCACTACTTTATGCGTAGCGAACCATACCAAGGCGAGCTTCGAGTCGTTCTTGCAG
>NZ_JAWOUS010000787.1:0-559 GCF_033339495.1 Vibrio sp. 2134-1
CGCTGACAACAACAAAACTTCGAGCAAACGACTTAATGTCGTCGACACTGCTCTGCCTATCTTTGCTTTATATGTAGCATAAACACAACTGACAAGAGTGTTGATACTAGTGCCAATGACGATAACATAACGCGCATTCACATAGATGATTTGAGATTTGCTTAGTTAGTTGATCTTTTAAACTTAGAAAATCGAAGTGAGTGCTGAGTAGCGTGAAAGCAACACCACATGTAATCAAACTTATCAGAAAAGCGACCATACAAACTGTTTTTATACTTGGCGTATCATCCATTGCCCTACTCTTCCCTATTAGAACCTAGCGCTCTTTCACGTGTCTTTAATAACTTATCAACCCTTTCTAATTCGTGAAAATAGCCATACATAGCAATGCGATTAATCTCTGCATCCGTACAAAGACTCTCATTTATTACCATTGCTTCCATCGTCATTCCGCTGGACGCGATTGTGAAAGGTGGACACGCTGAGTAACCATTACTTTCTGCAATATGTTCCAATCGCCCAAATTCAAAAATTTGAACTGGAATAGCAACGATAAGGG
>NZ_JAWOUS010000788.1:0-559 GCF_033339495.1 Vibrio sp. 2134-1
TCACGAATGACGAAAACACCACTGGTGATGTTGATTTCAGGAATGCTGTTGGGTACCTCGGCATACGCTGAAGATAAACTAACGGTCGTCTCATGGGGTGGCGCGTTCACCAAAAGCCAAGTAGAGGCTTACCACAAACCATTCATCCAAAAGACTGGTGTTGAGATCGTGTCGGAGGATTTCAGTGGCGGTTTGGCGGAGATTAAAGCGCAAGTAGAAGCAAACAACGTGCGTTGGGATTTGGTCTCGCTGGATAAACCAGACATTGTTCGAGGCTGCGCGGAAGGGCTTTTGGAACCCGTCAACCCCAGTATTCTGCCTCCCGGCGCTGACGGGACACCAGCAAAAGAAGATTTTATCGATGGGGCGATCCACGCGTGTGCGATTAACACCATCGTCGTATCGACCGTCTTAGCGGTGAACGAGGATGCTTTCAATGGCAAAACGGCTCCAACCAAGTTGACGGACCTTTTTGACTTAACAAACTTTCCCGGTCGACGAGCGCTACAAAAGCAACCTCAAGGTAACCTTGAATGGGCATTATTGGCCGATGGCATTA
>NZ_JAWOUS010000789.1:0-558 GCF_033339495.1 Vibrio sp. 2134-1
AGTTCAAAGAACACGGTCTTCGTTCGCAAGTTTGGGGTGATCTAAAGATCAACCCTGCGGAGCATATTGACCGTAAACAGATGCGCTTTATGGGTGATGCGGCTGCTTATGCATACCTATCAATGCAGCAGGCGATTGAAGACGCTGGTCTAACTGAAGAACAAGTTTCAAACGATCGTACAGGTATCGTTGCTGGTTCTGGTGGTGCTTCTGCATTAAACCAAACAGTAGCAACCGATATTATGCGCGAGAAAGGCGTAAAACGCGTAGGCCCTTACATGGTTCCTCGTACTATGTCTTCTACCGTATCAGCATGTCTTGCGACACCATTTAAAATTCGTGGTGTGAACTACTCAATGAGTTCAGCTTGTGCGACATCTGCACACTGTATCGGCCACGCAATGGAGCTTATCCAACTTGGCAAACAAGACATCGTGTTTGCAGGTGGTGGTGAAGAGCTAGATTGGTCTCAAACTATGATGTTTGATGCGATGGGCGCACTATCAACTAAATACAACGATACGCCAGAAAAAGCGTCTCGTACTTACGATGCAGACC
>NZ_JAWOUS010000790.1:0-558 GCF_033339495.1 Vibrio sp. 2134-1
TTGAATGGCTTGAAACATTCTATTTCTCTAACTGTAAATGTTGTTTAGAGCGAGGCGTTGTTTTTCTTCACTGAACGTCTCATTCAACTCGGTGGTGTATTGGCGAAAATCAATGTCATCATAGTGATTGATGCAATGTGTCATTTGCTTTGCCATGTCTTCTGGTGTTTGCGCCAAAAAAGGATAGTTGAGATCTTTTGTGGCACCAATGGAACGAATCACCATAGGGAGGTGCAGCTTCGCGGCTTCTAGAATCGTTAAAGGCATACCTTCCCATGCGGCGGTATGTAAATAGAGATCGGAGGCCTGCAGTTTCTTAACTACTTCATCGCGAGGAAGCATACCCGTTACTTGTACGTCTTCAGCTCTTAACGCTTGCTCTAGCTCTCTGTCTCCTCCTCCAATCCAAGTAATGTCTAATTGGCGATTGAGTGCAAATCGATTCAAGCAACGGAGTGTGTTAAGTAAAAATTGAGGGTCTTTCTGTGGTGCGACACGCCCTAAAACAACAATGTTCAATGCAGCTTGATGGTCTCGGCCGACACGCGTCGCACTTTG
>NZ_JAWOUS010000791.1:0-558 GCF_033339495.1 Vibrio sp. 2134-1
GTATCCGCGCGTACTTTGTCGCCCATTGAATGAATAACATCAGCAATATCAAGCCTTAACCATGGGGAGGTTGGCTGTAGCGCTATCAATTCCTCTACGGACGCTTTCATCGTTGCCTGATCATTTTGAGCGATTGCGATCCGCAGACGAGTCAAAATAACTTCCGACTTGATGCTCGCTATTTTTTCAGCGACCACTTTCTGCTGTGGGGCAGAGTAACTGCGCGCGAGTGCTTCCGCGCCAGACCAATCTTGCTGCTGAATACGAACATCTAAACGACCACGCAATGCAGAGCTATTGCTACTGTCCAGTTGCAAAGCTTGTTTGAAAACCTTCTCTGCCGCGGCATAATTTTCTCGTACAAGATACAAAGAGCCTAATGATGCATAAGCATAAGGTTGGGATTTATCTACTTGAATCGCTTTGTGATAAACGCTTTCTGCTTGCTTAAACTGACCTTTTTCTACCAAGGCATCACCTTGATCAAGATACGCCCAATATTGAGACGTCTCGATTAGCGCTGCCCATTTTGAGGCCGAGTCAGGATTATGATCTAAG
>NZ_JAWOUS010000792.1:0-558 GCF_033339495.1 Vibrio sp. 2134-1
GAGGCACGTAATTACGTTGAAAATATTCGACGCTACTACCAATCAATCATTGGGCATGTCAGTCAAAAGCCTTCCATTGATGAAGATACGGATGATCTACAAGTTATCCCACCACTAAATCCAGAGTTGCTTATTTCTGGTGCGGTGGAAACCACTGCAGAAGAAGTGTCTGGTGCCTCTGATGTCACCAATGAAGTCGATGAAGATTTAGACCAAGAAGAAGAATAAACACGCAAAAAAGACGAGTGTGAAGCTCGTCTTTTTTGTTGAGTCCAAGGTAGAACTTATCTAAAATCCGATGTTCCGAACCAGACCGGTCATCATAGTAAGTGCATACAAACGTGATTGGTCAACACCTTGCCGCAGCGTCCATACCCATTAATTGATGCCTGCGGAATAAATCGGTTCGGTTGGTTTCCCTCTCTCCTAATTTGAAGTGACTCCATCACTAGAATGTCATCCACAAGGCAAAGTAGATGCGGCCGTGCGCTGTATCGCGAGAGGGTGTTTGTAGTCTTGTCTGCAGGAGGTTCGGATATGAGAAGACGTAGAGTGCAG
>NZ_JAWOUS010000793.1:0-558 GCF_033339495.1 Vibrio sp. 2134-1
CGTGCGTTGGCAGCGTCAAAACCTAGGGCAAGTGAATTGGGATTTCCAATGGTCTAGCTTATTTACCGGCAAAGCCGAATTTTCGGTACGTTTTGGGCGCGGCAGCGATATGAACATTCGCGGTCGAGGTTTAGTTGGATACAGTCTCAGCGATGGCCCTTACGCGGAAAATTTGGTGGCGTCGATCCCGGCATCGAAAGCCGTCGAACAAGCGCGCCTGCCGGTGCCTGTTAGTGTTGATGGCCAGCTGGAGTTGAACATTCGTCATGCGACTTACGCAGCTCCGTGGTGTAAAACTGGTGAAGGCACATTGGTTTGGAGTGCCAGTGGCATCCAAAGTCCAGTGGGAAGCTTAGAGCTCGGCCCTGTTATTGCTGATTTGAAATGCCAAGATAGCGTGCTAACTGCATCAGGTGAGCAAACCAGTACGCAAGTTTCCTCGGCGTTTTCAGCGGAACTGATGCCGAATCAACGCTATTCAACGAAAGCGTGGTTTAAACCTGGCGCAGATTTCCCATCAAGCATGGGGGAGCAGTTGAAATGGCTTGGACAGCCAAA
>NZ_JAWOUS010000794.1:0-557 GCF_033339495.1 Vibrio sp. 2134-1
TTACGTGTTGCCGGACAAAACCTCGAAGGCGAATACGTCGAGAAAACGGTACGTCTGCCATTCGAAGACAGAGCAACGACGGCTGAAGAGCGTATCTCTTCAATGGGTCTGATGCTGACTGAGAACGACGGCAAAATGGTCGTCGACATGGTTGAATTTGGTAGCCCTGCGGAGTCATCTGGTATCGACTTTGATTGGGAAATCAAATGGGTCGTTCAAGACGCGGATCGTCCAATGAAAGAATGGGTATTTGTACCTTGCTTGATTCTTCTGCTGGTACTTGCCATGAACCAAAAACGTCGTGCTCGCAAGGAACAACTGAGCGCATAACCGATTTGGCCCCGCGGATCTGGGGCCTTAGTGAGAGACATTGAATGTATAAACAAATTCTTGTTCCGGTTGATCTAAATGACCAAGGCTTCTCAGACCGAGCGGTTGAACTGGCGGTGTGGCAAGCAAAACAAGCAAACGCAGAAATCCACCTGCTCACTGTTTTGCCAGGTATTCACATGTCGATGGTCGCCACTTACTTCCCAAAAGACGCAGCGGCGAAAATG
>NZ_JAWOUS010000795.1:0-557 GCF_033339495.1 Vibrio sp. 2134-1
GCGGTCAGCATCAGTTTGTTATCGGTGTTAGGGTTATTGCTCCTCATTGGTTGGAAAGGATTAACCTATTTCTGGCCTGCACCATTATATCAATGGAACGTAACGTCGTTGACGCCGGTGCAAGGTGAAGTGCTGCATGAAAACACCATTTTGATTGGCCAGATTTACGAGCGCAGCTTTGTTCCGAGAAGCTATCTTCCAGTGGATGCCGTCAAGAAGTTAGACGAAGATGAGGACTTCGCGACTCGATTGAACATCAAAATTGCGAATCGCGAGTTATATCCGGCCGATTTTATTTCCGTATTGCAGATGCAGCTGGATGAGCCAACCACACCCAAAGAGTGGGCGGTGATTGAGCGCAGCAGCGGCGGATATTTTTTTGGTAAGCTGGTGGCGTTTCAAGATGGCGACAAGCTCTATCAAACTGATATCCAAACGGTGTTGAACAAAAAACTTGATGACGCAGAAACGCTGCGCCACGAGATTGATTCTTTGGTCGTCGACCAACTGAAAGACCTGGGTTGGAAGCTTGAGCAATTGCGTTTAGACAAGCGTAA
>NZ_JAWOUS010000796.1:0-557 GCF_033339495.1 Vibrio sp. 2134-1
AGTTTTTCTGTGACAGGTTGAAAGTTAGGCTATTTGGGATTCTGTTTTGTTATTCGTTTTCATCGCAAAGATCACAATCACGAGCAATACGAACGGAAGAACGTACAAGTTCAGGTTTTGCCAACCGACTGTCGATTCAAGCCAGCCAGAAAGTAAGGCAGTAATGGTGACACAGCTGAACACGAAGAACTCATTAAACGCCTGCGCTTTGCTGCGGTTTTTCACTTCGTAACTTTGGCTAAACAGCCCCGTTGCAGCGATAAACATGAAGTTCCAACCTACGCCCAACAAAACTAAGGCAAGGCTAAAGTGCCAAATGGACACACCATGAATGTTAATCCCTATACAAGCAATAAACAGCACACCTCCCGCTAGGATCATTTTCTTTGCGCCGAACTGCTCAATTAATCGACCAGTAATAAAGGCTGGAGCGAACATGCCGAGCACGTGCCACTCAATCACACCTGCGGCTTTGTCGAAATCGAAACCACAACCAATCATCGCCAAAGGCGTCGCTGTCATTAGAATATTCATCACCGCATAAGCCACCATTGCCG
>NZ_JAWOUS010000797.1:0-557 GCF_033339495.1 Vibrio sp. 2134-1
CGATTTCGCAATTTTAATTCAGGACGATTGCTCAATAGACACGCTTCAAGCTTACGCCGAGACGATAAAACAAACCTATCACGAAGCCGTTGTAGAAGAAGGTCAGTATCTTGGCAGTAACATCAGCATTGGCTTGTACCCTTGTATCGACCCTGCGCCCTCTGCGGATGAAATTTTGCGTAAAGCTGCAAGAACATGCCAATACGCCAGTGAACAAAATAAAGATAGGATTGCCATTTACAGCCAACGCACTCAACACGCGGTAGATCGGTACTTTTTTATCGAGCAAGGTTTGAAAAGCGCACTAGAAAAGCAAACCTTGAGTGTGAAGTTTCAACCAATCATTAATGCAAAAAGCTCCGAAGTGGTGAGTTTTGAATCTCTCGTTCGTTGGCGTAGCAAAGAGTTTGGCGAAATTTATCCCGATGAGTTTATTCCCGTTGCCGAGAACAAAGGTTTGATTGTCGAGCTAGGCTATCAAGTGTTCGCGAAAGCTTGTCAGTTCATAAAACAATACCGTGAACGCTACCAAAATGAAGTAAGAGTGAACGTAAACG
>NZ_JAWOUS010000798.1:0-557 GCF_033339495.1 Vibrio sp. 2134-1
TTATTTGCTCGCCTGTGCGCGAACTTCTGTGAGGCGTTTAGAAATGCGATTCACGTCTTCACGACTGAAGATTTCATCTAGGTTCATCGACAGCTTACGACGCCAGTTTGGATACTCATCAACCGTGCCAGGAATGTTGACCGGTTGATCCATTTCTAGCCAGTCTTCAAGCTGAACGCTAAGCAGTGCAGAATCACCCGCAGCAACGTGCAATTGAAGCGCTTCGCTTAGGTATGAATCCATTGGTACGAACTGCGCATCATGGCCAATGCCTTCTGGCAAGTAACCGTGCCAACGAACGCTGTCTAGGATGCCTTGTTTGCACTTCAAACGGTCAGCGAATAAGCCTTCCAACTGTTTTTCATCTGGGTACAGACCAATCTCACGACCCATTTTCAAGTCATCACAGTGCCAGAAACCGCGTAGGGTTGGCATGTCGTGCGTACACAATGCCGCCATAGACTGCTCTGCGTAATGCTTCGGAGAAATAAAGCCGCCGTCCTCTTTTGAGGTTTCGAAGAAGAAGACTTTGTACGAATGCACGCCCGCATCACGTA
>NZ_JAWOUS010000799.1:0-557 GCF_033339495.1 Vibrio sp. 2134-1
TCTATATCGACATGGCCGAAGGCATCTTCCCTGTTATCGAGGTCGATGCTGGCCGTCAGGTAGACATCATCGTGACCAAAGGAACCAAGCTACAAATTCGTTCCACCGGGGGAACCAAGAAATGAAAAATTTGAACATTTTGACCAGAAAGGGCAGTTCCAGAGGCGAGGCTCAAAAGGAACAGGCAGTAAGATCCGCAAAGATGTTGGGGGTGGGTGCAGCGCTACTTATTTTGTCGGGCTGTTCGACGTTCAACATCGGCAAGGATGAGTATAGCTGTCCGGGAATGCCGAATGGTGTTCAGTGTATGTCAGCGCGAGACGTTTACGCCGCAACCAATGACGGAAATGTCCCGCGCCCAATGAAACCAGAGGAAGTCGAGGCCAAAGCGGAAGCGGATGGCGAAGGTTCCTCAAACGTTTCAGCGAACTCATCTAGCTCCGGAGACCCGGTGATTGACAACTATGTCGCACCGCGTCTTCCGGATCGCCCGATTCCAATTCGTACACCAGCACAGGTTATGCGGATTTGGGTAGCTCCCTGGGAGGACACCAATG
>NZ_JAWOUS010000800.1:0-556 GCF_033339495.1 Vibrio sp. 2134-1
GCCGATGAAAGAAGCAGTAGAATTTACGGCTCCTGAGTCTTTGCAGGTGACTCTGCATGCACCAAACAAAGGTTACGTGACTGGACTTGGCATTCCCAAAGGCATCACTTTGATTGTCGGCGGTGGTTTTCATGGTAAGTCTACATTGCTGAACGCCATTGAACGTTCTATTTACGATCACATTCCTGGTGATGGTCGCGAGTACATCGTGACAGATCAGAAAGCGATGAAGATTCGTGCAGAAGATGGCCGTTGTGTGCATCACTTAAATCTATCGAACTACATCAACCATTTGCCAATGGGTAAAGATACTGCAGATTTCTCAACGCAAGATGCATCAGGTTCAACATCGCAAGCGGCTTGGTTACAAGAATCTATCGAAGCCGGTGCGACATCACTGCTGATCGACGAAGACACATCTGCAACTAACTTTATGATTCGTGATGAGCGTATGCAGGCACTTGTGGCAAAAGGCGATGAGCCAATCACACCGCTGGTTGACCGTATCGGTCAATTACGTGATGAACTGGATATCTCTACTATCATCGTTATGGGT
>NZ_JAWOUS010000801.1:0-556 GCF_033339495.1 Vibrio sp. 2134-1
AAAGAATGGCGCTAAGTAGCCGTCGCTATTAAAGCCAAGGCTTTTGTCTTGAATCGTTAGCTCAACCCACGATGGCTTTTCCCATACCATGTAACCAGCAAACACAGCTTTGTTCTGAGCTTCTAGCGACGCAATAAACTGTTTAACAATAATGTCTGGCGTCGCGGCCGTCTCTGCGCTTAATTCGATAATTGAACGCGCTTGCTTTAGGTTCGCCAACACTGGCTCTAACTGGTTGGAAATATTCAGCCCTTGCTGAATCGCCGTATTGCTCAGGTCGGTCGTGGTGGCTTCGTTCAGTTGAGATTTTACTTTTGTAGTGATTTGTTCATTCACTTGCGTGAACGCATTGGTTGTCATACCCATTGCAATCAATAGAGTGAAGGCCATTGCCCCACCCGCACTGACAGCAATTCGAGTGCGTATACTGTTAAACATGATAGCCTCACAAATTGATTTTTATCTGGCATTAAGCATTGGAAGGATCATGGATTTTAAACAAGTAAAGTTAATAGGAGACTTTCGTTTATGAACAGATCAAGAACAGAAAATGTAG
>NZ_JAWOUS010000802.1:0-555 GCF_033339495.1 Vibrio sp. 2134-1
AGCCGCGAGTGAATGTCGCTACTTGCTGAGATTCAAATCGGTTGTTTTCAATATCTTCAATAACAGAAACGCGAAGTCTCAGGCGATCAGCAACTTGCTTTTGAGTCATACCTAAAGATTCGCGTTTGTTTTTGAGTAATGTGCCCGCTTCAATCGAAAGCGGTACTTCATTGGTATTTTCGTGTTCTGTCATAATGGCGGTATTTAATCTGTTTTAGTGGCTAACACGGTTATTTATTTTCGTTGTTGTTCTTAAGCCTCACTTAAAGATAGCTAGCCTGTTCGCGTTAACCAAAATTATATTTTTAAGAAATTCTCAACAATTGAGTGTGAATACCCGTTTTGCAAAAATCAGCAAAGCGTATGAGAAAAAATGTTGAGAATAATCGGTGTCTTCATGAATGTTCTTCACCATGATAAGCGAATGTATAACGAAGACAAAAACTCTTTACACTCAAACTAACAGATAGCTCAAGCTTTTGTCCAAACTTTGACACAGTAAATTGAAATAAACGCCAAAACCATTCAATTTCAGGGGTTACTTTACAAATACAA
>NZ_JAWOUS010000803.1:0-555 GCF_033339495.1 Vibrio sp. 2134-1
TATGACGCGCTGGTGCTTTCCTGACGTTGGGCAACTTCCGCATCCAATCGTTGTAACGAATCTCGAAAAGACAAGCCTTCGACTAACACGCCCCCAAGGATGATGGCAGCACTGGCCGAGATAGCCAGTTTATTCTTCAGTGATAAATTTTTGAACATAGCAGCGATTAATAGATTTTTTGTACCCAAGCGGCGTTAAGTGTCGGGCTTAATGCCCATTGACCTAAAAGCGCGGGGTAGTTTGTTATTGGTTATTTTCATTCGTATATGATTCGGCGTCGTCGCTGAAAAGCGTTTTTGACGCCGAAATCATCGATTGATTATATTTTACTGCTCAAAATAAATACTGGCGCTATGTCGCGAATTTGAGCTTTATAAGAAATAAGAACCTAATACGAGAGCGGCTTGTTTTATGTATTTGTAAAGTAAGGATTTGTCGTGTTTTGTAAATGATAATTGATTTCATTAAAAGGTGATGTAGATCACGCTTGAGCGGTAAATAATCCATTAAAAATGTGAAGGTCATGGAACGAGGATTATATTGATCGGCTTAATC
>NZ_JAWOUS010000804.1:0-555 GCF_033339495.1 Vibrio sp. 2134-1
TAACCAGTGTAGTGAAGTACGAAGCAGGATCGCGTTTTTCTCCTCACCTTCACCCTTACGGAGAAGAGATTTTTGTGCTCGATGGTGTCTTCTCTGACGAAAATGGCGACTATCCCGCAGGTTCTTATCTTCGTAACCCACCCGGCAGTCTGCACGCGCCGTTTAGCGAGAAAGGTTGTGTCATTTTGGTCAAGCTCAATCAATTTGATCCGAACGATCTTAAAACTGTTCGAATCAATACTCGAGAAACAGAATGGTTGCCTGGCATTGGCGGACTACAAGTGATGCCTTTACATGATTTTAAGCACGAGCACGTTGCGTTGGTGAAGTGGCCCAAAGGCGAAAAGTTTCAACCTCACAGACACTTTGGTGGAGAAGAAATTTTTGTGTTATCTGGCGAGTTTAGGGATGAGCTAGGTATATACCCAACACATACTTGGTTGCGATCACCTCACATGAGTGAGCACTTCCCTTTTGTAGAGGAAGAAACGGTAATTTGGGTGAAAACAGGACATTTGACGCTCGGAAGTTGAATGGAAATACGAAACTTAAAGG
>NZ_JAWOUS010000805.1:0-555 GCF_033339495.1 Vibrio sp. 2134-1
GGTGCATTTTTCATCGACATCGTTAACTTAGTGATTTTGCAAGGCTGCATCGCCTTTATCAAATAATCGGCGAAAGGCGTAACCACGCCAATTTTAGAATCATTTAAAGCCAAAGCCAGTCGGAAAAGACTGGCTTTTTTGTTTCTTGGTATGAATCTTTCTCATTCTTGCTTCAAGCAATGAAATCAATGCGTTAATATCATTCACAGGATGTTATTTTCCCAGCAGCAGGAGGCTCCACACATGTCAGAAAAAATATCGACATCAGCATTAGCGAAAATGCGCAATATTGACGCCAAGCTGCTGTTTTCAGATCTCAAACGCGCCGGTTACATCACTCGCCAAGAGGACAAATGGATCCTGACGGAAGAGGGCGCTAAGTTCGGCGGTGAATATGTTGACCACCCCAAGTTTGGGCAGTTTATTGTCTGGCCTACGAACTTGCATATTGAGCTGAATCCTACCTCTGGGAAAACTCTGAGTGCCACACTACTTGGCGATAAACTTCGCCTTAATGCCAAGCGAATCAACCAATTGTTGAGTGAGCTAGGCTGG
>NZ_JAWOUS010000806.1:0-554 GCF_033339495.1 Vibrio sp. 2134-1
ATAGCGATGACCGTTGGGCGTTTACCGGCGTCCTTGAGCTTTTGGGCCGCAGCCGCTACATCGTCAAACTCAACCAATTTTCTTGCCATGAGAACGTTCCTTTTAATTTGTAATGTTTACGATAATTACGATAATTACGATAATTACGATAATACGGTAATTATCATAATTATATATCATGCTGCTGTCGATTGGAATTGTTTGTGTGGGACAAAGCCCTTCCGGCTGCGGAAAAGCCTTGTTACGCGGTCACGCTGATTCATCCAGGGAAGGATTCGATAGTGACTCCACCGAAGGTGCCAAGGATTTCCGATGCCGCTTTATCAGATCGAGTTTTGCGTTGTTCTGAGGCGTCAAAGTTACGAAGCAATTTGAGCTGAACATCCTTATCCTGGAGCACGATCAGGGGCATTGGCGCGGTAACGGTTTTGAGTACCCCTGCGGCCATGACGTTTGCCACCGGTTGAACCTTTACTTCCCTTCGCTCCCGGAGATAAGGCTCCGGGGTGCTGGCGATCTTCTGGATATGCTGCTCCAGGGGAAGGTGATAGTCT
>NZ_JAWOUS010000807.1:0-554 GCF_033339495.1 Vibrio sp. 2134-1
TGCGGAAAATCTCATTTTCGCCTCTCTGCTCGCCTTGTGTATTGCAACGGCATCGGCAACACAAGACATCGCCATCGACGCTTTCCGAATTGATACTTTTCCAAAATCGGAAGAATCTAAGTTGCCACAAGCTTCGGCTATGGCAGTCATCGGATGGTGGACAGGCTACTCATTGCCGGGATACTTGGCGTTTGTTAACGCCGATACTATCGGCTGGAACGGTGTGTATTACGGTATGGCAGCCGTTGTTGTGGTACTCATGGTGTTCACTTTGTTAGTGGGCGAACCAGTCACACAACGTGAAAAGCTCCAATCCGAAGCGGAACAAAGACACAAAGAAGTCGTCGGTTCAAAACTTGTGGCGTGGTTTACGGTCACCGTTGTTGAGCCTTTCCTCGATTTCTTCAACCGCAATGGTGTTCGCGTCGCGATAACCCTGTTGCTGTTTGTCTTCTTGTTTAAGATTGGCGAAGCATTCCTGGGCCGCATGTCGATTGCTTTCTACAAAGACATTGGCTTTAGCAACGAGCAAATTGGCTATTACTCGAAGTTGA
>NZ_JAWOUS010000808.1:0-554 GCF_033339495.1 Vibrio sp. 2134-1
TGAAGAAGTAATGCATGAATAGATAACTTGCGAACGGGAGCGTGTTGATTGAGCCCGCCAACCCGTCGCTAACCGCCATCCATAACGATTTCTTTTTAGAGCTTAGCATTTTATCTACAAGCGATTCTTTTTAAATAGAGAGGCTTAGCGTTGGAAGAGGGCTATGAAGGCCTCAATTTAAAGAACCTTGACCAAGCTCTGGTTTTTATCGGCAAATGACATTAAAAAAGCCCAGCGATGAGCGCTGGGCTTGAATAGATAAGAATGACGTGAGTGACTATGCAGTTTTGAATTGACCGACGATCTCTTGTAGACCTACCGCCAGCTCACTTAAATCGCGACATGCAATTGCTGTTTGGCGTGAACCTGTCGCCACTTCGCTAGAGAACTGGTTGATGTGTTCCACGTTACGATGCAGCTCTTCTGTTACCGAGCTTTGCTCGCTGCAAGCACTCGCAATTTGAATGCTCATTTCAGCAATGTTATCTGCGCCTTTTTCGATTTGGTCGATGGTTGCACCGGCTTTTTGTGCTTGCTCAACGCACTCTTGAATC
>NZ_JAWOUS010000809.1:0-554 GCF_033339495.1 Vibrio sp. 2134-1
ACTCTCTTAGAAAAAAGTTGGACCTTGGCGTTATTTGTCGCGAGCGTAATTTCGTCTGCATGGTGGCCGACGATGCCGGATTGGCGTTGGTTGCTGCTGGGAATAATTACCACTGGCTCAATAATTAAATTACGTCGAGGCTTAATTAGCATAGGCGTAATTGTGGGCTTTATGGTTGTCATCGTCCACGGCAATATTATGGAGTATCAGAGACAAGCCCTTTTTCAAGCAGGTGAGAATAGTACCATAATTGGTAGAGTTGACAGCTCTTTTACGCAAATAAGTCACGGATATGAAGGTGTCGTGGCGATAAAACAAGTGAATACTCACACTCTGTTACCTTTTCTTAAACCTAAAGTCCGCCTTATAACGCCATTCCCACTAGCTGTTAACAGTGAGTTTACGACTAACGTTTTGATTAAGCCCATTATCGGCCTCAGAAATGAAGCGGGTTTCGACGCAGAAAAGCAGTCAATGGGAAGTGGTGTTGTTGCAAGGGCGGTCGTAACTAAAGATTCATACTGGGTCATTCGTACTTCTTCGTCTTGGCGCGA
>NZ_JAWOUS010000810.1:0-554 GCF_033339495.1 Vibrio sp. 2134-1
AGTGGCGAAATCTGGGTGTTGAGCGGCAGATTCTGAGAATTAGTGATAAGCTTGTTTTGAAAACAATCAGTTAAGGAAGAGTTATGAAAAAAGCGACGTTGGGGTTGGCGCTGGTATTATTGGCTGGGTGTGCTGCAACCACGGAAGATCTCGCCAAATCGGGTGATTGGTATCAGATTGGTTATCAAGATGGCATCGCAGGGCACACTTCTCGTAGTGTAAAAGAGCTGAAAACGTTGGGCACTGCTAATCCTGGTGATTATGACCGTGGCTATTTGGAAGGTGTCGCTGAATATTGCAATCCAGACTTTGCTTATCAAATGGGTCTATCTGGCCAATATTATGAGGGTGTCTGTGAGGGCACTGAGCAAGCTCAAAAATTCCGTATGGAATGGCAACGAGGTTGGAACGAATACAGTAATTAATAAATACAGCAATTAACGCCAAGACTCATTCTGTTTCATAATCAAGACGATAGTTTGGCTTGTTGAACTTCTGACAATTCTATCGGATCGTTTTGGTCTACTTGGCTCATTGAGATTGAGTAATAAGTG
>NZ_JAWOUS010000811.1:0-554 GCF_033339495.1 Vibrio sp. 2134-1
TGAGCGATGGCTTCTATGTTTACTAAATCATAAAAAGGGGTTAGTTCCAGCCCTTTAGGGGTGACGAAGAAGCTAATATTTTTTCCATGGGCATCGTAGTTTAGCGTTGCTAGATTAAAGAGCATCCATTGGGTGAGCTTTAGGTTGGTGATTACCGTGTCTATAGTTTTGACGCTCAGTAGGCGTGGGAAAGAAACGCCATCACGCATATATACGCCATCGCCTTCATCCCCATTCTGACGCTCGTATTTGTAACCTGGAGGTAAGTCAGTTGCCTGACAGCCATCAATCACATGTCTTCGTTGAACGACATCACGAGCCGCGATATAGGCACGATCGAACCGCTCTATTATCAGTGTCCTAGTCTTCCCAATGCGAGTTAACTCAACATTAGCGACGTCCAAACCTGCTAGCTTGGCTAATGTCATGCAAAAGAACTCATTAACAGCAATACATGGTGCTTTACCGCTTTCAAATTTCAGAATGTAGTTCGAACTTAATTTGCCTTCGCCAAACCCCCATTCATCACCGCGCTTAAGTAAGTTTAATTTGTT
>NZ_JAWOUS010000812.1:0-553 GCF_033339495.1 Vibrio sp. 2134-1
AATCTAAACTTTCTCCTGAATAGACATTTGGCAGGTTTTTAAGCTGAATGTGTTCACCTTCGATACCCCAAGCCGTGATTGGATCTACTTCAATTCTTGGTTCTGCATTGGCCTGAGAAAAGACCAGTCGATGCTTTTTCCACGCCAGTGACGTTTTAGTCTCTCCAAGGTGTTTTTCGAACAATTTTAATGTAGACGTATGGATTTCTTTGGCTTTGTTTACAGCAATAACAGGGCAAGCGGTTGGAAGCACTTTGCGAAGTTGGCTCAAAATCCAAACAAGATGACGATTACTTTTAGGTAGCTGGACTAACACAAGATCTGTATTCGCAGGAATACTGTCCATTGTGGTCAGAAATGCCACTTTATTACATTGATTGTCTTCAAGATTTTTTTGAGCACCTTTGTGAGAGACGAAAGAATCGCTCATAAAAGTGACATGATGTTTTTCAGAAAACCAGCAAGCGAGGGCACCAAAGTTGTCATTGATAACAACGATGTTTTGATGGTCGGGTAATGCCATTTCTTCGACGTGATTGATCAGGTACTCATC
>NZ_JAWOUS010000813.1:0-553 GCF_033339495.1 Vibrio sp. 2134-1
GTATTGATCCACAAATTTCCATCGCGATTCAATGCCACGATTCGAGCTGCGATATTCTGGTGTCAGATAACGGCCCGGGGATGTCTGACGAGGCACTGGCGAAAATCTTTGACCCGTTTTTTACCACCAAACCAGAAGGGCTCGGACTGGGTTTGACCATTTCAAAACGTATTTTAGAAAGCTATCACGGAGCGCTCAGCGCCTATAACCACCAAGGGACGCAATCGGGTGAGTCAGGCGGCATGACCTTTGTGGTCACCGTTCCGATGGCAAACACCAGTACCACCAAACCAGTAACGGAAAACGACCATGCATAACGCAGTTATCTTTGTTGATGACGAACCACACATTCGTGATGCCGTTTCACAAGCACTACTTATCGAGGGCATTGAAGTCACTTGCTTTCCCAATGCCGTTGAAGCACTCAGAGTTATCGATGCCAATTCTCCAGCCATCATCATTACGGATATTCACATGCCGGTCATGGATGGCTTAGAGTTTATGCGTACGCTGCTGAGCAAAAATCACCACTTTCAATTCATCGTTCTAACTG
>NZ_JAWOUS010000814.1:0-553 GCF_033339495.1 Vibrio sp. 2134-1
TTCTATCGCCGCATCGATGACACCTTCGCTTAGCGAGTTAAAGTTATGCGATTTCCAATAGTTACGTGCGCCCGGAGTAAGCAAGGGATCAAACGCTTGTTGCCATGCAGCAAATGGTTGTACGCCAACATGCTCACCATGTGCGTCACCAAAATCTCTGAGTGGAGCAATTAGATTTTCACCCTCGGATGGGTCGCCTGCATAACATATCGCCAGTACGACAACCTCTTTACCGTGAACGCTTTCAGGTAAGAATGGGAGTGGCGGTGCTTTACGACTCACCATCCAGACACTTAACTCTTCTGGTGCAGATTCGGTGAATTTTGCAAACTGCGTGATGATCGATTTAGCTTGATCAAACGGGAAGACAATCAAACCACTCAGTACTTCAGGGCCAATGGGATGCAATTGGAATTCAAACTGCGTAACAATGCCAAAATTACCGCCGCCTCCGCGCAGCGCCCAGAAAAGATCCTCGTTTTCTGTTTCACTGGCAAGCAATTGGCGTCCGTCGGCAGTAACGACGTTTGCAGACACTAAGTTATCTATCGTC
>NZ_JAWOUS010000815.1:0-553 GCF_033339495.1 Vibrio sp. 2134-1
CGTCTCCAGCACTCGTGCGGCACTGATGCGCTCCAGAATGTCTTCTGTCACCGTGTCTTTTGCCGTACGGTTGTACTTATCGGTGTTAGTAAAACGCAGCAGGTAAAACGATGAAGGCTCGTGACCATCAGTGACGACCGAGCGCGCTGGCAGCTCATCATTAAATGACACACGATAATCTACAGCTTTACCCGGCTTCATCTTAATTGATGCCACGTATTTGCGTAGAAGCGGCGTAATTTGCTCAGGCTCAACGTCTGCAACAATCACCATTTTGTAACCATGATCGGTTTTAAATAGTTGATCATGCACTGCAAGAATCTGCTCTGGCGTGACGGTATCGGCACCATCACTGCTCAGTAAACGATGACGACTATCCGGCGTATAAGCGCTGGTGTTCGCTACTTGGATAAGCGTACCCATAGGCGATTCCAAGAAAGCGCTGCGCTCTTGCTTAAACTCTTGTTTCACCGCGGCAAGCTGACGCTCATCAACCTTGATTTCGGTCGAAAGGTTGTACAAGCCATTCAAAGCTTCAACTAGACGATTTTTT
>NZ_JAWOUS010000816.1:0-553 GCF_033339495.1 Vibrio sp. 2134-1
GTTTGGTGTGCCAATGACCGACACAACTCAAGTCGTGTTGATTGTAGTGATCACGGCATTGGCGCTGATCTCGGTGGTTGCAGGCCTTGATAGTGGGGTAAAACGTCTGTCTGAAATCAACATGATTCTGGCGGCGATGTTGCTGTTCTTTGTGATCATCGTTGGCCCAACAATGGCGATTCTGACTGGCTTTTTCGACAACATTGCGTCGTACATCACTAACATTCCCGCATTGTCTATGCCGTTTGAACGTGAAGACGTGAACTATTCGCAAGGTTGGACGGCGTTCTACTGGGCTTGGTGGATTTCTTGGTCACCATTCGTGGGTATGTTTATCGCTCGTGTTTCACGTGGACGTTCGGTTCGTGAATTTATCATCTGCGTTATTTTGATTCCTTCGACGGTTTGTGTGCTTTGGATGACCGCTTTTGGTGGCACAGCGATCAGCCAGTACGTGAATGACGGTTACGAAGCCGTATTCAATGCTGAGCTGCCGCTTAAACTGTTCGCCATGTTAGACGTAATGCCGTTTGCAGAAATCACATCGGTAGTA
>NZ_JAWOUS010000817.1:0-553 GCF_033339495.1 Vibrio sp. 2134-1
CAGCCGGTGTTTTTCAAGAGGCCACCTGCCACAGCGCTCATCTGTACCATATCGCTTGCAGGGAAAAGCAGCTGGATAAGAGACGCATCGAAGTCCGCTTCAAGCTGAACATCACCATGAAGTAGGGCAATGATGTCTTCTTCGCTTTTTGCATCGCGAAGACGCTCTTCCACGCCATCAGCACCTAGCACTTTGGTCAGTTGCTTCAGAATGCCTAAGTGCTCGTCTGATTTTGCCGCGATACCAATCGCAACGAAGACTTTGTTTCCATCACCCCAATCCACACCTTTAGGAAAGTGGTGAACAGCGACGCCAGTGGTTTTTACCATTGAGCGAGTGTCGGTTGTGCCGTGAGGGATCGCGATGCCGTTACCTAAAAACGTTGAGTTTTGGTTTTCACGATTTAGCATGCCTTCCACATAACCTTGTTCAACAAGGCCTTTGTCTGTCAGGCTTTGCGCAATATTCTTGATTGCTGCAAACTTATCTGTCGCTGATTGCGAGAGGGTAATGTCGTTCTTGTTTAGCTTAAGCATGGTGCTTCTCCAGCCTT
>NZ_JAWOUS010000818.1:0-553 GCF_033339495.1 Vibrio sp. 2134-1
CGCTTTTCACTGCGTACTACGCGCAGCAATCTTGTACTGCGGGCCGTAGTACTTTCATTACTGGTCAAATGCCAATCCGTACCGGTTTGACGAAAGTAGGCCTACCGGGTGCAGAACAAGGTCTTCAACCGCAAGACATTACAATGGCGACGGCACTTAAAGATATGGGCTACGCGACAGGTCAATTTGGTAAAAACCACCTTGGTGACAAAGATGAAATGTTGCCAACAAACCACGGTTTTGATGAGTTCATGGGTAACCTTTACCACTTGAACGCGGAAGAAGAGCCTGAAAACCCTGATTACCCGAAAGATCCTGCGTTCCGCAAAAACTTTGGCCCGCGTGGCGTAATCCATTCTTATGCCGATGGCAAAATTGAAGACACAGGTCCTTTGACGCGTAAGCGCATGGAAACGGTCGACCAAGAAACGTTAGACGCGGCAATGAACTTTATGGAACGTCAAGTTAAAGCGAATAAGCCGTTCTTCTTGTGGTACAACGCAACGCGCATGCACATTTGGACGCATGTGAAAGAAGAAAACCGTACAACAGG
>NZ_JAWOUS010000819.1:0-553 GCF_033339495.1 Vibrio sp. 2134-1
TAAGTCATTTGGCTGCCCTAATTGCGGCGTGCCTGATCTCAGTTTGTATTCGCGCTCAAATCGGCTTGGCTACGACGCGTGGCATTGCCCTGAGTGTGGTGCTTATCCTCCGGTTTTGATTAACGAGCCGATACTCGCATTGGCTCATCAACTACAACAGCAAACCTTTGAGTTGAAGCTATTGCCTCATTGCGAATGCCGATTACCTGCTTGGCAACGTTACGGGAGAACCGCCGTCGGTAGCCCAAGAGTAAAGTGTCGCTGCTGTCAAAAAACCGCAACGCTGCTGAACCCAAACAAAGAATCCCACTCACTCCAACCACTGCTTGATGCTCTATTGGCCGAGGTTTCACCCAAAGATTTACAGTATAAACTGGGCTTAAATCATCGCCGTTTTTCACAATCTCTTGAGCGTTTAGCAAGTATGCTGGACACTTTTAGTCGCTTATACGAACGTCACTTATCGTTCTCGAATATCCAAACTCGCTCCTTTGTTCAAGTGGCGCGCTCTGGTTTTCGCCACCATGGCCGAGAACAACGTGCAGCGCATGTT
>NZ_JAWOUS010000820.1:0-553 GCF_033339495.1 Vibrio sp. 2134-1
AGAAACGCAACGCCATTGGCGATATCTTGCCCCGAGCCCATACGTCCTAGGGGCGTCTTACTTTCCATCATTTGAATGACTTTCTCTGGCAGGTTCTTGGTCATGTCGGTGGTGATAAAACCAGGGGCAACACAGTTCACTCGGATTTGAGCGCCCTTTCTCGATAGCTCTTTCGCCCAACCTTTGCTCATCGCGATCACGCCACCTTTACTCGCGCCGTAGTTACTTTGCCCAATGTTGCCATCCGTACCCACGATAGAAGAAATGCTGACAATGCTACCTGCGCCCTGCCCTAGCATTACTGGCGCGACGCGTTGAGTAAGTAAGAACACAGCCTTTAAGTTCACATCGATTACGCTGTCCCAATCTTGTTCTAGCATATCTGGCAGCAATGCATCGCGAGTAATACCCGCGTTATTAACCAGCGCATCGATTCTTCCATGCTGCTCTACAATACTGTCTACCGCTTCGCTAACAGCAGCGGCATCACACAAATTGACTTGATAACTGCTTAGCTGCGCCGACTGGCTCCATTCCACAGGCGAGATATCCA
>NZ_JAWOUS010000821.1:0-553 GCF_033339495.1 Vibrio sp. 2134-1
CAAATGTGGTCGCTCTGTTTCAGCGAAGATAACGCTATCGATGTGCAATTTGTGCAAGAGAAGAACGAGGTGCTTGTCTCAAAAAGTCTAGTGGTAGAGAAAGATATTCTCACCGCCGACAAGCTCCAAGTGCTGCTGGAATACAACTTTTTGTATCGCGAAACGGGCGGAGTGCAGTTTTGCATCAACCCAACCACCAAAGATATTTTGCTTCAAATCGCCATCACGGCAGACACCGAGATCAGCCAATTAGCCAACGTGATCAGTCAGTTGAATGAGTTGAGTGACACTTGGGTGCAACTGTTCCAAAACAACACGGTTGTCGATTTTAGCCAACAAACTGGCTCACACCCGTTTATTCAAGTTTAAGGTTTTTACATGGTTAATATCAATACGTCACACATGCAGTCGTTGAGCCAGCTGACGTCACATTTGGCGACACAGAATCAAGCGGACGATAAAGAGATTCGAGCAAACAACGGCAAAGACATTTTCGTCAAAGAAGGTGCGCCAAAAAACAAAAGCGTGAGCGCTCGTATTAGCCATCAGAACA
>NZ_JAWOUS010000822.1:0-552 GCF_033339495.1 Vibrio sp. 2134-1
GGTGAAGAGCCGTTTATTGTGCCAATGGCAATTCCAATGATTGCTGGCCCATCAGTGATTGCCGCGTTGCTTCTGCTTTCTTCCCAGCATCCCGACAAACTGGTCGAACTTTCAGCGTCAGTGGTGATTGCGTGGGGCGCGACCTTCTTTATTTTGATGTTCTATGGCTTTTTCAATCGTCTGTTGGGCGAACGCGGTCTGAAAGCGGTGGAACGCTTAATGGGCTTGTTATTGGTGATGATTTCCACCCAGATGTTCCTAGATGGTGTGAAAAGCTATTTGGGATAAATCAAAGACAACAAAAAGCCGCTCCAGTGAGCGGCTTTCTTTATGACGATGTTTACATCATGTGTTTACGACGAATGTCGAGCAGGGCAAAAATACCAAAAATCAAGATGGAATACTTTTCCCAACTGCTCATCTGAATCTTATCGCCAAATGCACCAATGAAGATCGCCATTTGCAAACCGTGCATGATGAACAAGAAGGCTGTCATGATGTACAGCGCAATCGCAGCATTACCTGGAAATGGCATCACAATATTCAGAATCA
>NZ_JAWOUS010000823.1:0-552 GCF_033339495.1 Vibrio sp. 2134-1
AACCAAAGACTAGAGTGGTAATACACAGCATCTAGCCATCGATGCAACAGGCCTCAGGTTTATGGCGAAGGTGAATTGAAGGTCAAGAAGCATGGTACTGACGGGAAGCGTAGAGTCTGGAGAAAGTTGCATTTAGCGGTAGACACCAGCACTCACGAAATCGTCGCGGCAGAACTGAGTTTATCTAATGTTACCGATGCAGAAGTCCTTCCTAACTTGCTCAAGCAAACACGCCGAAGAATTATCGAGATATCTGGTGATGGCGCTTATGACACAAGGGATTGCCACGATGCCATACGGATCAAGCGAGCTGTTCCACGAATCCCACCAAGAGAAAAGGCAGCCTTCTGGGAGAATGGTCACCCTAGGAATTTAGCGGTAGGTTGCCAGAAGCTCTACGGAGCCAACAGTAAGTGGAAAAAGTGGTACGGCTATCATAAATGCTCACTATAAGAGACAGCAATGTATCGAGTGAAGCAGTTGTTAGGTGGCCGGTTAAGCCTGAGAAACTACAATGCTCATACGCTATGATTAAAGCGCTGAACAAACTTA
>NZ_JAWOUS010000824.1:0-552 GCF_033339495.1 Vibrio sp. 2134-1
TGCCGGTAAATAGCTACAAGGATGGTTGTTGGTTAACCCAATTCGAATGTGTTGTAGATCTGTGCTCATGATTCTGAATCCTGCAAAACTTGGGGCGTAAAGGTGTCAGAAGCCGTTTGCTTTTCTCTTAAAGATAGTAGCTTTTGTATGAATTCGTCTCGGTCAAGCTCAAATGCGCCGAGGGATGCCAAGTGCGGGTTCATCACCTGACAATCTATTAATTGACCATGCTTTGACGCCAAATGCGTGCACAAATACCACAATGCGATTTTTGATGCGTTGTCTTTCAAACTGAACATGGACTCACCACAAAAAAGTTGACCCACGCTAATGCCGTATAAACCTCCAACAAGCGTGTTGTCATGCCATACTTCTACTGAGTGGCAATGCCCTAGGTTGGATAGCTGAATATAAGCCGCTTGCATCTCTTCATTCAGCCATGTTTCATCTGCTGGCCGGGTAGACGAGCAAAGTTGAATGACGCGCTCAGTCGCTTGATTTATAGTGACTTTATATTGATGCTTGCGCTGAAACTTTTTAAGACTTTTTGAT
>NZ_JAWOUS010000825.1:0-552 GCF_033339495.1 Vibrio sp. 2134-1
TGCGTTCCCTGCCCGATCCGTTTTTCTAATAAGGAGCCGAGAGAAAATTTGGTTAAAGATAGCGTTTGGTTAACGAGTTATTTAAACAGAAAGTCAAGGTTCATGTGTTGTTCTATCGCATCCGCAATACGGTTAATACCTTGTTCTTTCAATGCTTCAAAATCTTGCTGTTTGACCTGAGTGCCATTCACCCACTCAGTAATGAGGTTTAGCGCTTCCGCTTCGTCAAAAAATCCGTGCAAGTAGGTTCCCATAATTTGGCCACATTCACTAATGGCACCGTCACATTCTCCGTTGTAGAGTTCAAGCGGTTGTTCGTCAAGTACCTGGCTTCTACCAACATGAATCTCATAACCTTTCACCTTCGCTTTTTGGTTATTGAGATTGAGCACAGCTTCAGTCTTGGTGAGCTGTTTACTACCAGTTAGCACGGTATGAACATTCAATAGTCCCAAACCTTCGCTTGAACCCGGTTCACCTTCTACACCGTCTGGATCATCAATCGTTTTACCAAGCATCTGGTAGCCACCACAAATGCCCATTACTTTTCCA
>NZ_JAWOUS010000826.1:0-552 GCF_033339495.1 Vibrio sp. 2134-1
GTTCAAGTGATGGCGTACGCCTTCTTTGGGTTTAGTGCTTTTATGGCGGGCAGAACCGTTTGGAGCATTTGGGCACCAGAAGTCACCAGTTTTATGAATGCAGGTATCATCCACCAGCTGACGTTTCTATTTAGTATCTGCCTCATTGTTGCTTTGAGCTTTAGTATGTTGTGGTTGATCAACGCAAGATTGGTGAAATCCATCAACGATCTTTCTCATTTGGATGCATTAACTGGGTTATACAATCGACGTGCAATGGAAGTCATTGTGCCTAACCTTGTGAATCAAGCACGCGAAAAAAATACGCCTATCAGCATCGTTATGACTGACGTGGACGATTTTAAAACCATTAATGACCAATACGGTTACACCAATGGCGAATCAGTCATGGCAACCATCGCCACGATTTTTAAACAAACGTTACCAGAGTCAGCATGTACCGTTCGCTTTGGTGGTGACGAGTTTATGATTGTGTTGCTTGCCAATGCCGAAAACGCGAAAGCCTATGCCGAGTTAGTACGTCGCAGCATTGAACGTGAAACGTCGCTGCTT
>NZ_JAWOUS010000827.1:0-552 GCF_033339495.1 Vibrio sp. 2134-1
GCGTTAACCTAATGATCCAATCTCTTCATTTCCCAACCCAATATTTTGGGCAAGTTTGGTTCGCTCAAAATTCCTCCGTTTTTCATAAACGCTGAACACGCCGTTTAAGCTTTCATTTCATCAATATTTTTCACTGCTCATTTCTATCCCAAAACTTTCGACTGCCGATCTCGCTTAACGCTGGCGTGTCAAATGCCATGCCAATTTTCTTGGCCGTACACGCATTACTTCACTCAAACAAAAAATAAGGAAAAGATTTTGAACAAACTCATCGTATTCACTGGTGGTCCCGGTGCAGGAAAAACCTCGGTTATCGAACAACTAAAAACACAAGGCTTTATCTGCGCGCCAGAAACCGGCCGTCAAATAATACAAACGCAGGTTGCCAATCACGGTTCAGCATTACCTTGGAATGACAAACAAGCTTTTCGAGACGAAATGATGAAGGTAGAAGTGAGCAATTACCGAGCTTTCAATGTCCACCAAGGGAATGTGTTTTTTGATCGCAGTATTGTGGACGTATATGGCTACAGTAAGTTGGAACAACTGCCA
>NZ_JAWOUS010000828.1:0-551 GCF_033339495.1 Vibrio sp. 2134-1
GAACTGTTGATAGGGTTAAATATGCTGTACGAGTTAATCGACCACGAACTAGTAGATGTAATTAATGATCGCGCTTACCAATGGCAAGATGCGGTTAAAAAGACCACTCAATACCTAGAAAATAAAGGTTACGTCTCCCAGCACTATGCTGATGCGATCATCCGTTCAACGGAAGAAAACGGTCCTTACTATGTGTTATGCCCTGGATTGGCTATGCCTCATGCCCGACCTGAAACTGGCGTTTTAAAAACAGGCTTAGGCATCCATATTTTCCCATCACCTGTTGATTTTGGATCGGATCTCGGTCCGGCCAATATTCTTATTACCTTAGCTGCGAAAGACTCTGATACCCACATTGAGGTGATTCAAGCGTTGAGCGAGATGTTTGTGGATGAAGAGAACATTGCAAAACTGGCACAAGCCTCTTCCAAAGAACAAGTGCTAGACATAATAAAAGCATACTAAAAGGAACATAACGTGAAAGCAAACATGCGAGCCAATGTGCAAGCCTTCGGAGGTCATTTGACCGCCATGGTGCTGCCAAATATCGG
>NZ_JAWOUS010000829.1:0-551 GCF_033339495.1 Vibrio sp. 2134-1
TGATCTTGCGCTTGCTCTGCCAACTGCTCAAACAATACTGACCACTCCGGCGTTTGCGAAGTATCGAGCAGCGGTGTACTCGCCTTATTTTTTGCCAACCACATCATTTACTGCTTCTTTGGTAGCGGAACTTAATGAAGTTCTGCGCATTGCTTAGAATTTGGAATGCCGCTTTCAGATTACGACGTTCGAAATCGGACATGTTTTCTGGCTCGATGTTGTTATCCGGCTCGTCGCCATTTTCAATATCCAAGGCTTGGTGACGGATTCGAACCATATAGATAAGCTCCATCGCATCTCGCAAGTCCATTCCTCGCCCTTTTGGCAGAATCCCGGCGTCATTAATGTCGTCTAATCGATCAAACGAGTTTTGCGAGCGCGAACCAATCGCCAAGGCATGCACTCGAATCAAATCTGCCAGCGGCGCGGTACCGCGTCGTTTAAGGTTGATAGAGTTGCGATGACGCCCATCTTTCTCCATCACGAAATCTTTAAAAAATCCTAACGGCGGCGTTCTTCGAATTGCGTTGTAAGCCATACAAGCCAAAAAT
>NZ_JAWOUS010000830.1:0-551 GCF_033339495.1 Vibrio sp. 2134-1
AGCAAACTTATCTCGCCCGACAATGGAACAGCCAATCAATGCGGGATCTCGCTTTGTTGTCGCCGCACAACCAAACGGCAACACGGGAGTTGCCGCTCCAAATAGTGCCGCTTTTAGAAGCGTTCGGCGGGTTTGATCAGTCACCATCGGTTGCATTAAACCCTATAACGACACCAAGCTCGATAGCCACCTCTTCATGGATGAGGTATTTAAGTTGTTCTAGCTTGTTGTATTGCGCGAGAACCAAACGATATCCGTCCACACTTTGTAGTGCAGAGAACAGGCTTTTATCTTCAGGCCAAGTCTCTAAAGCCATGTCAAACTGATACGCGACGCGATCCGCCAATTGCGTTTTACCTTGCGCCCTTAACAGCGCATCTAAACCTTTACCGTTCGCAAAATACAACTGATGCAAGCTTTCTAGGTTAGCTTTTAAGTTAGAGAGCGAGGTTTCTGAGCGCCAAGACTCCGAGAAGTAAGGACGAGGATGCCCTATCTTGGCTAGCGGACGGCTGAGCTTTTTCATGCTGTATTCTAGCTGGTTAGAAAGC
>NZ_JAWOUS010000831.1:0-550 GCF_033339495.1 Vibrio sp. 2134-1
TTTAGCGAAAGAAGCTGAGCGGGACAACGTTCGACAAGCGCTGTATTGGTACGACAAAGCGGCGAAGTTGGATAACGTGACAGGCATGTACGGCATTGTGCGCCTTAGTGAGCGCATGCGAGAAGATGTGATCTTAAAAGAGCAGGCGAACTTCTGGCGAACTGCCATCGCGGGCATGGAAGGTGATATTGAAGCGAAGTTCACGACAGGTAAAGCACTGGTGTTTGGTCGAGGGGTAGAGAAGAACATCCCGAAAGGCCATCAACTCATCGAGACGGCGGCCGAAGAAGGTTGCGTTGCTGCGATGCTTTACATGGGAGAGTGGCAGCTCTCGCCTGAAAATACTTCAGGCCATAAAGCCGATGCGCTTTACTGGTTTATGAAAGCGGCAGAAAAAGACAGTGCAGAAGGCAAAATTCAAGTCGGCTTGTGTTATCTAAACGGCATTGGCGCAGACAAGAGCATGGTGAAAGGTTGCTATTGGCTGGAACGTGCTGCTGAGGGCGGCAGCGCAGAAGCGATGTACCATGCAGGCGAAGCATGGAAAGAC
>NZ_JAWOUS010000832.1:0-550 GCF_033339495.1 Vibrio sp. 2134-1
AGAGTAAGAGAGAACAAACCCAATACCAACGCCATAAAGAATATGGACGCGAGTTGAGTCGCTTTAGTAATGTGATTCATAGTGATTCCTAATTAATAACAAGTGTAGAAAATGGCTGGCGTTTTCGGCCAGAATCACTTGTCATTCTCGGAACACACAAAAGGTAAGATGAATTCGATGTTTGTCGTAGATGGGCTCAGTCCATTGCCTTGCGTTAACAAAGGCACTGCATCGCCAAACTGCGGCTAAAACAATGCCAATGAACAAAACGACAATGAAGGCTTCGAGCTGATGCTGGGTAAACTGAATCAACTTTTCAGACAGTTCACACTTACTCGGCTCTTTGACTTTATCAGCTTTCACAACATGAGCATCATCGCTAGATAAAGCAGAAACCAAGGTTTGGTCATCACTCATCGAGCATGCCGAAACCAAACCAGAATTTTGCATCAGACACACGACGGTGACCCAGCCAATCATTGCTAGCAGCCATTTCGCGCGCTTTTGAGGCGTGCCTTGTCGTGAAATCAATAAGCTCATAAAAAGTCAG
>NZ_JAWOUS010000833.1:0-550 GCF_033339495.1 Vibrio sp. 2134-1
CCCCCCCAACAAACAACGAAACCGTGCTTAAACCCACAAGGGTTAGCAATAACTTTTTCAAAGTTAACCTCTGCTAGCCGGGCTTAAAGATCGACGGTGTTTTTGATCTCGTTGACCATTTTTTCTGTCGCAGTCACGCCTGACATAGCCAAGTACCACGCATCAACATCCAAGAACGTAATTTTTTGGTTCTTGTATGCCGTCGTCGCTTTCACCAAATCATTGTCCATCGATTTACGAAGGTCTTGGCTTGGCTTCGCATGCAGCGAGTTACGGTCGATAACCAAAATGTTTTTCGGATCAGCTTCGCGGATAAACTCGTAAGAAATCACGTCACCGTGTGTACCAGTCTTGATGTTTTTTACCGTTTCAATGAAACCAAAGTCATTGTAAATCGCACCGAAGCGGGACTTCGCACCAAAGGCACTAATGTTGTCACCGATGCTCAAAATCGTTAATGCGTCGTTATTGTTCGTTTGGTTGTAGTCTCGAATCGCTTTAAATTGAGCATCCAATGTTTCAATCTTTTGCGCGACTTTGTCTTCAATGT
>NZ_JAWOUS010000834.1:0-550 GCF_033339495.1 Vibrio sp. 2134-1
GGTGTCATTGATGCGGCGATAGAATACGCAGGGAAGTTACCATCGCCTCAATGCGAGATTTTTATCGCTTCTCTTGGCTGCGCGGCATCTAGACCAGAACCTGAATCTATGGCTTATTCTAGCCGTGACGCTAATTACGTATTAAATGTGCACGGAAGATGGGACTCCGCAGAAGATGACCAAGCTTGTATCGCGTGGGCGAGAGACTTTTTTGCCAAAACCAAACCGTATGCCAGTGGCGGTGCGTATATCAATTTCCTAACGCAAGACGAAGCTGAACGTACAGAATCCGCCTATGGCCCAACGTATGCGCGCTTGCAAGAAGTGAAGAAGAAGTTTGATCCAAACAACTTGTTCAGAATGAATCAAAATATCAAGCCAGAGTGAGTGACTCGATATTCTGTTCTTCGTTATGTTGTATCTGTTTGGTAACTCAAGAATACGTAGCCACGGTCAAAGCTACGTATTCTTGTCCGGCATTCAATTCTGAACTATTTCATAATTTTCTGGGGGTTATCGATATATGCAAGGTTAGATAAGTGCCAGCAAG
>NZ_JAWOUS010000835.1:0-549 GCF_033339495.1 Vibrio sp. 2134-1
CTAGATCATAAGATCACACGTCGTCGCTTAGGCGAAATGGCTCAAGGCAAAGATTTCTTGAACCTATTTGCTTACACAGGTAGTGCAACAGTACACGCGGCAGTTGGCGGAGCTCGTTCAACAACGACAGTAGACATGTCAAACACTTACCTGAACTGGGCAAAAGACAATATGCAGTTGAATGGTTGTATTGGACGCCAACATCGCTTTGAGCAAGCTGATTGTCTGCAGTGGCTTGAAAATGCAAAAGGCGAATACGACCTTATCTTTATTGATCCACCGACGTTTTCAAACTCAAAACGTATGGAAACGTCATTCGACGTGCAACGTGACCATATCAAGCTAATGACGAACTTGAAACGTTTGTTACGAGCAGGCGGTACGATTGTGTTCTCGAACAATAAACGTCACTTTAAGATGGATGAAGAAGGGTTGGCTGAGCTAGGACTAAAAGCTCAGAATATTTCATCGCAAACTTTGCCTTTGGATTTTTCTCGAAACAAACACATCCATAACTGCTGGTTAGTGACACACGCAGAGTAAAGAAAC
>NZ_JAWOUS010000836.1:0-548 GCF_033339495.1 Vibrio sp. 2134-1
TCCGTCGGGGAAAACAGCGTTAAGGTCATATTTGCCCGAATAGGACGATCACCTTCTTGCAAAGCTTCAAAAAGAACATCAAACCCCTTTTTCTTGGCTGCAAGCACCGGCACAAACTTGAGCATCGGGCCATAGGCCTGATTGACCGCCCACTGACGCTTCGTCTCTAAACGAGATCGCATCGCCTCAGCTGAGGGAAAGTGAATGGTGACATTTAGCAAAAAGCTGCCGCGTAAACCGCGACTGCCCGTCATCATATCGCCCGCAAAACTTGCGGCATGACCAAACCAGATCCGCTCAGGCAAGCGTTTAAACGATAAGGTTTTAACTCGGTAATCGCCCAGCATCAGACCTTGGCTATCCACCTTGATAGCTCGGTCATAATCCAACACTTGCTCCCGAAGTGGTTTATCTGCCTCACTGCGGATTGGTGATGGATTACGCCAGGAAGCATCTTTTCCCCAGTTAAGCTGAGCACTTATTGCCGCGAGCCAGTTTCGGTCAGTCATCTCAGTGACGCGAAAACCAACCGTTGCCAGCGCTTGCGA
>NZ_JAWOUS010000837.1:0-547 GCF_033339495.1 Vibrio sp. 2134-1
GTGATCATGCCAAAATCTGCCATTAGCATGCTGATGTCTCCCGTTACCCAAACGTCAGTCGCGAGAACGGTGTCATCGGCTTTGTAATCGACGATTTCGTATTGACCCGATGCGGCTTTTTGAATTTCGAACTCAATAGCTTGGCCTTTTTGCAGTGAGCCCATATCGACGCCGTCAGCGAGGGTAAAGTTCATAACCATCCCCGGCCAATCCCACTCTGGTACGGGCTGGTGGTTGATGGTCAACATGCGATGGTCTTTCATCACATCAGTGATTTCGCCCTTCGTCCAAGCCGTTTGCGAAGTGGCTTCGGTCGGTGATGAAATGCGTGATAGATCAGCCGTTTGGCTCGATTCTGAATCCAACATAAAGTGAGCTGAGGTTACGATGCGATCGTCTTGAGTCAGGCCTTGTAGTACCTCGATTTTGTCGTCAGCTTCACGACCGACTTCGATGCGCGTTGAGCGGTATTTGCCGTCTCCCTCAGACAGCACGACGCGAGTCATACCCCCCGAGCGGATAACGGAAGACTTTGGAATGGTTAACA
>NZ_JAWOUS010000838.1:0-547 GCF_033339495.1 Vibrio sp. 2134-1
TGCGCAGCGCAGTAAGGATGCAAAGTTGTTCACTTCACCATTGTATTCCAGTGCTTCTTGATACACCGTGCTGATAAACTTTGGAACGGTCATGTCTTGCGCACTGGCAATTTCTTCAAGAATCGTCCAAAAACTCGACTCTAATTTTACGCTGGTGGCATGGCCGTCAATGCGGATGGAACGAGTGATAAACTGATAATTATCCTGTGGTTGTTTAGCAAATATTTCGCACATGGTATTCGTAGATATGATTTAAGACGTGCAAATATTGAGTATTGTTGCTTAAAGCGTCAACTGTTTTTGCGGATAAAAAAACGCTCTCGTGAGAGAGCGTTGGAACATCACAAGACGTGAAGTAAGGGCAAGATGATTATTTAATTTGTTGCTTTAGGAACTCACCAAGCTCGGAGTGGTGCATGATTTTTGAAACTGGAAGAATGGTTTCTGCAGGTCCCCAAGCGAATACGTTCACTGGTGTATGAGTGTGCGTGCCTGTTCCCCATACCGTGTTTTGTTTGGTCGCTTGTTCGCGAGCGAGCAAGTTACC
>NZ_JAWOUS010000839.1:0-546 GCF_033339495.1 Vibrio sp. 2134-1
ATCACTTAGTTGATTAACCAACTAAGCGCACATCTACCTCATATACACTAAGGCGACCATGATTAATCAGATCATTAATATTCTTTTTCCTGTATTCGCTCTTGTCGGTGTGGGCTATCTTGTTGGGCGCCATATCAAACCTGATTTTGGCCCCATCAATCGAATTAATATCGATGTATGCACGCCAGCTCTGGTTTTTTCCTCATTGGTGAGCATGTCGCTCGACTCTGAACAAGGTCCCCTGCTCTTAGCCGCCATCATTGCGGTTTTAATTCCGGGGTTACTCATGATTCCGATTTGTAAAATCACTGGGCTAACATTTAAAGCTTGGGCTCCACCTCATATGTTTCGAAATAGCGGGAACCTTGCGATACCGTTGTTCACTTATACATTTGGCGAAGTTGCCCTTTCTTCTGCTGTACTGCTGTTTGTAGTATCAGCTTGCTTACATATCAGCGTAGGTGTGATGTTGTTAAGTAACGGGAATCCATTGAAACAAATCATAAAGATGCCCATTTTCTTATCGGCATCGCTCGCATTATGTTT
>NZ_JAWOUS010000840.1:0-545 GCF_033339495.1 Vibrio sp. 2134-1
ATTCCAATGGTCAACATCTGTTGAAAGCTTATAATTATGGAACTGCAAGGCATACAAACCTAATACAACTAAGATGCATAGCACTGCAGCATAGATGTAGTTGTCGTTTTTCATTTATCACTCAAAACCTGATATCAAGTATTTAATGATATGACCACTTTTAAGTCTTAAACTCTTAGCAGTGATATCTATGTATTCCCACTCATCTGATGGGATGCCATTGTTTTTATCAAGATTCTCCGAAAACCGCTTTTTAGCAGCAATACGAACTTCCTTATACGCAGATGGAAAACCGAAGGCAACAGTCTCACTTTCGCCCTCAATTAGCAACCGACCATTTCCTGTATTGATATTCAGACGTGTGATACAAGCTCTTAAACGAAGCACTTGATCATTCACCTTCGGTGACAAATTAGTCTTGCTAGCTTGAGTTAAGGTAATGATTTCTCGCCTATCTAGTTCGCCCACGTGGGCTTTTAGCACAACATTGTAGCCGTAATGGCTAGGAACAGACACTGCATTTTTCAACGGGCTACGTCTAAGCT
>NZ_JAWOUS010000841.1:0-544 GCF_033339495.1 Vibrio sp. 2134-1
CAGCAACCGTTTTGTTGTAATAGTCGTTGTACCAAGGCTCTAAAATGTCTTTCGAGCGGTAAAACTTAAGCATAAAAACAAAATCGTCTGCCGTGACTGGCTTGCCATCCGACCATTTAGCTTGTGGGTTTAGTTTGAAATAAACCGTTTTATTGTCACCCGCTAATGCCCACTCATTGGCTAGCTCAGGGATGAATTCAAGCGTATCTGGGTGGCGAACCACCAACCCTGGAGTTTCATCCAAGATGAAAGAACGTAAACCAGAGTTTGCATCAGGACCAACACTGCGTAGAGTCTGAGGAAAGCTCGACATGAAAGTGCGGTAAGTCCCGCCACGCTTTGCTTCAGGAGAGCCATATTGAGGCTCATCCCAGTTCGTTTGCCAGTTTAAGTCAGTCGGTAGCGTCGCTGACATCGCACCAAAACTTAGGGCGCTTAGCGTGGACGCTAAAATTATTCTTTTCATAAAACTTCCCTTTTTTATGTTTTGCTCACAATGCATGCTTAAACATAGCGTGTGAATTTTTTCGGGTCGAAAGCCGCT
>NZ_JAWOUS010000842.1:0-544 GCF_033339495.1 Vibrio sp. 2134-1
GTATCACTGCAATTCTTCCGGTTGATGAGTTCTCAACAGACAAGTTCATCTTCATGGCAACTGGCGACGGTACCGTTAAGAAGACTTCTCTAGACCAGTTTGCGAACGTACGTTCAAACGGTCTAATTGCGGTGAACCTACGTGATGACGATTCTCTAATCGGCGTTGATATCACAACGGGTTCAAGCGACATCATGTTGTTCTCTAAAGCAGGTAAAGTTGTTCGCTTTAGCGAGGACAAAGTACGTGCAATGGGTCGTACAGCGGCAGGTGTCCGTGGTATGAAGCTGGCTGACGACGACCAAGTGGTTTCACTAATCGTTCCGTCTAACGAAGGCGACATCCTAACGGTTACTCAAAACGGTTACGGTAAACGTACCGAACTGGCTGAATACCCAACGAAAGGTCGTGCAACTCAGGGCGTTGTGTCTATCAAGGTTTCTGAGCGTAACGGTCCAGTAGTTGGCGCAGTACAAGTAGAAGAAGGCGACGAGATGATGATGATCACCGACGCTGGTACTCTGGTTCGTACACGTGTAGCAGA
>NZ_JAWOUS010000843.1:0-544 GCF_033339495.1 Vibrio sp. 2134-1
CCAGCCCATCTTGGAAGTTCCCAGCGTTTAGGGTCACCTTTGCGATTTCCTTCTGTGTAGATGACATGAACCAACTTGCGAGACACAAAATATTCCACTTCAAGCTTGAGCTCAGCTAACACGAGCTTCAGAGGGTACTGCTCTGCGAAGTCGTTGTATTGCCACTCGGGAATGCCTTCAAATGGAAGGTCATCGGCCTCGAACAACTCGATGTCATCAACACTTTCAACGCCGAGCGTTGCCAATTGTTCGGTCAGCCAAGTAGAAAAACAAAGTTCATCAAGGGCTTTCTTATCCACCCGTTCAGTATTCAGACCTAGGGAGTTGTAGATTTTCCAGTGTTGAATTTGTTGTTTTCGCAATGGAGCAAAGCCTGGCAACAACATTTCTTGTTCGATCATGTCGGCAATAGATTGAATCGCCACTTCACCTTGTAACGCTTGATGCTCAGTGAATATTGTCCGACCAGCATACACTAAGTGCATAGTTGCTAGCGGAGTCTCATCTTCGTATTGAGTATCACCTTGGTGCCATTCTCCCAGTT
>NZ_JAWOUS010000844.1:0-544 GCF_033339495.1 Vibrio sp. 2134-1
GGCGATCGGGACCTCTGCGGTGATACTTCAAGTACCTTTAGAGCAATGGTTTAAGAAAAGTCATTACTTGCTTTGGGTCTCATTCGGCTTGCTGATTGTTGTACTTCTCGCTGGTAAGTCAGTAAACGGCGCTTCTCGTTGGATTCCGCTTGGTCTGTTCAACTTACAGCCTGCCGAAGTTGCAAAGCTATCGCTGTTCATCTTCATGTCCGGTTATTTAGTCCGTAAGCAAGATGAAGTGCGCCAGACCTTCTTTGGCGGCTTTATGAAGCCAATCATGGTGTTTGCTTTCTTCGCCGTCTTGTTACTTGGTCAGCCGGATTTGGGTACCGTCGTTGTAATGCTGGTTACTCTGTTTGGTATGTTATTTATCGCGGGCGCGAAGCTAACCCAGTTTCTGGCCCTGATGATTGCTGGCATTGGCGCTGTCGTCGGTTTGATCTTGGTAGAACCGTACCGTATGCGCCGTGTTACTTCGTTTCTTGACCCATGGGAAGATCCGTTCGGTAGCGGCTATCAGTTGACTCAGTCTTTGATGGCGTTT
>NZ_JAWOUS010000845.1:0-544 GCF_033339495.1 Vibrio sp. 2134-1
TCTTCGCTTGAAGATTGGCGATGAGTTGGTGTTGTATGGCGCTGGGTATCGTGGTCAGACGGCTGCGGGGTTGTATCGTGTCGCTGGAATTTTGCATTTCCCGTTACAGCAGTTGGATTCCCAATTGGTTTATATGCCTCTCGATACTGCTCAGACATTGTATTCACTTGATAAACAAGTGACGGCATGGGTGCTCAATACTTCAAATTTACGCGTATTGCCCAGTGTGATTGAGCAATTAAAGCGAGATTACGGCAATAGCGTCGCCGTAAAAGGCTGGCAGGAGTTATCGCCGGAGCTTTCTCAACAAATCGCATTAGACAAAGCTGGCGGGATCTTCCTCATCTACATTCTGTATGGCATCGTTGGCTTTGGTCTATTCGCGACCATTTTGATGACGACGTTAGAACGCCAGCGTGAATTTGCCGTGATGTTGGCCACTGGGATGCTCAGGAGCAAGCTGATTGGTTTAATTTCAATTGAATCGCTTTTCATCGCCATTATTGGCATTGTTTTGGGTTTGATTGTCAGTGCACCTGTGCTT
>NZ_JAWOUS010000846.1:0-544 GCF_033339495.1 Vibrio sp. 2134-1
GCATCATTCCAGACGGTTTGTTCAGACATCTTCGCGCTCCTGCGATTGGTGAAACTCCGCAATCTGCTCCATGTGTTGCCCAAGCTCGCGATACGTCGCGTAACGCTGTGCTCGCAATGTTTGCACTTTTGGTGTTGGTGAGTAGGTTTGACGAACAGGACTTGCCATCACGGCTTGTGCTGATTTGGTCGTCGGGTAAACGCCAGCTGCGACGGCTGCAAAAATCGCTGCCCCCAATGCGCAACATTGATCTGATTCGACCACGATGATGTCGCGACCAATCACATCGGCGCACATTTGCATCACGTAAGGGGATTTTTGCGCAATGCCACCAATGGCGATGACGCGTTCGACAGTGACATCTTGTTCTATAAAGCAATCGACGATCGCTTTTGCGCCATGCGCAGTGGATTCTACGAGTGCGGAGAAAATTGCAGGCGATGAGCTACCAAGGTTTAAGTCACAAATGGCACCTTTAAGACGCTGGTTTGCGTAAGGGGTTCGGCGGCCATTGAGCCAATCCATTGCAACCGGAGTATATTGG
>NZ_JAWOUS010000847.1:0-544 GCF_033339495.1 Vibrio sp. 2134-1
TACGATTCTATGGTCGTTAGTCAACAAGACAAGCTGGCTACAAAAGTGGTTTCTCAGCACGCGACTGAGTCTGCTGCGCTAGTTGCGGTAAGTCCACTCGCCGCCGCTGATATGTTGCTGGTGGCGTGGCGAAACTTCAAAATGATCGATAACTTATCCAAAGTGTATGGCGTTGAATTAGGTTATGCTTCGCGCATCAAGCTATTGAGATCGGTATTCGTCAATATGGCTGCGGCAGGCGCAAGTGAGTTAGCCATTGACGCTGGTATGGATTTGATGTCGATGGATCTTGCTGGCAAAGTTTCTGCTCGTGCAGGGCAGGGGCTTGGCGTGGGGATTCTTACTGCGCGTTTAGGATTGAAAGCGATGGCCTTACTGCGTCCGCTTCCTTGGTATCCTGATCGCCAAGTCAAACTCGGGACTATCCGCAAAGCCGTGGTGGCGAAAGTTGCATCAATCACGATGAAACCATAACGAATATCACCTTTGACCGATAGGATTGCTTGACGCCAATACAAGCTTGATAGAAACTACTGTCAACTTT
>NZ_JAWOUS010000848.1:0-544 GCF_033339495.1 Vibrio sp. 2134-1
GTATGACGGTCGGTGACATCATCGCTGAGCCGCTAGAAACGTTCTATCCAGAACTGTCTAAGCAAGAAGTGAAAGACCGCGTTAAAGAGATGATGGCGAAAGTTGGTCTATTGCCAAACGTAATCAACCGTTACCCGCATGAATTCTCAGGTGGTCAGTGTCAGCGTATCGGTATTGCGCGTGCGCTTATTCTTAAGCCTAAGATGATCATCTGTGACGAACCAGTCTCGGCACTGGATGTTTCTATTCAGGCTCAAGTCGTTAACCTTCTGAAAGAGCTGCAAAAAGAGCTAGGACTTTCTTTGGTGTTTATCGCGCACGATTTGTCAGTGGTGAAACATATCTCTGATCGTGTTCTCGTGATGTATTTGGGTAACGCGGTAGAGTTAGGCGAAGCGGATGCGCTATTTGCAGACCCTAAGCACCCTTATACGCGTGCGCTGATGTCGGCGGTTCCAATCCCAGACCCAGAGTTAGAACGCAATAAAACCATCCAAATGTTGGAAGGGGATCTGCCATCACCAATCAATCCTCCTTCAGGTTG
>NZ_JAWOUS010000849.1:0-544 GCF_033339495.1 Vibrio sp. 2134-1
ACAAGGAAGAAATTGCTTTCATTGACAACGGCATTGCTTTCTTCATCGGCGGCGTAGTGCATTTTCGCGCCATGTGCGGCGAAGCCTGCAATCGTGCGGAAACTGTCGCTCACATAATGGCGAGTTTGACGGCGATAGCTTTTCAATTGAGCCTCGGCTGACAGCTCAGTAACAAGCCCGCTTGGGACTTGGTCTTCTAACCAGCTCATGAACTTCACGACAGCCACACCATCGTCCGTCAATGACTGTTCGAGATTGGCTAACTCGGTCTGATTTTTGATGGCTTTCATGTCGGTGACGGGGCAAGCCATTGGCTTTAATGAGAGGTTCTGCTCAATGGAGTTAACCAACAAGCTGTCGGTATAAACCGGGCTAAAAGCAAGCGACAGGCCTTCACATTGCTGATTCAAATACTGGCTGACGTACTCGTAGTGACGAACGCTCACACCTTGCGCAGTCAGCTTCTTCTCTATCTCGGCTGGTAACTTTTGTTTATCGATGAACGCCGTCGCGCGGTCTCGCTCGACAATAAGGTAGGATTCTG
>NZ_JAWOUS010000850.1:0-543 GCF_033339495.1 Vibrio sp. 2134-1
TTATTACTTATTGTAATGACGCGTTTTGTCGCGTTGCAGAATACACGCACGAGGAGTTAGTCGGTCAGAATCATAATATCGTCCGTCATAGTGACATGCCTAAAGCCGCTTTTGGTGATATGTGGGCACGCCTTAAAGAAGGCAAAGCGTGGCGAGGTATGGTTAAGAACAGCACCAAATCTGGCGGTTATTACTGGGTAGATGCCTACGTAACGCCTATCTATGAAAAAAACCAAGTTGTCGGCTATCAATCTGTGCGCGTTAAGCCTAAGCGTGAATGGGTGGATATTGCTGCAAAAGCTTACAAGGGGATGCTAGCCGCCGAGAAAGCGGGTAGAACCTGGTCGTTAAAAATTAACGAAACGGTTCGCTATGCGATTCTACTTGGTGCATTAACTGCACCTGCCGCAGCGTACGCACTATCTGTTGAAGGTCCGCTTGCTTGGCTTGCAAGTGCATTACCAGCGAGCGTTTTAGCGTTATTGTTCCGCCAAGAGTTGATTGACACGCCGCAACAGCTCAAAAAGCTGCAAAAACAGTATG
>NZ_JAWOUS010000851.1:0-543 GCF_033339495.1 Vibrio sp. 2134-1
GGTACAGAGCCGTTAGCCAAGAAATTGGGCTTAACTGAGGTTAATAGCTTAAATACAGCGGTCGCTGCGACGTCAAGCTTTGTTCAGTTCAACGCTATTGCTTCACACAGTACGTTTGCGTCGCCATCAGGCACACTTGCCGATGTCAATCATCATGCTGAAATGCAAAAAGAAAACGCGGACTTCTTGATGGACAACGCATTGAGTGATGTTTCGGATACAACAGTACTGAAATAATCGACCATTCATTCATCGACAAAACCCAGCTTAGGCTGGGTTTTTTATTTTTCGCACTCAAAAGAGTGTTGAATAATTCACACAACAATTCATAACTCAAGGTAATTGACCACTTCTTTTATATTCCATATATTATTTATTTAGCGATTGTTTTACATCTTTCACCTAATCAGGTTGGAATATTGTAAAATCTCGGCTTTAATTCGCTAACACCCTTTTATTTCTCAGGATAAAGTGGATAATACCGCCACAAAATAACATTACTAAGGTGAGTCCTTATGTCTATCGAAGCTACTCTGCTTGCAC
>NZ_JAWOUS010000852.1:0-543 GCF_033339495.1 Vibrio sp. 2134-1
CCACTCACTGAACCACACATACCTGGAGCAAGTGCCATGTCCTTACCGACCATACTGATTTCTTTCAATACTTTAGGACCAGTGCTGATTAGTGTCGCCGCTTTCAAAGGCTTGGTAATTTTGCCGTTTTCAATCAAATACGCTTCACGAACAGCGAAGTTAAATTCGCCCGTCCCAGGTTGAACGGAGCCACCACCCATCTTCTTGGCGCAAATACCGCGTTCGATTCCCGCAAGCATATCATCGAGTGAATGCTCGCCTTCTTCGATAAAGGTATTGCGCATGCGCGAGGTTGGTGCGAACTTGTAGTTCTGACGACGACCAGAGCCTGTTGGCTCGTAACCTGTCTTCATGCCGCCCATTTTATCGACCATAAAGCTAGTTAGCTTACCGTCTTTGATCAGTTGGGTACGCTGCGTTGGCAAACCTTCGTCATCAACGTGGATTGAGCCCCACTCATTGGTCATCGTGCCGTCATCTACTGCGTTCACTGCGGTATGAGCGATCATCTCACCCATTTTGTCGTGGAATACCGACGCCTTC
>NZ_JAWOUS010000853.1:0-542 GCF_033339495.1 Vibrio sp. 2134-1
TGGACATAGCTATTTGTGGGATTGCCAAATGTGGGCGCCTCAAATTGAAGTTTTGAGTCAGTCCTATCGTTGTATTGTGCCTGACTTATGGGCGCATGGTGAATCGGACGCCGCTCCTGCTTCGACCACGTCTTTAGTTGATTATGCCCAACACATGCTGGCGCTAATGGATCATTTGGAAATCGACGAATTTTCCATTGTTGGCTTATCTGTTGGCGGCATGTGGGGCGCGGAACTGACCGCTCAAGCCCCGCAACGAGTGAAGTCATTGGTGTTGATGGATACCTTTATTGGTTGGGAACCAGAAGTGACGCATAAAAAATACTTTGCGATGCTAGATACCATCAGCCAAGTTCAAGGTGTTCCTGGGCCTATTATCGAAGCCGTTGCACCACTGTTCTTTGCGAATAACGCGGATCAAGTTCACCCAGAATTGGTCGCTTCATTTAAACAAAGCCTTGAATCGCTAACAGGTGAGCGAGCTGTAGAAGTTGCTCGCATCGGTCGCATGGTGTTTGGGCGACGTGATGTGATTGAAGATG
>NZ_JAWOUS010000854.1:0-542 GCF_033339495.1 Vibrio sp. 2134-1
TTATCAGTTTTGGATGCGCAACGTCAGCAACGCATGATGCAAGATCAGCAAATCGCGGCAAAGTTACAAACCGCACAAGCTACGATTGCGCTCTACAAATCACTTGGTGGTGATTGGACGCTACAACCAGAAGCACAACCCGAAACGAATGCCAAAGGTTAGGTTTCTTACAAGCCTCACACCTTTGCATCATAACGGATGCCGTTAAATCGGTTAAAAAGAGGCCACTTAGATGGCCTCTTAGTTTGTGAGGCAAATATTTCTACCACCTATACCCTCTCTCGGTTGTATAATGCCGGCTCTGAAATATTTTGTTACGTTACTTCGGTAACCCCTGAGATTACAACATGAACAACAGCAGATGGGTCGGCTTGCTCGGCGGCACGATCGCTTTACTTTGCACATTTCTCCTATTCGGATCTTCCGTTCATGCTGATTGGTACATGATGCCTGCAGAAGCAGTGAACGGCATCGCATTTACACTGGATTTCGGGCTAGGGCTGAATAGCATTTTTGCCTACGTCACAGCATTCATTACGCTC
>NZ_JAWOUS010000855.1:0-542 GCF_033339495.1 Vibrio sp. 2134-1
TCGAACATGGTTGGCATTAGACGAACAAACTCTAAGCCATTCCAATCTTCTGGGAACATCTCATAAACCGTAGGCAAATGCTGGAAGAAGTTAACCGTAGATGCCCAGTCTAGACGTTTTGCCGCACAAGGAATTAACAGTGCATTGGACGCGTACATCGCATTCCAAACCAGAGGGTCAACGTGCGGACCGGTATCAATCATGATGATATCGAAGTCATTCGCAATCTTGTCGATAAGCTGTTCTTTCAATAGACGAACGATATCAAGTGATGGGTCTTCAGACAGCGTTTGCCACGCTTCTGCGTTAAACATAGCATCTTCTGGGAATGCGGAGATTGACTTCAAGTTCGGATATTGCGTCGGCAACAGCACGTTCTTGTGTAAAAATTCGCGGTCGATCTCTACTCCATCAGGCACGTTGCCTAACATGATGTCCACCGCTGAATAAATGTTGTCGTGCTCAGCCACACTGATTTGCGGGTTTAAAAACAGACGTAATGAACCTTGAGGGTCCAAGTCAATCAAACAAATGCGGTAGCG
>NZ_JAWOUS010000856.1:0-542 GCF_033339495.1 Vibrio sp. 2134-1
ACTGTGCTGACAAGCGCACAAGTGGATGAAGCGATTGATGCGGGCGTGGACTTTATTGTGAGCCCAGGTTTCAACCCAACTACGGTGAAATACTGCCAACAGCGTAACGTGACCATCGTCCCTGGTGTCAACAACCCAAGCTTGGTTGAGCAAGCGATGGAAATGGGTCTGCGTACGCTGAAGTTTTTCCCAGCAGAACCGTCAGGCGGCGTCGCGATGCTAAAAGCATTATCTGCGGTTTATCCTGTAAAATTCATGCCAACTGGTGGCGTGAGCCCAAGCAATGTTAAAGATTACTTGTCTATTTCTTCAGTCTTAGCGTGTGGTGGTACGTGGAGGGTACCCGGCGATTTGATTGACAACGAGCAATGGGATGAACTGGCGAAGCTGGTTCGTGAAGTTGCGGGAATTATCGAATAATTCCTCACCCCGGTTAGCACCGAGAACTATCGTAGATAGTCGAACGATCTTTTGGTCAATTTGCCAACGCCTGCGGCTCCACCGTAGGCGTTTTTTTATATGCAGTTTTGGCGAGTTAAAAA
>NZ_JAWOUS010000857.1:0-542 GCF_033339495.1 Vibrio sp. 2134-1
TCCTACGTACGTTACCGTTCTTCCCTGTTGATGGTCGAGATTTGAACCCGCTTCTGCAAGACCCTGGGCTGATTGTGCATCCACCAATGCTGTACATGGGTTACGTCGGTTTCTCTGTTGCGTTTTCGTTCGCGATTGCTTCTCTAATGACAGGTCGTCTTGATACAGCATGGGCGCGCTGGTCTCGTCCTTGGACAACGGCGGCTTGGGTATTCCTAACTTTGGGTATCGCACTAGGTTCTTGGTGGGCTTATTACGAACTTGGTTGGGGCGGCTGGTGGTTCTGGGATCCAGTAGAAAACGCATCCTTTATGCCTTGGCTAGCAGGTACTGCACTTATGCACTCGCTAGCAGTGACGGAAAAACGCGGTACATTTAAAGCTTGGACAGTATTGCTAGCGATCTCTGCATTCTCGTTGAGTTTGTTAGGTACTTTCTTAGTTCGTTCGGGCATTTTGGTGTCGGTACACGCGTTTGCGTCCGATCCTTCTCGCGGTATGTTTATCCTTGGTTTCCTTGTCTTCGTTATCGGTGGCTCTTTA
>NZ_JAWOUS010000858.1:0-542 GCF_033339495.1 Vibrio sp. 2134-1
CAACCTCCTCATCTTGTGTGCTACGCAGTAAAAGCCAACTCAAACTTGGGCGTACTGAACGCGCTGGCTCGTTTGGGTTCGGGTTTTGATATCGTATCTGGTGGTGAACTAGAGCGTGTGATTGCAGCGGGCGGTGATGCGAAGAAAGTCGTGTTTTCTGGGGTGGGTAAAACGCCAGCAGAAATGAAGCGCGCACTAGAGCTTGGCATCAAGTGCTTCAACGTTGAATCAGAGCCGGAACTCGAACGCTTGAATAAAGTGGCGGGCGAGCTTGGTGTGATTGCGCCTATTTCGCTACGTATTAACCCAGATGTTGACGCGAAAACTCACCCTTATATTTCGACTGGTCTTCGTGACAACAAATTTGGCATTGCGTTTGACCGCGCGCCAGAAGTGTATCAATTCGCCCAGAGCCTACCTAATCTGAATGTGCAAGGTATCGACTGCCATATTGGTTCTCAGTTAACGAGCATTGACCCATTTATTGATGCAACCGACCGTTTGATGGCTTTGATTGATGACCTGAAAGCGCAAGGCATCAA
>NZ_JAWOUS010000859.1:0-541 GCF_033339495.1 Vibrio sp. 2134-1
TAAATGCGTCTTTGATTTTTCCAGAAGTCAAAGAGGACAAATAACATGAGTAGATACAATCAAGCTTCCCACGTATTTTGGCGTTGTCAATACCATATAGTGTGGACGCCAAAGTATCGATTTAGGATCTTGAAGAACAATATAGGTAAAGAAGTTTATCGATGTATTTATGTTTACTGTAATCAACTTGGATGTGAAGTCGTAGAGCTAAACGTACAAGTTGACCACGTACATTTAGTTGTAAAGGTCCCACCAAAGCTTTCGATATCCAAGTTGATGGGGGTATTGAAAGGCAAAATAGCCTTAAAGCTATTTAGCAAGTTTCCTCACCTTAGGAAGAACAGGCTTTGGGGTAATCACTTTTGGCAAAGAGGCTATTTTGTCGATAGTGTTGGAATCAATGAAGAAATAATACGCCGATATGTAAGACATCAAGAGAAGCAAGAGCGAGTAGAGCAGCAGCAATTGGCGCTGGACTAAACAAAGGCCCCCTTTTAGGGGGCTCACACAAAGCCACCTTCTTTAGAAGGTGGTAATTTAC
>NZ_JAWOUS010000860.1:0-541 GCF_033339495.1 Vibrio sp. 2134-1
TGAACCTTGAAGAGATGAACTTATCTGCACTAATGATTCTCAACATACACAAATCTCTAATAGAAATAAAACAGAGCAAATGGAATATGCTCCATTTTCTGTTGAAACATGTAATGAAAAAGTTACTTCCGAATGTTTTTATACGCATAGTATGCGCTATTTTTATTTGCTTATTATCTTGCGCCTAATTAAGAATAAAATCAACAAATCAAATCTTAAACCAAAAATAGAAATTTAGATTTAGAGGTACAAATTTTAATTAATATTATTAGATAAAGTAATGAGTGTATTTTTTAGCCTTTTATTTATAGCCACGAAATTAATTTCCAATTCCAGTTAATTAGATATTGGAAATGTTTGATTTGAGCTTAATAACCATCTCTGAAACAGGGGGGATTCCCCTCCATTTTTAGGTTTCACTAGAAAGTCTGAACTAAACGTACAAAATCTGTTGAGAAATCGAATAAATAATATGCAAATGAATAAATTAAGATCTTCGCAACACTCAACCATGACCGCTTGGCCATGTTTGCAGCGTTAG
>NZ_JAWOUS010000861.1:0-541 GCF_033339495.1 Vibrio sp. 2134-1
ACTGGTATCCATACGTTGATGGTAGCAGAGCAAGCCGCAAAGCTGAGCACATCACTCCCTGTTAGATTTGCCGCACAGGTGCATGACTTAGGGAAAGGCGTGACACCAGAGAGCGAATGGCCAAGCCATAAAATGCATTGTCATACCGGTTTAAAGCTAATTAAAAAACTGTGCGAACGTGTACGTGTACCGAATGAATTTAAAGAGTTAGCGCTCATGGTCTGCGAGCAACACTCCAACATTCATCGCGCCGCTGAGTTAAAGCCGCAAACCATCATCAAAATCCTGAACAAGTTTGATGTATGGCGCAAGTCGGAGCGCCTAAAAGACATTCTAATTTGCTGCCAAGCGGATCATGCAGGCCGCAAAGGTTTAGAAGATCTACCATATCCACAAGCGGATATTTTCATGCTGGCCTATCAAGCAGCGGCATCAGTAGATGTGCAAGCCATCATTCAGGATGGCTTCAAAGGTCCAGCTATTCGTGATGAACAAGAAAAACGACGTATTGAAGCGGTCAAAGTCGCTTTAAATAAGTAAC
>NZ_JAWOUS010000862.1:0-541 GCF_033339495.1 Vibrio sp. 2134-1
CAGCTTGAACAGCAAGTGCTCTTGGCTTTGCTCTGGTGTCAAACTCAGCCCTTTATCTACCACTGCTAAGCTCTCTTTATCGCGCCCTAACAACTCAAGAACGGTCGACTTCGCCAGCCAATAACGAATCAACAGATCCTTGGGCTGGTTTTGCAGTAGAGAGTCTTCTTCTAATGATTCGATTTGTGCTAGTGAACTTTGTGGCAGCGCGTAAATTTGGCTCTCAATCCCTTCAAGAGATTGCAGAAACTTATCTTTTGGCTCAGGGCTTTGTGCGTAGACTTTGGTCGTCAAAAACACGAACCAAAACACAAGCGACAACGCTCTGAGCTTATAAAATTGCGACATTATTATTATTCCCTGATGGGTAGTTACTTCAGTGTGGTGGGAAGTTTTGATTATTATTTTGCACGTGAATGACAATGGTCACACCGCGCATGCTTTCCCATGCATTCTGTAGTGAATAATAAATCACCAACTTTCGATGTAGAAACGATTTCGTCCCACAAAAAAGACAAAGAGAATAATTTTCAACCATAAA
>NZ_JAWOUS010000863.1:0-541 GCF_033339495.1 Vibrio sp. 2134-1
GCTGCGTTGCTAGTCCTGGTAAATTTGTTAAGCCAGTTAGGTTCTCAAACGTGTTGGTGAAAGCGCCTGCTCCAACAGATTTGAGGAAAGATTCCATCCCAAGTTCTAAACGTGCCTCTTGCGTCATCAGCTTTTTCAAATCAGAGTCGTTGAACAAGTCTGGAGACATCTCATACATGGATGCATATTCATCTAGCTGGTGATTTACATCCGCATCTGATATCGAGTTGACTACGTCACTGAGCTCACCAAGACCGTACGCATTCACTTCATATCCAAACTGGATTTGCGCAGAGACTTTGTTGCCTTCCGTGACCGCGACTTGGCGCATGTTGTCGCCAAAGTGGGCGACTTTCAGGTGCTGACCTGCATTCACACCAATAGCGGCGCGACACCAATCGTCGATATCTCTATGCACTTGCGGTTCTTGCCAGTGTCCGACTACGACTTTACGTTCAATATTCAGACGGGTGCCAATGAAGCCAAACTCTCGGCAACCGTGCGCACTTTGGTTGAGGTTCATGAAATCCATGTCGATTTC
>NZ_JAWOUS010000864.1:0-541 GCF_033339495.1 Vibrio sp. 2134-1
TATTTATTCGATCGAGGATTTAGCCCAGCTGATCTTCGACCTAAAACAAGTCAACCCGAATGCCCTGGTTTCGGTGAAACTCGTCTCCGAGCCTGGTGTTGGCACCATAGCCACCGGGGTCGCAAAAGCTTACGCCGACCTCATCACTATCTCAGGTTACGATGGCGGTACGGCCGCAAGTCCACTGACTTCGGTGAAATACGCAGGTAGTCCTTGGGAACTTGGCCTCGCAGAAACCCAACAAGCACTGGTTGCAAATGGCCTTCGCCATAAGATTCGTCTTCAAGTAGATGGCGGGTTAAAAACAGGGCTAGATGTTGTTAAGGCCGCGATTCTTGGTGCGGAAAGCTTCGGATTTGGTACCGCACCAATGGTTGCTATGGGTTGTAAATTCTTACGTATTTGCCACTTGAACAACTGTGCAACGGGTGTGGCAACTCAAGATGAAACCCTTCGTAAAGAGTACTTTAAAGGCTTACCAGAAATGGTAATGAACTATTTTACTGGCCTTGCCGATGAAGTACGTGAGTTACTCGCAGAA
>NZ_JAWOUS010000865.1:0-541 GCF_033339495.1 Vibrio sp. 2134-1
ATCTTTTCTAGATCAAAAAAGAACATTTAATCACTCACATTCGAAACTAAACAAAATAAAGGCTCGAATAGGAACACAAATTCGAGATAAATGGTGCGGCATGACGCATTAAGCTAAGGAAAAATCAGTAATAACAAAAGTGAAGGAAAAGTTTGGTGTTTAGTTTCAAACGAAATAAAGAGTACAAAAACAACCAAGTTCTACTGAGGTGCACATTTCGTACACTTAGCGCGATGAACACACTTTTGGAAGGCAAAATCCATATCGTACTCTCGTTCTACGCGAGTCCGATTTTATCGTCATGCGTTCTAGTTATTTTCTTTCAGGATCTCCCCCCAAGCCTTTGCTGTATCTGGCTTTAACTACCTCTTAGGGATTACTTTTCACACAAACTATTGAACGATAATCCACCATTGACGAACCAGCTTCACAAAACTCCTCTTACCAGTTGTGCATTTGTTTTCACATCGGTAATTTGAGCGATGAAAATGACTCACTCATCCCTATAAAGAGCTTTCTATCAGTTTCCTTTCTGGTCAAA
>NZ_JAWOUS010000866.1:0-540 GCF_033339495.1 Vibrio sp. 2134-1
CGGAAAAACGCTTTGAGCCAAATAACCCACTCGCTAACGGCGAAGGTTACGTTTACTACCCAGACATCGACGTGGTTGCGGAAATGGCGGACATGATGTCAGCGACTCGCAGCTTCGAAACGAACGTGGAAGTGTTGGCAAATGTGAAAAGCATGCAGCAAGGCTTGCTTCGTTTAGGGCAGGGTAGCTAATGAGTCTTGCACAGTACACGGCATTATCGTCGGACGCTCCAGTTAAAGCGGCAGCAAAAGAAAACAGTGGCATTGCGCCAAACCCAACGGATAAGAACAGCGCGTCTTCACTTCAAAATGAGTTCATCTCTTTGATGGTGGCGCAAATTCAAAACCAAGATCCGTTAAACCCGTTAGATGGCACAGAATACGTCGGTCAGTTGGCGCAGTTCTCTCAAGTTCAAAGTACCGAGAACATGTCGAAGGTCATGCAAAACAGCATGGTGCTACTCGACAACATGCAAGTGCTATCGACCGCCGGTTTGGTTGGTCAAACGGTTTACGTGAATTCAAAAGAATTCGAACTGGG
>NZ_JAWOUS010000867.1:0-540 GCF_033339495.1 Vibrio sp. 2134-1
TTCTTTTGTCATTTCAGCCACCATAATTTAATTATTGTGCGCGATCAAAGGGGGATTAAAGGGGGAGCTTGCTCCCCTTTTACCAGCTATTCGTAAAGCTCACGAAGTGGGCTACGAATATATGCTGGCTAGAAAGTTCTTATTATCAGAGTAAATAAAGTTGGCGCTATTTGTAAACAAATAATTTTTAGTAAAAACAAGCGCTTACAGTGAGTTTTTGACTAACTAGATTGATATATATGGGGAATTTCATTGTTAATTATTTTTATTATTTATAATAAAAGTTTTCTTCGAAAACCAATTAACAATGTGGCTTTTTCTTGGGTTTGATTGAAAAAAATAGGTAGAAAAAAAGGTAGAAAGTTAAAGGCAGAGATTCTTGATTTTTAATCTACATTTAAAGGTAGATAAAAAGGTAGAAAAATAGATACATAAAAAGATTTACATAGATAAATCATTTTGTCTTGCTTTTAATGTATCTTTATAGTTAGAATTAAAGGTGTATTATTAAGATGGCTAAATTATGGCAAAAAGCAAACT
>NZ_JAWOUS010000868.1:0-539 GCF_033339495.1 Vibrio sp. 2134-1
ACCAAGTACAAAACTTCTACCCATCGCCGATGTGTAACGCAACGTCAATGTACTACTCAGAGACTAACCCTCTGAAACGCGTGAAGTACAAACAGCGCGAAGACATTCCAGTCGCGAAAGGTGAACGTCAACGTCGTTTGCATAAAGCACTACTGCGTTACCACGATCCTGCTAACTGGCCATTAATTCGTGAAGCACTGATCAACATGGGCAAGAAGCATTTGATTGGTGACAAACCAACGTGTTTGGTTCCTGCAGAAGATATTGATGCTCAAACTCCAGCGCAACGTCGTAAGTCTGGCCGTCACGGTGCAAACCGCTTTGCAACCAAGCACACCAAAAACCAACCGGGTTTCGGTGGCCACTTGAACAAACGCGCTGAAGGCGGTTCAAAAGATGGTAAACCATCTGGCAACCGTAACGGTTCTGGTAAAGTACAAGGTGGTCAACGCCCTGCTAGCAACGGCCAGCGCCCTAGCGGCAACGGTGCAAACCGCCCAGCAGGTAGCAAGCCGCAAGGCCAAGGTCGTCCACAAGGC
>NZ_JAWOUS010000869.1:0-539 GCF_033339495.1 Vibrio sp. 2134-1
GGATGCGCGTTCTTGGCACAAATCATGGCGGTAGCAAACACGGTGTGTTCACAGACCGAGTCGGCCAACTTACCAACGATTTTTTCATTAACCTAACCGACATGAACTACACGTGGGAGCCCGTTGGCGAAAACCTTTACGAAATCCGCAGCCGTCGCTCTAAAGATGTAAAATGGATAGCGACCCGCGTCGATCTTGTCTTCGGTTCAAACTCAATACTCAGAGCCTATGCCGAACTGTATGCACAAGATGACAACGCAGGAAAATTCGTTGAAGACTTTGTCGCCGCGTGGACCAAAGTGATGAACGCCGACCGATTTTGATGTCATCCAAAGCGAAGCCTAATCTAACAATTAGGCATCCTTTCGCTTATATTAAAATGGCAGGTATCACTTACCTGCCATTTTGTTACTCAGAAACCTTCGAAGCACATTCTTGTTTTGTCTTATCAAGCTTTGCCCAACATTCTCAGCAACGTTCCGTCCTGCTTAATAAAGTGATGCATAAAGCTGGCACCAAGGTGCAAAACCAATAGGAAT
>NZ_JAWOUS010000870.1:0-538 GCF_033339495.1 Vibrio sp. 2134-1
TTTGCTTCTGATTTGATTTCAGCCCATGTATCTGGCTCAAAGTCTTCAAGTGATTCAAAGCACCATTGCTTTCGTTTTACACCAGGAGCCATATTTGCAGCCATCATAGCCGCTTCAATCAGTAACGTACCAGAACCACACATTGGATCGAGAAGTGGCTGATGACCGTCCCAACCACAACGCATAATGATCGCCGCTGCTAATGTTTCACGAAGTGGTGCACGGCCAGATTCCGGACGGTAGCCACGTTGATGAAGGCCACTGCCTACCATATCAACACCTAAGATAGCTTTATCTTTGTGAAGGCGAACATGAACGCGAATATCAGGACGTTCTTTGCTGATGTTTGGTCGAGGTAAGCCTTTCTTCTCAAAGCAATCAACGATGCCATCTTTTACTTTCATCGCGCCGTACTGACTGTTGCGGATCTCGCGGTTGGTACCGTTAAAGTCCACAACGAAACGCTTAGAACTGTGGAATTGATTCACCCAGTTAATTGACGAAGTAGATAGGTATAGATCCATGTCGTCGTTACAGG
>NZ_JAWOUS010000871.1:0-538 GCF_033339495.1 Vibrio sp. 2134-1
GACGGTGGTAAGTGGTAGCGATGTGACATAAGGGGACGTATATCACGCCAATTCACTTTCACTGCGGCTAAGTCGCCATGCCAACCAATCGCGTCTAAAGGATTAAACGGATAGGTAATCACGCTAACTTTATCGTGGCGTTTTACCTGAACCTCAGTGCGGTTTTCAGAATATTGCGCACGAAACTCATCATTGATAGATGGAACTTCCAACACCGCAGGGTCAAATACCGCGTGATTCCCTACCATGCCCTTTTCCGGTAAGGAATACGCTGCATCGGTGTTTTCAATCATAAGAATGAACATGGGTTCACTCGGCTCTAAACGCCAACTCGTTGAGCGCGGGATCATGACGTAATCCCCTTCGCTCACTTTCAGATGACCATAGTCACAGTAAAGATCTGCCGTACCTTGGTGGATGAACAGCAGCTCGTCGCCATCGGCATTTCTTACCAAGAAATCCATCTTTTCATCCATGCGCCATACACGTATTTTACAGTTAGCGTTGTGCAGTAAGTGCGGTACTGACCAAGGAGAGA
>NZ_JAWOUS010000872.1:0-538 GCF_033339495.1 Vibrio sp. 2134-1
GGTTTGTTTCGAAGATCTAGATTGCCATAGTTGTCGATATGGCCAAATTTGGAATAGTAATCGAGCTCGTAAGCACTAGGAGACGAGCTAAATGCAATTAACGCGAGGGCGAAAGGGATGAAACGCATAACGATTACTTTCCAATAAAAAACGTTAAAAGCATAACCTAAAGAGTCAGTGACGGCTATATCGGCCTGAGCTTAACTCGCCGTTGTTCGTAACGACGTGGAGGAATATCTGGGAATGAGAAGTAAGAACAAATTGCTAGAATATGAGATTCTGCCAAGAACCTGAAATACTTCCTTGCTAGTATTGTTCGGGCATAAGGGGATATTTATGAAGTTTAAAAGAGTTTCTATTTTTACTCTGAGCGCCATGGTCGCGCTATTGTCTGGTTCAGTTTTTGCCAAATCTTACAGTACGCCGGAGTCAAAGGCTTTGGTGGTTGCTGATGGTAAAATAGGCCAGCGAATTTGTTACTACGAAGATAAAGCCTATACCGCTGGTGCGGTAATCAAAGTCGATGATGTGCTTTTGG
>NZ_JAWOUS010000873.1:0-537 GCF_033339495.1 Vibrio sp. 2134-1
AACTCCATGCCCTACTCGACCCACAAAATGTAAAGCTTTTAGACGCAAGCATTAGCTTTCAAATTCCTTCGGAAAGCAAAAAAATCACCGATAAATGGATTCCAAACACTTACCGTTTTGATTACGACAATGACTTTTGTCTGCCCGATACCTCTTTACCGCACATGATGCCAACCGAAGCAGGATTTAATGCAAGCGCACAAAAGCTTGGGCTAAATAACGAGGACTTGATCATCGTTTATGACAACTCTGGTACGCTTGCTTCACCACGCGCATGGTGGATGCTCAAAGCGATGGGACACGAGAACGTCAAAGTACTTAATGGTGGACTTCCAGCTTGGATAGAAGCGGGATTGCCCGTCGTAGATTCGCTCGCAAAACCTGAACAATTAGGAAATTTTTCGGGAAAATTAAATAAAAATGCATTTTTGGACGCAAATGCAGTATTAGAGTACTCAAACAATTGCAGTGCGCATATTGTTGATGCTCGCTCACGAGCGCGCTTTTTTGGTGAAGTGCCTGAGCCAAGAGAAGGAT
>NZ_JAWOUS010000874.1:0-537 GCF_033339495.1 Vibrio sp. 2134-1
TTTAATCACGAAATTTGTTTTTTGAATTTTAAATATCGTTTTCGTTTGTAATATCTGTACCTGTCAATTTTAAAGAACAAAAAAGAGATATTCCAAATGAAACGTTTAATTATAGGTGTTAGTAATTACATGCCAGAAGACTTCAGTTTATTAGCTGAATCTTTAGATGAACAATTTAATCGTCATTTACAACCTTTAGAGCAAGTTGAATTAACCGACGTTGGTGCGGCTATTATTACTTCAGCAGACATTAAAGCAGGTCTGCATAAAATGATTTCTGAAACGGGTTACGGTAGTCCAGTTTTCTTAGTAACGGATGAAAACCCAGTTTCGGCAGAAGATTACGTTTGGCTAACTGGCGTTATCGATTTAGAAAGACAATCTATTGAGTACTACTGTCGTCAAATCAACGAAGCAGTAACCAAGTACGAATGTCGTCTGCTTCCTCCTTTCTTCAAGCAATTAACGCACTATGTTGAGATGGGTAACTCAGCGTTTGACTGTCCGGGACACCAAGGTGGTCAGTTCTTCAAAAAA
>NZ_JAWOUS010000875.1:0-537 GCF_033339495.1 Vibrio sp. 2134-1
AGCTACCAATAAGTAGATCACTATGACCCCAAATCAGATAACAGATACAACCTACCAGCTCCACAATTTCATCAACCCGTTTGATAGGCAAGACAGTTATATTTTGCTTTCAGGAGGGTATTCAAAGACGCTAGTTATTGATAAAAATCGTCCCTCTCCCACACGTTATTTGGGAATAAAAAACTGGGAACAACTAAAGTCAATATGGCCGGGGTTCACCCCTTTTGATGACGCTTACCTGATGCCATTCAGTCCGTTAAGCGAATCAAGATTTCGAAATAAACCCATAGCTGATGAATTCGTTGAGTATCAAAACATCTATCGTTATTTCGAAGAAAAGAGCATCAGGCAACAGCCAAAAGCTACTCTCATTTGTTTGTGTATGTTGCTAGCAAAAAATTATGATGAGAAACTAGGCGGGATCCCAATGGGGATAAAAATGCTGGCCACTAGACTTGGAACTAACAGCCGTAAGATAACCGTCAGTATCAAATCACTCGAAGAAATGGGATTAATCGTTTTTCACCAAAGACGGGC
>NZ_JAWOUS010000876.1:0-537 GCF_033339495.1 Vibrio sp. 2134-1
AAACAATTAGCCGACGGTTTCAAATCGTTAGCCGACAAACACGGCATCCCGCTAGTGGTCAACCAAGTCGGCGGCATGTTCGGTTTCTTCTTTACCGAACAAGAGCACATCACGTGCTATGAAGATGTGGCCAAATGCGATGTTGAAAGATTCAAACGCTTCTTCCATCTGATGATTGAGCACGGTGTCTATTTGGCGCCTTCTGCTTTTGAAGCGAGCTTTACTTCTTTAGCGCACGGTTCAAAAGAGATCGACGCGACACTAGAAGCGGCGGATCGCTGTTTTGCAATCATTGCGGCAGAAGCAAAATAAGCGCTATACGCAAGTTATAAGAAAAGGACCGGAAGGTCCTTTTTTATTGCCAGTTCAAAATTACCAAGACAGCTAACACGCCTAGAACAATGCCAAACCACGGAATACGTTTGGTTTTCTTCTCAGATTTACATTTCTTATCGCCGTTACAACAACCCATTTTTCATCTCTTGATTGATAACCATCTGATTTGTAGTCATTATAACAAGGTCATTTACCCCTTCC
>NZ_JAWOUS010000877.1:0-537 GCF_033339495.1 Vibrio sp. 2134-1
TCAATACGCGCATAAACAGCATCAAATGTTAACGCTTCTGTTTTTAGACAGACCTTCACGCGTTTACCATCGAAGGCTAAACCATCAACCGTCTGGCTATGAAAGAGAAATGGCAAAGACATAATAAGCACTCTTTAATAGGTGGATATGCCACTATTTTATTAAAGAATGAGAGATAAAAAATCCTCCTTGGAAATTCGGTGTTTTACGTATTTTCTCAAGGAGGATCACACTTGGTAGGCGTAGTCGCGGCTCTGACTATGTCGAAGAAACGCGTAACGAATCAGACATGCTATTTAATTGAGTAATAAACTGTCATCCGAAAGTTCTTCGCCTCGAACTTTAGAGAACATGTCTAGTAAGTCAGGTACTTGCATATTGGCGCGCTGCTCTCCAGCGACATCCAGAACGATTTCTCCTTGGTGGAGCATGACGGTTCTGTCACCACAAGCGAGCGCGTCTTTCATCGAGTGCGTTACCATCATCACCGTCAAATCAAACTCATTGACGATACGCTTGGTTAAATCGATGACAAAA
>NZ_JAWOUS010000878.1:0-537 GCF_033339495.1 Vibrio sp. 2134-1
TATTGTGCTTCTGGTGCAATGGCAAGGCACACACTTAGTGGTGATGCCAAGCCTCATAGTCTATATGCTCATAGGTCCGTTTTTAGCACTGGGTCTTTATGATGCGAGTTGGGAGAGAGAACGTGGGCACAAAGCGCGCCTGCTTCATTCCATGAAAGCGATTGGTCGTAACTCCAGCTCACAATGGGCGTTCGCAGTATTGCTTGCCGTTTGTATGATTTTCTGGATGCGTATCGCTGCGCTGCTCCACGCGTTGTACCCATCCGTACAAGGCGCACCACTGACTGAGTTTTTGCCTTTTCTGGTCATAGGTTCATTGGTTGGATTCGTGTTGGCGTGTATCGTATTTAGTATCTCTGCGTTTTCGATTCCATTAATGATGGAGCGCCGTGTCGACATGATGACAGCGGTGTTTACTAGCTTTAACGCAGTGAAATCCAATATTCCGGCCATGATTGTTTGGGCAGCGATTATTTGTGGCGGTATCTTAATTGGCTTTGCTACCTACGGAATCGGTATGTTGTTTACCATGCCAAT
>NZ_JAWOUS010000879.1:0-536 GCF_033339495.1 Vibrio sp. 2134-1
TGGATACGATAAATATCCACTCCCCAATCATTCAACCCTTTAATGTGCTTTGCAATTGCCGCTCTAGAAATGCCCAGTTGTTGTCCAAGCATTTCACCTGAATGAAAACCGCCATCGCTGAGTGTTTTAAGGATATGTAGCTTCACTGAGTGTTCTTTTCTCATTGAGCCGCCTCAATCTTAGCGAGATTAGTTTCACCTTGACGATTCATAAAGCGCACTTCGTGTTCGAGTTCAATTTGGTACTTATCCCACACCGCCCTTTTCACCAGAGAAGCAAGTGCAACCACGTCATCAGCACTGCAGTTGTCGACATTTGTTAATACCAACGCTTGTAAAGGGTTCACCTGAGCACCGTTGACTGAAATACCTTTCAAACCACACTGGTCAATCAGCCAACCGGCTGCCACTTTCATTCCCTCGTTTGCAGGGTAAGCCACCATGTCGCTATGCTTTCGAATGAGTTGATCATAATGATCTTGGCTGATCACAGGGTTTTTAAAGAAACTCCCTGCGTTACCGACTTTAGCTGGGTCT
>NZ_JAWOUS010000880.1:0-536 GCF_033339495.1 Vibrio sp. 2134-1
CGATGCTATTCGTTCTGCAAGTGCTTCTCACCATTTCCTATCGGTAACGAAGTACGGTCATTCAGCGATTGTTGAAACCGCAGGTAACCCAGACTGCCACATCATTTTACGTGGTGGTAAAGAACCAAACTACAGTGCAGCACACGTTGCTCAAATCAAAGACGAGTTGGACGCGGCAGGTCTACCGAAGAAAGTGATGATCGATTTTAGCCACGCGAACAGCTCTAAGCAGTTCAAACGTCAAATGCTAGTGTCTGATGATGTATCAGAGCAAATCGCTGGTGGTGAAGATGCAATCTTTGGCGTGATGATCGAGTCTCATTTGGTTGAAGGCCGCCAAGATTTAGTGGATGGTAAAGTGGCAACTTACGGTCAGTCGATTACTGATGCATGTATCGGTTGGGACGATACGGAAACGGTACTTCGTCAGCTTTCTGAAGCAGTAAAAGCGCGCCGTAGCAAATAAGCTCAGCAGCAAGAACATTTTTAACAAGCGAGTACTTAAAGAGCCAGAGGCACTATGTCTCTGGCTCTTT
>NZ_JAWOUS010000881.1:0-536 GCF_033339495.1 Vibrio sp. 2134-1
ATATCGAAGGTATTGATAATGCAGAAAAAGTGGTGGATTACCAAACGCTGATTCGTGACAAAACGCCTGTCGGTGAAAAAGTCGCCATTGTTGGTGCTGGTGGTATTGGTGTTGATGTTGCGCCAATGATTACCGAGCCAGCTGGGCAAACGTTGGATGATTGGCTGCATGAATGGGGCATTGATAAAGAAATGTCGCAACCAGGTGGACTGTACCCATACCCAGACGCGGTGAGGGACAAAGAAGTGTGGGTGCTGCAACGTCGCAAAGGTCGTGTTGGTAAAGGACCGGGTAAAACGACAGGTTGGATCCATAAACGCACATTAGAAAAACGCGGAGTGCATCTGCTTGGTGGCGTGTCTTATGACAAAATTGATGACAACGGTTTACACATTCATGTAGATGGTAAGGCGCAGCTTGTAGAGGCTGATAAAGTCGTTATTTGTGCGGGACAGGAATCAGTACGTCCTTTTGAAGACAAGTGGTCTGAACTTGGTGAAAAACTGCATATCATAGGTGGTGCTGATCATGCCGGT
>NZ_JAWOUS010000882.1:0-534 GCF_033339495.1 Vibrio sp. 2134-1
TTGATGCTTACCGAGTTTGTCAAGATGCGATTGATGGCCTTATCTCCATGAACGGCTTTTATGATGCGGTACGTGTTCAGGTTGCTCAACGTGGCGAGCACGGTTGGAAAGCGTTCCGTCAATTTATGTTAGAAGAGCGTACACGTCTTGCTCTTGGTGGAGAAAAGCAGGGGATTGATCCATTTGAAATCTACCCGCTTGACCCAGTAAGCCGCGAATATGTATTCACTGAACTGGTCAAAGCACCGGGCTACGGCGTGACATCTGATCTGGATTTTGCGGATTCTCTCATCAATTTCAAACCGGAAGCCCTACTGGACGAGCGATTTGCAGACGCGCCAATCTTGATTGCGCACGGTGCAGAAAACGATCTTCACCCAGTGACCGAAGCAAAGTCGCTGTACGCGAAATACCCTGGGCCGAAATCTCTATTCTTACTGCCTGAAGGTGGTCACACCGAGTGGATGTTGGACGACGATCCTAAGTTTATTCAGTTCTCTGGCGTGATCGCGAACTGGTTGAGTGAGAACTTCA
>NZ_JAWOUS010000883.1:0-534 GCF_033339495.1 Vibrio sp. 2134-1
GCCGAGAGCCAAGGGAGTTATTGCTCCTGCTGCACAAATCTGCCAATAACCTTGTGACCATCATTAACGACATCCTCGATTACAGCAAAGTCGAAGCAGGCAAGTTGACGCTTGTTGAAGAGGAGTTTGATTTGCGCTCGTTAGTAGAGAGTTGCACGGCATTGTGTGCGTATCAAGCGGATAAAAAGAACCTTAAGTTATTGGTTGATATGCCATTAGCCATGAATACGGTCGTGGTCGGTGATAAAGGTCGGATTAATCAAATCTTACTTAACTTGCTCGGCAATGCAGTGAAATTCACGGATGAAGGTCATGTGCAGCTGAAAGTAAGAGAAAGTGAGCTCGGTTTTGATTTTTCAGTGACCGATACAGGCATTGGAATTCCTGAAGACAGGCTAACTCATATTATGGATAAATTTGAGCAGGTCGATACCTCCGCGACAAGGCGACATGAAGGAACGGGCTTAGGGTTGGCAATCTCAAACCGTTTGATCAGCATGTACAACGGTGAGCTTTGTGTGCACTCGGATTTTG
>NZ_JAWOUS010000884.1:0-534 GCF_033339495.1 Vibrio sp. 2134-1
TCTGAAACCGATAGACCTAATTGGTAATAAAGTACAAAATCGGCAGTCTCTGCCTCCTCACATACGTCAATCAGATCGGTACCTACACGAAAGGTATTTTGCCCAAGAACAAGTTGAATAAATTGAGTCGGGCTTACGCCCAACTCAATCTCATCAATACTAAAACCCTGTTCTTTCGCCAACAATAAACACTGCTGAACAGATCCTGTCAGCGGAATTAACGACGATGGAATAAGGATTTTAGCCATTACTCATCCGCCTCGGCGTGCACGGCTGGGTGATAAAGCTCTGAGCCTGTCGCACGAAACTCTTCAGACTTCTTACGCATGCCTTCCAGCGGGTCATCTAAATCTTGATAGAAATCGCCTGATCCGCGGCAACTTGCTCTGTATCTTTGGCGTACTCCCTGACTTCTTGAGAAATCTTCATTGAGCAGAATTTAGGGCCGCACATTGAGCAGAAGTGCGCTACTTTTCCAGACTCTTGCGGTAGCGTTTCATCATGAAATGCACGTGCCGTATCGGGGTCTAAAGC
>NZ_JAWOUS010000885.1:0-534 GCF_033339495.1 Vibrio sp. 2134-1
TGCCCGGCATAGGGCGAATCACGTGTTCAAGTTGCAGTTCTTGTTCGGTTTCAATTCGCTCTTCTTCTATCTTTCCTGGTACAAAAGTTTCTTTTTCACTGAATGTCTTTTGCGCCGTTAACTCTGGTGAATCCGATTGCTGCTCTTTCTCTAGTGCTTTGTCAGAGAAAATTTGTTTCTGCTTCAATTCACTCATTTCAATTTGTCTCCTAGCAGATAATCCAGTGCTTTATCTAGACGTATGTGTTTCATCGGTTCATCACTTGCTGACGGCATAGGACGGAAGGAAGTAAAGTCGAAACCACTGTTTTGCCAATAGGCAGCATTGGGTAGCTTCTTCGGCACCTCTCCTGGGAACATCGTCATTGCCTCACCGTTTAAGGTCGTCCCTTGTAACGCAGAAATGGTTTTGTCGCCTGAGGTAATAAACCCTGAAGTGGTCGCTTGGATGGAAGCAATGCTCATACAACTCATTTCAATGTTCTCATAAGCAGCGGTTTGCCATGCTGGGTGCACCATTTGTTGCAGTAGAGA
>NZ_JAWOUS010000886.1:0-534 GCF_033339495.1 Vibrio sp. 2134-1
TCACGCTTGGTGTGACGTTGGTTTCGCCGCAGTTAATGAACGCGTACTTGATCGGTAAACAAGCACCAGAAGTCTGGGATTTCGGATTGTTTGTTATTGAGAAAGTGGGCTATCAGGCGCAGGTGATTCCAGCGATGTTAGCGGGTATGGCACTGGCGTTTATCGAAACGCACTTAAAACGCATCATCCCATCTTATCTATACCTCGTGGTCGTGCCGTTTGTTTCTCTCATTGCCTCGGTGATTTTAGCGCACTCGATCATTGGTCCATTTGGTCGCATGTTGGGTGATGGCGTGGCATTCGCAGCCAAAGCGGCCATGACCGGTGACTTCGCGATGATTGGCTCTACCATCTTTGGCTTCTTATACGCGCCACTTGTGATTACTGGTATCCACCACACAACCAATGCCGTTGACTTACAGTTGATGCAAGAATTGGGTGGTACTCCGATTTGGCCTTTAATTGCACTATCGAACATTGCTCAAGCATCGGCAGTGGTTGGCATCATTATCATCAGTAAAAAGCAGGATGAGC
>NZ_JAWOUS010000887.1:0-534 GCF_033339495.1 Vibrio sp. 2134-1
TCAAGTCGTTGTTGTTGGGACGGGTGATCCCGTTTTGGCTGCACAATTGGAAGAGGTTGCGGCGCAATTCTCCGACAAGTTTGTATTTGTTGAGGCGTATGACAATGAACTCGCGCATTTAGTTGAAGCTGGTTCGGATTTCTTCTTAATGCCTTCTGAATTCGAACCATGTGGCTTAAATCAGATCTACAGCATGGCTTATGGCACCTTACCTATCGTGAGAGGGGTAGGTGGCTTAAAAGACAGTGTGAATGATTACTACGTAGACCCTTGCGACGCTACTGGATTTGTATTTTATGAACCGACGCCTCGAGCGCTGCTACTTACTATGCTGCGAGCGTTGCTGTTGTATGCGCAAAACCTGACGGAAGTGCAAAGAGTACAACTGCATGCAATGCAAAAAGATTTTTGCTGGCGGAAGGCCGCAGAATCGTATTTGCAACTCTATCGTTCAGCGTTAACTTGACGCAAGTTTGATAAAAAGTGTAACCAAAGGCACCTATTGAGGTGCCTTTATTACCTTGGTTTTACGGA
>NZ_JAWOUS010000888.1:0-534 GCF_033339495.1 Vibrio sp. 2134-1
ACATGGACAGTTTAAAAAAATCGCCTGCATCTCTTCAAAAGTCGGGAGTATGACGGAGAATACATCGGGTGGCGGCTATATTTATCGCTCGTCAAAGGCGGCACTCAATTCCGTCGTCAAAAGCTTAAGCAATGACTTAACGCCTGACGGTTTTACTGTCCTTGCTTTGCACCCTGGTTGGGTACGCACCACAATGGGTGGGCCAAATGCACTTATAGATGCAGAGACATCAGCTCAAGGGCTGGCACAAGTTATTGACCAAAGCACCGTTGAACACTCTGGTCAATTCATCAATTACGACGGAACTTCGCTTCCTTGGTAAGTATTTTATAAAAAGATGAGAGGTAGGTTAGCTTTATGCTTTCTACTTCTCTGACAACCTTGAATTTCTGCGTTTCCTTTCCAGACTTAGTAAGGCTATCAAACAAATAAGGAGAGTGAGCATGGCTGCAGATAGAGATCTGGTGAATTTTAGTGAAGATCACGAACTTAACTACTGCTTAAGAAGCGCAGGAAAACGTCAAACACAAGCGA
>NZ_JAWOUS010000889.1:0-534 GCF_033339495.1 Vibrio sp. 2134-1
CAGTTTGTTAGCTTAAATTTCAGCATCTTAGATTAACCAAGTCCGAGATTAACCTGACTTGGGAAGCCGGCAAACTGCCTAAGTTTTAAAACCCGAATTGACTCAATTTTTGTGGCCGTTCATTTGCTTTGAAACAAGTAAATTTTGAGAATTCATCTTCGGAGAACTCAAAGCGAAAGCAAAACTGCCAAAGCGACTTTGAGCCAAGCTTGCTAACCTCGCGCAATCCCAAAACTCCATTGAGGCAACTGCTCAAAACTTGCGTTGGCAAACAATGCTGATTTGCCGAGAAACCTGAACAAATTGTCAAAGGAAGAAAGAAAAAGTCACAAACAATTGATTTTCAATGTTTTAAGCTAACGCCGCGTTAAGGGGCAGCAACGCGCTACCACTAAACTTCAATTTAACACCGTAAACACAGACGCCCAAATTCAAACCAAACTCGCCACGCGTTGACTGTCCCTCTTGAACGCTTTGTTATGTTGCTGTTCTAAAGTACAATCGCCGACCTTACAACATGAGCGAGCAACAATG
>NZ_JAWOUS010000890.1:0-533 GCF_033339495.1 Vibrio sp. 2134-1
TAGCGCCCAATAAACTTGGTTGGGTTGCAAAGAATTGAGATCTCGCATCGCGCGCTTTCGGTCACTGCGATTAAATGTGTTTAAAACACCACCAGTTCCACCGTTGTAAGCGGAAATCATACTGTACTCTAACGAAGTTGGATGCTGAACTTCGCGTAAATAACGGTTTTTGAGGATGTAGAAGTAGGCGGTTCCTGTGTCAATATTGTTTTCTGGGTTGAACAAATACTCTGGGCTAGGTTGTCCTGATTTGTTCTTTACGAGCTTAAATACATCACGACCAGCGGTTTTGGGCACTACTTGCATCAATCCATAAGCATTGGCCCAACTTACTGCGTAAGGGTTAAAACTGCTCTCGGTTTTGATGATGGCGTAAATCAGATCTTCAGGAATGTCGTATTTTTTTGACGCGCGACGCACGATATCCGCGTATTGGTAACTACGCTGAGAGAAGTGATCCTCTACCATTGGAATCTCAACGTAATACGCTTTTTTAAAGTCTACATCTTTGGTTTTGATGTTATTGGCAATCA
>NZ_JAWOUS010000891.1:0-533 GCF_033339495.1 Vibrio sp. 2134-1
AAGTGGTGATGGATTAGCCAATATTATTAGCTGCTGCACGACGAAACTTGGCAAAAACAGGACTTTACCACGTTCAATCCATCTCCATTGTAAAACTGAGGCTAAAGACGTTAATGTAAACTATACCTAGTGAGAAAGCTGCTCTAGAATAGTCATATCTCAACAAAATTAGATTTTACCTATGCGTGATCATCGACCAACCTCGACAGAGGATGTAATTGCTGAGTCTCAATTTAAGCAAATTCAAGAACATGCCGGAGAAATCTTGCAGCTTAACCAAGCTCTACAAACAATTTTACCAAAAGGGACGGCAGATCATTGCCGAGTTGCAAATATTCGCAATGGCCATCTTCTGATAGACGTATCTAGCGCGGCCATCAAAATGAAGATCGACTACGATCGTCTAATGATCTTAAACAAACTGCGCACACAAGGTTATGCAAAATTGATAAGTGTCGACGTTCGGATCAACCCTTCACTTTATCGTAATCGATACGAGAAAGACGATAGGCCAAAACGCCCACCACTCACTG
>NZ_JAWOUS010000892.1:0-533 GCF_033339495.1 Vibrio sp. 2134-1
ATTTACTACAAACCGGTCGTACGTTGGATCTGGGCTGGCTCTTTGATCATGGCATTAGGCGGCGCACTAGCGATTTCTGATAAGCGTTACCGCTTCCGTAAGTCATCGAAAAAGAACGCAAAGTCAAACGAGCAGGTAGCATAAAATGAATAAGAAAATCTTGTTTATCCCGTTGGTTGCTTTCTTAGTTCTGGCGGGGATCTTCGCAACACAGTTGGTTCGTAACCAAGATGGGGACGATCCCACAAAGTTGGAATCTGTTTTAGTTGGCAAACCTGTTCCTAAGTTTCACTTAGAAGACTTGGCCGAACCGGGTAAACAGTACGATCAGTCGATTTTTAAAGGTGAGCCTCTGCTGTTAAATGTGTGGGCTACATGGTGTCCTACCTGTTACGCAGAGCATAAATATCTCAACGAACTTGCTGGTAAAGGCGTGAAGATCATCGGTATGAACTACAAAGATGATCGAAACAAAGCGATCGGTTGGTTGAACGATTTAGGTAACCCGTACCTAATTAGTTTGTTCGATGGCA
>NZ_JAWOUS010000893.1:0-533 GCF_033339495.1 Vibrio sp. 2134-1
AATGCGTCCGACGCCCACGAATTGTTGACCACCCAACTCTATTTGAAAGGACAGACGGGCAACGAATGGTGGGGTGGTAAAGCCCGTGACCATTTACAGTTTGAGCCGGTAAATATTGATCGGCGAATTGTCGGAACGTTCGATTTCGTGATTGCTTAATCTGTTTGATGTTCGCTAGCAAGGCATCAACTCAGCCAGCTGCGACAAGCATTCTTTGTCTAGTATGGGATGAGGTTCGACACCAGTCACCAAAACAATATCCACCGACGGTAGTGGAGGCAAATCTTCTAAGATCTTCAGATCATCTGTGACACTGATTCTTCCCATCGCACCAATCGCCATGCCAGAGCGAACAATGGCTCGCTGCGCAGAAGAGGTGTTACAACAAGCTAAGAGTTGATATGGCGTTCCTCTTTTGGTCAGCGCATTAATAGCGGCGGCGTGGTATTTACAGTCGGTTTGAAATAGCGCGAGAGGGATTGGCTGTGATTCGTCGATAGTGAAATCGGGGTGACTGATCCACACGCCTCTAT
>NZ_JAWOUS010000894.1:0-533 GCF_033339495.1 Vibrio sp. 2134-1
GGTGGGCGCTCGATGCGGCAGATTGTGATGGTGCAAGCTGGATTGACATTAGGCATGATAACCAGCCCTGCTATCGGCGCACTGATCACACAGCTCTTATCATGGCGAGCAGCTTTTATCATTTTAGGGATGGCGGCACTTGCTGTTGGGGCCTTAGTTTGGGGATGCATGAGAGAGCCTCACGATCAGAACGAGCGGTTAATGACATTACCTCCCGTTATAGAGGCATTTCGCCTTCCTGGAGCTTTGGGTGCGATTGCGGCTATGTGTTTTGGCTTAGGTGGTGGTATTGGTGTGTTCAATATCATTGGGCTCAATATGCGAGATGTCGCGGGACTGTCGATAAGTTGGATTGGCATGATGTACGCAGCTTTAGGAATCGTGAGTGTTCTTGGAAATCTACTCACGACTCGAGCTTCTCATCGCCTTGGAAGTGGCCGAGCTGTAATGCGTATTGCGCTTATGGTGTGCATGCCGTGTAGCATCTGGGTATTTGCGTGTGGTGCGAGCCAATTCGTGGCCTATCTTCCCAT
>NZ_JAWOUS010000895.1:0-532 GCF_033339495.1 Vibrio sp. 2134-1
CATTAACTTGTTAGGGGGAGGTCTTTCCGCTCCGGCTCTTACCGCGAAAGACATTCAAGACATCGACACCGCAGCTAAACTTCGAGCCGACTTCCTTGCCATTTCTTTCCCGCGCAATGCACAAGATATCGAATACGCTCGCAGCTTGGCGCAAAAAGCAGGTTGTCACGCCAAGATTGTCGCGAAGGTAGAACGCGCAGAAGTGGTTGAAACCAAAGAAGCGATGGATGATGTCATTAAAGCATCAGACATCATTATGGTTGCTCGCGGCGATTTAGGCGTAGAGATTGGCGACGCACGACTGCCAATGGTGCAAAAATCATTGATCAATCGTTCTAAACATTGGGGTAAGCCAGTCATTACCGCGACCCAGATGTTGGAATCGATGATCGAGAATCCTCTCCCAACTCGCGCTGAAGTGTTAGACGTGGCAAACGCGATTATCGACGGAACAGACGCCGTGATGCTGTCGGCGGAATCGGCGGCGGGCAAATACCCAATCGAAGCGGTCGAAGCCATGGTTCGCATCGCA
>NZ_JAWOUS010000896.1:0-532 GCF_033339495.1 Vibrio sp. 2134-1
TTCTAACCCAGCAATTTCAGGAGGGTTAAGGTCATAGCAGAACGTTGCCCCAATCCGATCAGACGGAAGTTCAGGCTTCCCTTCCGGTCGAGACCAATATCCAGGCCATGAACATGAGCGCCCACTGAACGATATATCCGTATCCACTTCTGCATAAGAAGCATTTGCCGGAATTTTAGTAGTAGGCAACCAAGATCCCCATAACTCCTGAGCGTAAGGTCTCGGCTCAACATGAAATCTCAGTTTTTTATAATGGTTAACTGAGCTCATATTAATGGTTTCACCGCGGACCCACTGACCATCATCCCTAAGATATTCAACATACTTACCGATGGGAGCCAAGCTAACCGATGGATCAGCTTTCACACTGACGGATGTATTACCAAGAGAGTTCATAACCCAGTCGTAAATAATAAACGACTTAGTTTTTGTCCCATGTTGCTGGAATACATCAGCTTGCGTCTGCCGATAATCATATGTACCGTCTTCGGCAATGATATTGCCTTCAATACAGTTTTTATAATCACACCAG
>NZ_JAWOUS010000897.1:0-532 GCF_033339495.1 Vibrio sp. 2134-1
GTAAGCGAGCTCTTGCCATATGCTCTGCGGCCATCATCAACCTTCCGGATCAGCCTTTCCAGTGTCGCCAGCTCCTCATCGCAGAGCACGGCCTGTGCATCGCTTATCTTTGCCACGAAGTAACGTGCTTCAAGCATCGACATAATTATTTTCCTCCCCAGGGCACAAGTTTTGTCGAATATCCAAGCATTAGTGGGTGCTTCGGGTCCCCCGAACCAGTCACGCCAAATGCCAATACCGGCTTCCCAGATGCAACGAGCTGCTCTAAAAGCCTGTCCAAATGAACATGCAAAGACTTAGGCAGCTTAGTTCGGCTCCCCCAGCAGGGCACCAAGACATCAGCATCCCGAATAATCCTTTCCAAGTGGATTTCATTTTCAGGCCCGACAGGATCAACCGCCGTAGCCAGCTCTCGAACGTCGGTCGCCCGAAAAGCAAAAGCATTACCGACTATGAATCGCCTCCCTCCGTTGACCTTGGTAAACCCTATCCACTTTCTGACCGTGTGATCGTCCTCGGTGGCCGTGGCCGT
>NZ_JAWOUS010000898.1:0-532 GCF_033339495.1 Vibrio sp. 2134-1
ACGCATTGATTACGCGCCTGAGTTCTCAGAGCTTTAAATACTGAAACAGCCCGCTGAAATAGCGGGCTGTTTGCTTTTCATCAGTCAATCGACAAGCATGACGTTTATTGAGCGTTTTTGGTTCTCTTTTTACCCCAGATTTCGACTTTTGCTTTTCTGCTGACACCCAGCACGTCGAGCTTCATGTTTCCCCAACTGCTGTATTTCATTTCAAGGTGCTTAAGTTTCGCGTCCTCCGCTCCTGGTAGTGTCCAAGCTCGCGTTGACATTCCGTTGGTGAGCGTGCCCATTGATGTGAGTTTTTTCTCGCTGCCGTCGGTCATGGTGACTTTGATGTCTTTTAAATCGACGGTGCCTTGAATGCACTTTATTTTGATTTTACTGAAGTTACGGTTTTTGAGCAGACTATTTGGCGTAACGGTGTCTGTCTCCGTTTGGAAGTTGACGGTCTTGGTTGCGATCAGCTCCCAGTCATCATTATTGCTGCTCGCAAATGTGGAAAAACTGATGGTCGCTACCATCATCACAGTAA
>NZ_JAWOUS010000899.1:0-532 GCF_033339495.1 Vibrio sp. 2134-1
CCACTTGCAATGGTAGTGTCGGGAATTATGATCGGTAACTGGACTCGCTTTATTGGATTCTCTAAAGAGAGTGAAGACCACCTAGACCACTTCTGGGAGTTAGTAGATGAGTTCCTAAACGGCGTGCTATTCCTATTAATTGGTATGTCGATGCTGCTATTTAAATTCCATGAAGAAGACTGGATCATGATGGCAATTGCAGTCCCTCTGGTGCTAGCCTCTCGCTATCTCAGTGTCTTTATCTCATACATAGGCTTTAAACGTTACAGAAAATATAACTCATGGTCTGTAAAAATTCTGACTTGGGGTGGCCTACGTGGCGGCCTAGCGCTAGCAATGGCACTTTCAATTCCATCAGGAATTTGGGTGGTTCAAGACAAGCTGATCGATGTAAAAGAGATCATCCTTGTAATGACCTATTCGGTTGTGGTGTTCTCTATCCTTATTCAAGGTTCAACCATTACACCAATGATTGAAAAGGCGAAAGCTGAAGAAAAAAAGATGGAAGATGAAAAGCTAGCTCAAAGCTCTT
>NZ_JAWOUS010000900.1:0-531 GCF_033339495.1 Vibrio sp. 2134-1
AGAAACCAAATCAATCGAGAACTTTGTTTGATGCATTAATTTCCTCCGGAGTAGAGGCTTTGACGAATTTTTTGAATCAAAGCGATCGACTCTTCATTGTCTCCATGGACGCATATTGTGTCCGCTTCTAACAAGATATAACTGCCTGACGCGGTTTTTACTCGGCCTGAATCAGCCAATGTTCTGACTTGTTCTAAAATCGCTAGCTCATCTTTCAAAACGGCATTTGGGTGCGTTCTTGGTGTCAACATCCCATCATCCTGATACAGGCGATCGGCAAACGCCTCAAACAACAATGGCACATCATAATCGTCCGCGATTTCTAAATATTTTTCGTTCTCTTGCGATGCAAGGATCATCAACGGCACTTTAAACAGCGCGGCTGCTTTAACGACCGCTCGAAAAACCGCATCGCTTTTCATCATATCGTTGTAAAGGGCACCATGAGGCTTGATATAACCGATATCGGTATACTGCGCACGGCACAATGCCTGCAACGCGCCTACTTGATAGATCACCATGTTAGTAATT
>NZ_JAWOUS010000901.1:0-531 GCF_033339495.1 Vibrio sp. 2134-1
GACGGACCTTTCTATCCCACAGGATGACATCACTTTCCCTGCTCCTCTGAGTCAGGTGCTGCCTGCTGAATTGACGGAATCGGCCATTCGCCAACAAGAATGGCACTTGATGCACGACATTGAGGTGGATGAATCCATGATGGCGTTCCCGGCGGTTGAAATGGTGCTGGGTGGTGTGGACTACCATGCTGAGGTGCGTTTGAATGGCGTTGCACTGTTTGACTGCGATGGCTCTCAGAATGTCTACAAGAAAGACATTCGCCCTTACATGCAAATGGGGCGTAACCGCTTTGAAATCTTGTTCTTAGAGGAAGACGAAGATCTTCTGTTTGATGAAGATAAACCTGAGCTGTGTTCGCTGTCCGATCATGAATATAGAAAAAGCGATGACCGCTTAGGCGTGTGGCAAGTGCCTTACCTGCAGTTTATTCGCAACGTACGTTTAGATCGTGTCGCGACCGAACAAATCTGGCACCACGGTGGTGGTTGTGAGTTTAAAGTGGATCTTTACTATCAGACTTTTGTGCCGGG
>NZ_JAWOUS010000902.1:0-531 GCF_033339495.1 Vibrio sp. 2134-1
GCCGCCACCAGAAAGAGATGCCAACGTATTTGCAACGAGCGAGCCGAAAAAGAGAGTGAAAGTGTCTAACCAATCCATGAGAAAAAATTAAGGGGGCATCTTGCCCCCTTATCACTAATTAAATTCAGTTTCTAAACAGTACCGTAGAACCGTGATTTAGGCTAGTTAATAGCAGAGTCTTCTCATTAACCACGTCAATTCGGCGGCTTTGTTCTGCATCTAGCTTAAAGATTTGAGTAATTAAGCGTAGTTGCGCTTCAGAAAAATCCTTGGATTGAGAAGAAGAAATATCTTTGAACTCAGAAGGAGAAACAAGCAGATAGTTATCACTCACTTCCCAGCGACCTTTCTCTGAAATATTAATTGTCGATTCAGCCGTCGAGCCTTGTGCGAACAGTTTGATGTTTGCCACGCGAATGTAATCGCCATTCGGTAGGTACTTAACGTTCGACTCCACATTCACACGACGTAACGGGCCTACAGTATCGTCTGGCAAGTTATCAGTAATCACAGTCACCATGGTTGACTGCC
>NZ_JAWOUS010000903.1:0-531 GCF_033339495.1 Vibrio sp. 2134-1
GCTACGGAACTAGGTTTAAAGAGCTTATGTAGTTTATTCATGTGAACTCCTGCGGCTTGTCGCGACTTACTTACAATCTGCTACGTTGATATCAACAATCATAAACGAATAAATAAGCCAGAAAACATAAACGAACCGGACATTGAAGCAAATCTATACAGTGCTTGTAGAGTTTGTGTTACTCATCACATCAAATTCGCAGATTATTGTATTTGATGCTTGATAAACGGGCCTGCTATCGGCATGATTTATCGTAATATTTATCCAGAGCGTTTGTTACTTCATGAAAAAAATCGCAATCATCGGCTTGTCAGTTCTGCTTTCTGCTTGTGCATCTGAAACTTACATCACGGATGTGACCTCAGAAAGTTACCGAGAGGACTACAAATCAGATCGTATCTCTAAACCAATTATGGCGTCTGAAAACGCTGTAGTAGAAAAAGACGTACAACCAACTGTTGTGAAAATGACGGCAAAGCCTGAAGAAAAGAAAGTAGTCAAGCTAACGCCAAAAGAGCAGGCGAAGCCAGT
>NZ_JAWOUS010000904.1:0-531 GCF_033339495.1 Vibrio sp. 2134-1
TAGCTGCCTGCAAGCAACATTTAAAGTGAGCGTTAGGAGTCTCTAACGCTTTTATTTTTATATTTTTTAACGCGTTATTAAACCGCAAGGATGGTGGATGAGTAAAGCGCAAATATATGATGTATTTTGTGATGAGTTGGCTCAAGGTAACCCTTGTGGCGTTGTCGAACTAAATCACTGGCTGAGTGATTCTGAGTTACTTCAAATCACTCATCAGGTCGCTCAACCTGTCACATCATTTGTGGTTAAGTCTGGCAGTGACTACCACATTCGTTGGTTTACTCTGGCAGGGGAAATCAACTTATGCGGACATGGGAGTTTAGGCGCAGGAGCCGCGCTCATTTCTAAATATCATCGGAATGAGGTCATTCTTCAAAGTTCGCATGGTCATATTACTGTTTCTGAACTGGATGGAATGTACAGGATTGTGATGCCAAGTTGGCAAGCCAAGCCTCATGCCATCCCCTTGGATATTTCAGGCTTCTCCAATCGCCCCATAGATGCTTTTACAACGCGTGATTTGGTTGTTGT
>NZ_JAWOUS010000905.1:0-530 GCF_033339495.1 Vibrio sp. 2134-1
CGATCATCAGTACATCGAGCCAGTTCACTTAATGGTGGCTTTGCTTGATCAAAATGGCAGTCCAATTCGTCCATTGCTGACAATGCTGGACGTGGATGTAACTCATCTCCGCTCAAAGCTAGGCGAAATGCTTGATCGATTACCAAAGGTGAGTGGCATCGGTGGTGATGTGCAGCTTTCTAGCTCGATGGGGACTTTGTTCAATCTGTGTGACAAAGTGGCTCAAAAGCGTCAAGACTCCTACATCTCGTCCGAAGTCTTCTTGCTTGCGGCATTAGAAGATCGCGGTCCTTTAGGGCAACTACTTAAAGAAGTGGGGCTCACCGAGCAAAAAGTGAGTCAAGCGATTGAAAAGATCAGAGGTGGTCAAAAGGTCAATGATCCAAATGCTGAAGAGCTACGTCAGGCTCTTGAAAAATTCACCATCGATTTAACTGAGCGAGCTGAGCAAGGCAAATTGGATCCTGTAATTGGTCGAGATGATGAAATTCGTCGCACGATTCAAGTATTGCAACGTCGCACCAAAAACA
>NZ_JAWOUS010000906.1:0-530 GCF_033339495.1 Vibrio sp. 2134-1
GATTGCATGGCATCAAGCGCATTGGATATCAGGTTGCCAAGCACTTGTTGTAAGCGTTGTTCTTCCCCCTGAATTTGCGGCAGATCGCTAGGTATTCGAACGCGAACATCCACATTCGCCAGCTGAGATTGATAGACACGCAGCGTCTCTTCCAACGCGCTGGTTAACGACAGTGCTTGTAGCTTTTCAGGTTTGTTGTACGCGAATGTTTTGAGCTGGCTCGTCATGCTTGCCATGCGGTCAATCAGCTTTTGCACGAGCACATTATTGGCCTTCATCATGGCGGTTTCGCCGCGTTCTGCCAATAACTCGTTGGTGGTGAGAAGGGTGCGCAATCCGGTAAGAGGTTGATTCAACTCGTGGGTAATCGCGCTCGACATGCGGCCCAACGCCGCCATTTTGCTCGACTCAATCAATTGCTCCTGAGCTTGACGTAGCGCTTGCGTGCGCTCTTCTACCCGCTGCGCTAGCTCTTGGTTGATGAGTTGTAGCGATTGTTCAGCCTTTTTGCGTTTACTGATATCGATGAG
>NZ_JAWOUS010000907.1:0-529 GCF_033339495.1 Vibrio sp. 2134-1
GAGCCATTAACACGTATTCTCAATGCGCTAGAGAGCCTGACTAAAGGCGATATGACGCAACGTATTGATATTCGCTTTAACAACGAGTTCAGCCGCGTTAGTGGCCATATCAACACGTTAGCGGACAGCTTGCACGACATTCTAGTGAAGCTAAATGAAGCATCAGAAAACTTAGCCTCGACCGCGACAACCAACGAACGAACGTCTTCTCAAGCGCAATCTAAGTTGAATGCACAACGTGAGCAGACCGCCAACGTGGCAACGGCTATGACCGAGATGTCTCACTCGGTTCAAGAAGTTGCGCAAAGCGCTCAAGGCTCTTTGGAAATGGTTCAACGTGTTGAGTCTGCATCCGAAGAAGGCCGAAATGTCATGAGTAGCAACATTTCGACCATCAATCAGCTAGAAACGCGCCTTCACGAGTCTGTGTCTGCCGTTTCTGAACTGCAAAAGATGAGTGGTCAAATTGGCTCAATTTTGGATGTCATCCGCAACATTGCTGAGCAAACCAACTTGTTGGCTCTCAATG
>NZ_JAWOUS010000908.1:0-529 GCF_033339495.1 Vibrio sp. 2134-1
TCTCGAAAGAACTCCAGTCAGTCCAGTTGAAACTTGCGTGTAGCGCAAGTTGGTCTGTTACTTGGTGGAAGCTCGCTAGTTCAGCCGTTGCTGGTAGGTTTAGGTACATGTAGCCATTGTCACGCAGCTGTGGAAGCTTAGGAGTACCGAAGCCAAAACCAAGGCCCTCAGCATGACCTTCAAGCTTTAGCTCAACCTCAGATTTGTACGTGAAACCGATGCGGTTGTTTTCATTGATCTGCCACGCTGTACCCAATTGCCAACCCCAAGCCGTATCGTCACCTTCCATGTACTTAAGAGTCGTACCTTGAGGTTTTTGTAATACGTTTACTTTAGGAGTCGTAGCGCCAAAACTTCCTTCACCGATGATGTAACGAATACCACCACCAATACTTACCGCATTATTAATTTTGTATGCTGCGTTTAGGTTTGCTTCCATTGTGGTTACGCTTGCTTCGTTACCAAAATGAGAGGCGGCAAAGCCTTTGCCTAGATCCGTTTCCATACCGTAGTTCGTACCGAACGCTAG
>NZ_JAWOUS010000909.1:0-529 GCF_033339495.1 Vibrio sp. 2134-1
GTTGGTGCACTAACAATCGCCACGCTGTAATCCGTAAAAGCTGGTTTGCCATCAGACGTGTTAATCTTGTCCAGTTCATCCACAATGGTGGCACCATTAGTGGTACTTTCACCTACGTTGGTGACTGAGACTTGATACTGGATCTGGCCATTCGGATTGTAGTGACAATCAGTGCCCGTCGAAGATGGGAACGTACACGTACTGCTGTCGGCGGTCGTGTTCAGCACCAGTTTTTGGAAATCTAAAACAGGTGCGACAGGAGGAATGGTTTCCGTTGTGTCACTCTGTTTGCCGGCTTTTGCGGTGTTTCCATCGATATCACCAACAGCATCAGCGCGAACTTTCCCCTTTACGGTAAATTCGATCACTTCTTCAGGCGCAATATCAACCACCAAATCCAGATCATCGGTGGCATCGTATGGTTCGATGTAGGTGTCTTGCGTGCCACTGGTACCAACAGAGGTAAAGACGTGGCTGATTTCAGATTCTGAAAATGCCGATTTCGTTGTGTCACCAATAACTTCAACAC
>NZ_JAWOUS010000910.1:0-529 GCF_033339495.1 Vibrio sp. 2134-1
GCGCTTGCGACATCCCTGGCAAGCATCATCGTCACATCAGGTTCTTCTGCTCTCAACCATCTTAAACTTGGCAACGTAGATATGTTTGTTGTGAAGTGGCTAATGCCCGGAGTGGTGATTGGCGGTTTTGTTGGTGCCAACATTGCCGAATGGATCCCAACTCATTACTTGCCGAAAGTATTTGGTGTCATTGTACTGTGTCTAGCTGTGCAGATGTTCCGATCCATTAAAGTAAAAAGTGAGAAGCCAATGCCGAGTAGTCCGGTCACTATGATGTACGGAACGGGAATTGGTGTGGTTTCGAGCTTAGCTGGTATCGGTGGTGGTTCTTTATCGGTGCCTTTTCTCAACAAGCACGGCGTAGAAATGCGTAAAGCGGTCGGCTCATCGTCAGTTTGTGGCTGCATCATCGCCATCTCTGGCATGATCGGCTTTATTTTGCACGGCTATAAGGTTGAAGGCTTACCTGCGTACAGTATTGGTTATGTTTACCTTCCTGCGTTACTTGCGATTGCAATGACTTCGATGT
>NZ_JAWOUS010000911.1:0-529 GCF_033339495.1 Vibrio sp. 2134-1
CTGCCAACGAGGCAGCTGATCAATCAAGTTTGTTATGAGCAAAATACACCTCTGATATCGGCGGCAGCGATTGGTTGGCAAGGGCAGTTTGCTGTTTTTGACTACTCAGACAAACCATCAAATTCAGGCTGCTATCGATGCTTGTATCCATTTGATGAATTGCAGCAAACAATGAAGTGCAGCGAAACCGGCATTATCGGCCCTGTGGTGGGCACTCTGGGGAACTACCAAGCTCTCGCTGCTATTCAAAAGTTGGCGATAGATAGCTTTCATGTTGAGTGTGGTCAGTTACACCTCTTTGATGGACTGCGGATGAACTGGCAGACCATGTCTATAACCAAAGACAAGCAATGTCAGGTTTGTGGTGACAATAATCTTGCACCAGTGAGCAGTTAAGATATGACCGCCATGACAGTTTCAAATCAATTCGCAGCAAGTTCGTTTGTGCGTTCCTTTGTTAAAGGAGAGAGGTAACGTGATAGCTATCGTTATTAACGACCAAGCTCAGCTGGTCGAGTGTAATGCCAAC
>NZ_JAWOUS010000912.1:0-529 GCF_033339495.1 Vibrio sp. 2134-1
GTCATTGCTCTTTCCTATGTTGGCGACGGTTCTATGGTGTTTGCTTGACGTGTTCCTTGTACCACTAAGTTGGTCGGTTCGATATGCCATAGGAACTTGGCAACCCATTAGTGCCGAGTGGACATTTGTTATTGCTGTAGTGAGTGCCGTGCTCGTTTTAAGACATGTTATGCCTCGTCACGTTTGGATGTTTGTCTGTGTAATTGTTGTGGTGACAGGGCTGTTTCCTAAGCAAGATAGCCAAACTTGGCGTATTGATGTGCTTGATGTCGGGCATGGGTTGGCGGTACTGGTTGAAAAAGAGGGTAGAGTTTTACTCTATGATACGGGCAAGGCTTGGCAAAACGGCAGTATAGCTGAGCAAGTGATTACGCCAGTATTGCACCGCAGAGGTTACTCAAGTGTCGATACGATGATTTTAAGTCATGCCGATAATGACCATGCTGGCGGCCAAAAAGTGATAGAACAGTACTTTTCACCTAAACACAAACTAAGCAGCCAGAGCTTTTTACATTATCAGCCTTGTATT
>NZ_JAWOUS010000913.1:0-528 GCF_033339495.1 Vibrio sp. 2134-1
GGTGGCCATGTAGAAGCAATCACTCTTGCTCCTAAATTCAGCCTACCAATCACTGAAGACATCGCACTTTACGGTAAAGTTGGTGGTGCTTACGTAATGTTCGACGGTAAAGATGATTACTCTTACCTAGGCGCAGCTGGTCTTGAATTCAACCTAAGCCAAAACGTTACAGCACGTGCGGAATACCAAACAATTACTGACATTAGCAACAACGTAAGCAAAGCAGCTGGTAACTCTGCAACTCTAGGTGTTTCTTTCAAATTCGGCGGCAACGATGAGCCAGTAGTAGTTGAAGAAGAGCCAGTAGTTGAAGAAGTAGTTGTAGAAGAAGTTGTTGAGCCAGTAGTGGTTACTAAAACTTTCGAAACTCAAACTATCGGCACTGGTAGCTTTGACCTAAACAGCACAACACTTAAACCAGAAAGCGCTTCTAAACTAGACAACCTAGTTGCTTTCCTAAACGAGCACCCACAAGCGAAGGTTGAAGTAATTGGTTACACAGATACTTCAGGCGCTGCAGCATACAAC
>NZ_JAWOUS010000914.1:0-528 GCF_033339495.1 Vibrio sp. 2134-1
ATCCCAAGCAGTCACGCCAATACCCGCTAGCTGACGTACTTTAGAATTGGCACCATCAGCGCCAATGATCCAGTTCGCATCAAACTGTTCGCCGCTTTCTAGCGTGATACGGTTTCCATCATTGAAATCGATGTCTTTTAATCGCTCAGGACACTTCACCGTTAAGTTGTCGAATTGCGCGAAAGCTTGCCAAAGGCCAAGTTGGATTAGGCGGTTTTCAACGATGTAGCCAAGTTGATCCAATGAAAGCTCATCAGAATGAAAACGAGTACGACACTCAGGATGCTCCCACGTTTCCAGACGACGATAGGGACAGACGCGCATTGCTTCGATCGCCGACCAAGCATCTAATGATTCAAATAACTTCACCGATTGATGTGAAATAGCAGAAACTCGCACGTCCAGAGCTTGAGCAGCATCGAATGCTTTAGGCTCCGCTCCTTCAACTACCACTACGCTTCTACCTTGCTTGGCAAATCCAACCGCGACAGCTGCCCCGACCATGCCGCCACCGATTACGGCGATGTC
>NZ_JAWOUS010000915.1:0-528 GCF_033339495.1 Vibrio sp. 2134-1
ACAAGCTTCGCTAAAGAGTTTTTCATCTTTATCTAAGTAGGCGGTATAACTTACCCCATTTTTTCGCAGGGTACGTTTTTTCACCATTGGGATAACCCCCAAGCATGTCACGCCTAGCTTATCTTGAACATCGTTTGAAGTGCGGATGACTTCTCGCAACGTTTCTAAAATGATCACCAATGCACAAGCGATAGCAAAACCGAAGAATGTGGCGATAAGCACCAGTTTCATTCGTTGTGGCGCGACAGGAAACAGTGGAATGATCGCTTTATCAGTAAAGCGAGCGGTCACATTTTTGTAATCGCTAGTAGCGCTGGTTTCTTTTTCTCGATTTAAGAAAGCTTCGTAAAGATCTTTGTTTGACTCTACTTCTCGTTTCAATTGCTCATAGCGCGCCTTTTGCGAACCCAATGATTGGAAATCTGATTTTTTTCTGTCCAGTTCTTCGCGCAACATGTCTTCGTGAGCTTTCGCTGCAAGTAAGTCTTGTTGCTTACTAGAAGAGATTTCGCGAATCAATTGCTGAGT
>NZ_JAWOUS010000916.1:0-528 GCF_033339495.1 Vibrio sp. 2134-1
AAAGCTAAGATCAAATGCACCTTGGTGTGTTTGACCATCTGCACCGACCAAACCTGCGCGGTCGATAGCGAACATTACTGGTAAGTCCATGATAGCGATGTCATGGATAAGTTGATCGTAACCACGTTGCAAGAAGGTTGAGTAGATAGCAACGATCGGATGATCGCCAGCAATTGCCATACCCGTTGCAAGTGTCACAGCGTGTTGCTCTGCAATTGCCACATCAAAGTATTGGTCTGGGTACTCTTTCGAGAAACGTACCATGCCAGAACCTTCACGCATTGCTGGCGTAATTGCCATTAGCTTAGGATCTTGCGCTGCCATGTCACATAAGAAGTCACCAAAAATCTTTGAGAAAGTTGGTTTGCCGCCACTGCTTTTTGGTAAGCAGTTATGGCTTGGATCGAACTTAGGGACGCCGTGGTAGCCAATAGGATCTTTCTCTGCTGGCTCATAACCTTTACCTTTCTTGGTCATGATGTGCAGGAACTGAGGGCCTTTAAGCTCACGCATGTTCTTCAGTGTTTT
>NZ_JAWOUS010000917.1:0-528 GCF_033339495.1 Vibrio sp. 2134-1
TTCTGAGCGAGAGTAGAAATGTATAAGCTAATCGTTACCGTCATAGATATTGGCCATAACAGCCTCAAAGCCGTAGTACTTAAACCCATTGGCGACCAATACGCCATACTGGGTTACAAAGAAATATTACTTAAGGAAGGTATTGTCGCTGAAAATAACACTATAAATCATCAAGAAATTGTAAAGACCCTAAAGCAGATGAAAAAAGAGCTGCCTTTTGGGGCCAAGCGAGTGGCAATTTCTGTTCCAGACAACTCAGTTATTAGCAAGAAACTGCAAATCGAACAAAGCCTTGATGAGAGCGAAATCGAGTTTGCGGTGGTACAAGCTTTTTCTCATCAATCTCCTTTTCCTGTGGAAGAACTGAGTTTGGATTTTGTACGCCTTCGTGCTGAAGAAGGGATGCGTGGAACGGACAGTTATCAAGTATTCGCTACGCGCAAAGATGTGGTTGAAAGCCGAGTTGAAGCGTTACAACAGTCTGGTTTAAAGCCTGTGTTGGTTGACGTGCACTCTCAAAGCCTAGGT
>NZ_JAWOUS010000918.1:0-528 GCF_033339495.1 Vibrio sp. 2134-1
GAAATGCGCGCGGCAATACAACCTAAAAGGCTACCGGTGATAATCAGCAGCAAAGATTCATCCCAACTTAGGCCAATCAAACGGAATTGGCTGTCGTACAACGCGGCAAGATCTTCTACGGCGCTGTTCATCACAATGGTCACTAACGCCGTAACAAACCAAGCAATGACAGCACCTAGTACACCAAACCACATACCTGTGTATAGGTACGGACGCAAAATGAAGCCGTCGGTCGCACCGATAAGCTTCATGGTTTGAATCTCTTCTTTATTCGCCAGTACATTAAAACGTAATGTGTTACCAACGATTAAAAATACCGCACCCAACATCAGGATTGTCAGAGTCACGACAATAATACCAGCTAGTGTTTTGATGGCATTTCAGCGCGCAAGCCAGTCTTCATCGAGCCTAACATCGGTCACATCTTGTTGTTGACCTACTTCTTTTGCTAGGGCTTGAATGTCTGTTTTGATATCAGATTCAGGCGTAATCACCAACACGCCCGGTAACGCATAACCGCTTAGCAAG
>NZ_JAWOUS010000919.1:0-527 GCF_033339495.1 Vibrio sp. 2134-1
CAGATTACATCACTGAAAGTAACGACGACCACGGCGTAGCGAAAGCAATTGAGAAATTTGTTCTTAACGCTTAGCTCTCGCTTTATAAAAGTAGCTTTACAGAATTAAGCACCTAAAACACAAAAAGCCTCGCGAATTGCGAGGCTTTTTACTTGATACCGAAGTACTTATTATTCTGACAGATTGAGCTCTTCTTGGTACTGATTTTGATGAGTCAATCTTCTTGCCATAAAGATGAACAACAGCATCAATATCGGATAGTGGAACGTCATAAACACCAATGACCAAAAACCGCTGGAAGAGACGCTCGTCGCAGCAAACAAATACACCTGCTGAGTCAATATCAACGCCAAAGTGACAAAAATCATCTGCTTACTGTTTAATCTCACCTGAGACTCCTTAAACGTAAGCACGAGTGCAGAAGCCGTGATCAACATCGCTAACCAGTTGCCAAACACAGGTAACGGCCAAATCACCGAAATAACGGCAGTCACTGCAGTCAACGTAAACCACACTCCTTTTGAGCT
>NZ_JAWOUS010000920.1:0-527 GCF_033339495.1 Vibrio sp. 2134-1
GCAAGGTGGAAGAATTTGCTGACCATGATCATCATGCTGATACCGGTCATGACCATGAACATAGCCACACTGCTGCGATTACTGGCGCGAATCTTTATGGTGCTGATTTTGTTTGGAAATGGGCCCCGGATGGTAACTACAAGTACCGCAACTTTACGTTTTCTGCCGAGTACATGTTGTTGGATGGTGTGGTCGACAGCAAATTTAAAGATGAAGCTGAATCCCCTGATAACTTAACAGCATATTACGTTTCGGGTGTATACCGATTTAACCCTAGCTGGTCTGCTGGCGTTCGTTACGGCGAAGCGGAAAGCTACGATGGTCATGCTCATGGTGACCACATGCATTTCACTGCGCTAAATGATAAAGAAGTCGATGCGATGATTGCGTGGGATTCCTCGCACTTTGGTACTGTTCGTGCGCAGTACACGCGTGCAGAAAACCAAGACAAAGAAAAAGAGAACGTCTTTACATTGCAATACGTCATGACTTTTGGGGCGCACGGTGCTCATGCGTTCTAAGTCATT
>NZ_JAWOUS010000921.1:0-527 GCF_033339495.1 Vibrio sp. 2134-1
GCAGTTCTCGTTCGCTGACCGGGTGAATAAGCACAGAAAAATCCCCACGAATGGTATCTAACCAAGCCAAAAACTCTTCACTGATCGACTCAAGGTGCATTTCAAACATCGGCATCTTGTGCGGGCCGACTAATCTGTCGACCAATGGATACACGCGCAACACATCTTGACGCTCTTGGCGGATGATCTCATTCAGAGCTTGTGCTTTTTCCAATTGTTGCAAAGGAAAGTAAACGTGAACGTGGTACATAACTTCTCCAATCTGAATTCTAAGTGTTGCACTCCCCCGTCATTCAAAGCCTGTGTAGTCATCTAAACACTGAGCCACACTAGGTTCGAATTAACGCCGCTTAGGCACGTTGGAATCCAAACTTCTTCAATTGACTGCCACCCTACCTTGATTCCGTCTGATTGGGAAGAAGTTATCTTTCTGCAACAAATAAATCTACGACACTCAAATACTTTAGCTTTGTTTGTCAAATTTCACAGCCCAATTTTGTTGCAACTTTGTAACACATGAAAGTGAT
>NZ_JAWOUS010000922.1:0-527 GCF_033339495.1 Vibrio sp. 2134-1
CATCTTCTTGCCAAGGAGGTGCGCTGGCAAAGATTCGTTTTATCCCTTCTTCTTTCTCTTCAAGCTCGCCACAAGACAGTAATGCTTTAACCCGGCGCGCTATCGCCTCCCCAGAATCAATCAAAACGACGTTACTACCCAGCACTTGCTGAATTTCGTTTTTGATTAGTGGGAAATGTGTACAACCAAGTACGGCGACGTCTACTTTAGTGCATAACGGCGATAAGATGCTTTTCAGTTCATCCAAAGGAACACTTTCACCACGTAGCTTTTCTTCTGCCATATCAACCAAACGCGTCGAACCTAGCAATTCAACTGGCTTACCTTGTGCAAAATCGCGGATCAGCTCATGAGTGTATTGACGAGTGACGGTCGCAGGCGTTGCGATTAATCCTACTCCCTGAGTCGCTAGTAAGGAGGCCGGTTTGATGGCAGGCACGACGCCAACAACTGGCACTGATAAGTTGTCACGCAATGACGGCAGCACGATTGTACTGGCAGTATTGCACGCAATGACGACGATATCG
>NZ_JAWOUS010000923.1:0-526 GCF_033339495.1 Vibrio sp. 2134-1
AAATTCTCGGCGCGAGATCTTTCCGTGCGCGTATTCGTCGTACCAATCGAAGGCTTCTTGCGGGATGGGGTGAGCCGCCTTTTCACTTGACGTCGTGTGCTTTAGCATTATCCATGTCCTCATTTCTTATCGAAAAGTAAACCCATCACCGCAATGGTGATGTTTATGCTAACCAGCAAAGAGAGACTTGTGGTGATAAATTCATCACTGACGAGCATACACAAACAATAGATAAAGGATTCCGATCCAACAACTTTGTATCGTCAGGCACTCATGCAATCAGTTCGCTGCGCAATACGACGCCCAGTACGAAAATGCACGTTCAAAAGCTTGTTCTCTGTCATGCATTTCAGCAAACAAGACAACCGCTATGGTAGCTAACACCGTGTTCGCCATTTGATTCATGTCGGTTTCTTCTGTACCAAATGGACAAACCGTAGGCATTGGCACCTCTGACAGCATTTGCTCTGTCCAGTAGTGAGATGTCACGCCACTGGGTTGACTAAGCCATACTGTCTGGCTCACT
>NZ_JAWOUS010000924.1:0-526 GCF_033339495.1 Vibrio sp. 2134-1
ACCAGCCCTTAGAAACACGTCAGGCCGTTGGTGCACACTACACAAATCAAAAGCGAACTGATGACGTTTTATCGAAGATGACGACCGCTTATGCCTCTTTGCTTGCTGATGGCAAAAAAGCCACTCAAAAAGCCGTACAAGAGCTTTCTGGGGTAGGTATAGCAACGGTTAAGCGTCACTGGAAGCGGATCAAAAACTGATCATAAAAAGGTATCACACGGTGTCTATCAGATATTAGCCCCCGTTAGGGGGTGATCGGCACTTAAGAAAAAAACAGCCACCCACAAAAATCGTCTAACCAGAGCGTGAGAGTTCTAGTAAAACACTCACTTACATTCCAGGTGGTCGCCCATCACATTGAATACGTTACTAAGTAATGTTTTATTCCACTTTGATCACTTAAATGTGCCATTTAAGCTACTCAGCGGCTTAGTATTTGTTATGGTATGTAACGTTATGCCTCGGTGTTACACCTTGGCTCGTGTATCTAACTTGTATCATTGGTGTATTAATGGAAAATAGCACG
>NZ_JAWOUS010000925.1:0-526 GCF_033339495.1 Vibrio sp. 2134-1
TATTAAAAAACATTACTTTCCCTTACTCGACCAATCTATTGATTAATCAAAGGTTTATTATTTATATCTATACAGCTCGATATTACTCAGGTAGCAGTATACTGGAATTTAGACTTGGCTCACAATTAATTACATTAATATCACTAGAGGACATTTGTTAATCAATGTGAACGACAAAATCGCAATCAGATTCGGGCAAGACGCTTATATGAAGAAAGTGAAGTGATAGATCAAAAAAAACTCTTTCCTTACGGAAAGAGCTTTGACTTAGTTCCCAAAATTTTTGCCGTTTTACAGCAGTTCCACCGACTGTTGAGCGATTACCCACTCTTCGTTGGTTGGATTACCATTAGTATTGCATCTGCTAGCAGAGGACTTGGGCATCAGTGAGTTAGCAAATTGAATAGTGTGTATTTAATCAATGATCACAAAGATGACTAGCATCCTCTATCTGAGTGGCCAAATTTTCTCATCCACTACAAATAAACCTTTATACGACATCACTAGCCAGAATAAGGCTTGGTTA
>NZ_JAWOUS010000926.1:0-525 GCF_033339495.1 Vibrio sp. 2134-1
CAGCATCCTCTGCGCGGTTAAAACGGCGATGCCACTCATTCAGTGTTTTTGCGTAATCTAGGCCGATGTCGAACAAATCACGAACCACCAAATCACTGTGCTTAGTGGTCGCTTGTGTCAAAGACGTCACCGACGGCAAGAAACCGCCAGGGAAAATGTATTTCTGAATAAAATCGACATTGTTGCTGTAATAGTCGTAGCGCTGGTCCGCAATCGTAATCGCTTGGATAGCCATCAGGCCGCTAGGCTTTAATAATGACTCGCATTTTTTGATGTAGGAAGCTAAGAACTGTTTCCCCACGGCTTCAATCATCTCGATAGAAACCAATTTATCGTACGTCCCAGTAAGGTTACGATAGTCTTCTTTAAGTAAAGTAATTCGATCGGCTAAACCTCGTTGTACGATTTGCTGTCGAGCATATTCATGCTGCTCTTCCGAAATGGTCGTTGTTGTCACTCGGCAACCGTATTGCTCAGCCATGTATATCGCCATCGCCCCCCACCCTGTGCCAATCTCAATCACAT
>NZ_JAWOUS010000927.1:0-525 GCF_033339495.1 Vibrio sp. 2134-1
ATATTGGAACGAGCGCCGATAGCACAAGAGAGCTCGGGAGCAAGATAAACGAAATATCGTGTATCCAGTGGTAGGCGATCATCGCAGGACTGCTGAGCAAAAAAGCCATTCGCCAACCGTACATCATGGTTAGTGTCGTTAAAGCGAGAAAGTGTATTTGTAACCCTTCTTTTACACCTGCTTGAGCAGACCAAAGAACCGTAATGAGGAAGAAAGAGGCAAGCACGATATGTTGAAATGCTTTCTCTTGTTCAAGTTTAGGCCAAACTACTTTTCTCCAATCGGGTATGCAAAAAGCAACGACAACCCAAGTGACGATGATGAGTGAGCCTACGTTAAACCAGTCCATGAACTCTTTTCCTAAAATGCGTTTGTTACTTTTACGTTAATCCTTTTATTGGGGCGCTATTTTACACGCCTTGGTGATTTATATAAGGAATTTGCCAGTGTTACATAAAAAAATGCCAGCTAAATGCTGGCATTTCTAGAACGTTAAGGTTCTTATTTGCTTAGTATTTCACGTTA
>NZ_JAWOUS010000928.1:0-524 GCF_033339495.1 Vibrio sp. 2134-1
CAAACAGGAAACGCAGCTGAAACGGGAAGCTCAACACCCACTGACGCATGGGTTGTTCAGGCAGTACTTCATCAACCAGCAAGGCGGCACTTTCGGCCATCCGCCGCGCCCCACAGCTCGGGCAGAAACCGCGACGCTTACAGCTGAAAGCGACCAGGTGCTCGGCGTGGCAAGACTCGCAGCGAACCCGTAGAAAGCCATGCTCCAGCCGCCCGCATTGGAGAAATTCTTCAAATTCCCGTTGCACATAGCCCGGCAATTCCTTTCCCTGCTCTGCCATAAGCGCAGCGAATGCCGGGTAATACTCGTCAACGATCTGATAGAGAAGGGTTTGCTCGGGTCGGTGGCTCTGGTAACGACCAGTATCCCGATCCCGGCTGGCCGTCCTGGCCGCCACATGAGGCATGTTCCGCGTCCTTGCAATACTGTGTTTACATACAGTCTATCGCTTAGCGGAAAGTTCTTTTACCCTCAGCCGAAATGCCTGCCGTTGCTAGACATTGCCAGCCAGTGCCCGTCACTCC
>NZ_JAWOUS010000929.1:0-524 GCF_033339495.1 Vibrio sp. 2134-1
GCTCCCGTGTGAATACCTGTTTTAAAGGCATCCAGTGGAGTTGCCATTGTTACACCATCAACACCAGCGCGAACTTGTTGCAATGAAAGACCGTCATAATCAAAACCAGTGAAAATCAAAGAGAGGGTATCTGCGAAATTCACATGGTCTGGAATCAACAGTGTTGGTGCACTCCAACTGGTCATTTGAACCGGGAAGGAAATCAAAAGTACAACGTAAGCGACCATTGCTGGGTTGAATAGATTCTGTCCAATGCCGCCATAAAGATGTTTGGCAATCACAATCGCAAAAATTAAACCAATAACTATGATCCACCACGGAGACCAAGGTGGAATGGCAACGGCGAGTAGCCATGCGGTGACAATTGCACTGTTGTCTCGTAACGCTCTCATTGGCGAGCGTTTACGACAGATCATCACGAGTGCTTCAAGTGATACTGCAACGGCGATAGCAAAAATCAGCTGGATTAATGTGCCCCAACCAAAGTAGTAAGTTTGCGCTGCCAAGCCAGGGATAGCACATAA
>NZ_JAWOUS010000930.1:0-524 GCF_033339495.1 Vibrio sp. 2134-1
TTGAGGGCAACCGAGTTGCTGACGAAGATCTTGAAAGTTCATATCTGAACTGACGAGCGTGTTGTCTAAATCGAAAATGACGGCTTTTATTCTTTCAAGTTCTAGTGGGAAGGGAATCATAGTGGCCTCGTACAACTTAACCAAACTATCGTTATAAAAACAAAAGGTTATTGTTAAGTTTAGATTCTTCTGGCTAAGTTGTACGAAAATAAATCACTGATGCATCACAAATCGAAAAAGCGCTGCACAGTTCTTATTGCTCGGTTAAGCGGAAGATTTTGCCGCTGTCGGTCGAAAAGTAGATATAGCCATCGGGGCTTATTGTGATATCTCTGATTCGTTCTCCAAGCTTTTCCAGTAAGCGTTGCGATTCTGTGAGCTTGCCATCGTTAATGCCGACGACATTGATATGAGTGAGCTTTAACGCTCCAACTAATATTTTGCCGTCAAGTTCTGAGTATTTATCCCCGCGATAGAGCACCATATTGCTTGGAGCGATAGAGGGAATGTAAACCAATTTGGGG
>NZ_JAWOUS010000931.1:0-523 GCF_033339495.1 Vibrio sp. 2134-1
TGATGACGACGTTGTTTCAGCGCCGTTTCGACCATGCCTTTACCAATAATAGGTAACGGACTCGCTGTTGAGCTAATCACGATGTCCGCTCTTGCGAGGTGGTCTGGGATTTCGTTCAGGCTGATTACTTCTGCACCAAACTGCTCAGCTAACCCTTGAGCACGCTCTTTGGTGCGGTTTGCGACTATCATTTTTGTGCAGCCGTTCGACGCTAAGTGCTTCGCGACCAGTTCGATGGTTTCACCTGCCCCGACGAGTAAGACTGTCGAGTCAGATAACGATTCGAAAATGTGTTTTGCTAATGTACATGCGGCGTAAGCCACCGACACAGCATTGCCACCGATATCAGTTTCCGTACGAACTCGTTTTGCAACAGAAAACGTTTTTTGGAACAGCTTATCAATCGACGAGTCTACAGCTTGATGATCACGTGAATCAGAAAATGCTTGTTTCACTTGACCTAAGATCTGCGGCTCACCAAGTACCAGTGAATCAAGGCCACACGAGACGCGCATCAAGTGTT
>NZ_JAWOUS010000932.1:0-523 GCF_033339495.1 Vibrio sp. 2134-1
CAGCAACAGGTTTGAGTTTGTATTTGTAAGCGGCAGAATCATATTCAAAGTACGAGTCATCGTAATGTGGATACATGGCTTTTTCAAACCAATCCCCGCTTGGGTTATCGACAAATTTAATCTCTGGTTCAGCGTGACTTTCAACAAAAGAAGGCGTGTATTGATAGGTCACTTCAAAGAGATGCTCTTCCATGTCCGGCTTGGTAAGTGAATCAAAAGCTCGCCCCACAGATTTCTTGATTTTGTTAATCGAGTCAGGATGAGTTAAATAGATTTCAATTAAACCATGCCCTGCAATGTCTGCTGTGCTTGGCGCTATAGCGGTATTCGGTACAGGGACAGAGCCAATTCCCGTTAGTTGCAGGCCATTAATAACAAGGTCAGAGGTTGATAAAATATAGTCACTATCAGGGGTTAATGTTGGCGAGGCCGGCGCAATATGAACCACGTGAATATTATCAGCGTCGTATCCTAATTGAGAAACAACATACTTGTAAGATTGGTTCACCCATAAGTTTCCTTG
>NZ_JAWOUS010000933.1:0-523 GCF_033339495.1 Vibrio sp. 2134-1
CTCGGCAGAGTATTCTTTGAGAATATCGGCCACACGTAAGTAACATTCAGGGTTTGCTAAGCTGCTGCCACCAAATTTATGTAACTGACGTTGTACACTCATTTTTTAGTTCTCCTATTACTGAGCAGCTTTTACAAAGGCTTGATCGAGATCGGTAATAAGGTCTTGTGCATCCTCTAAACCCACAGACAGACGAAGTAGCTGATGCGACACGCCCGCTTCCGCTAACGCCTCTTCCCCCATGGCTCGATGCGTCATAGATGCGGGGTGACAAATCAAACTCTCCACGCCACCAAGCGACTCTGCAAGAGAAAACAGTTCGAGCTCTTTAACAAACACTTTAAGTTGCTCAAATGAGCCTGCAAATTCAAAGCTCAACATAGAACCAAAACCCGACTGCTGCTTTTTCGCGATTTCGTGACCTGGGTGATCTGGCAAACTCGGATGGTAAATCTTCGCGACCAAAGCCTGCTGTTGTAGGTAGTTGAGTACGTGTTGAGAGCTTTCTTCGTGCACTCGCATA
>NZ_JAWOUS010000934.1:0-522 GCF_033339495.1 Vibrio sp. 2134-1
AACGCAATGCGTATGGCCGCTCTGATGAAGATTCAGAACATCCAAGTGTACACTCACGACTCTATCGGTCTTGGCGAAGATGGCCCAACTCACCAACCAGTTGAACAAATCGCGTCTCTACGTTTGACTCCAAACATGAACACATGGCGTCCATGTGACCAAGTTGAGTCTGCTGTAGCATGGAAACTAGCGATTGAACGTAAAGATGCACCAACAGCACTTATCTTCTCTCGTCAAAACCTAGCGCAACAACCACGTAGCGCTGAGCAAGTTGCAGACATCGCGAAAGGTGGTTACATCCTGAAAGACAGCGATGGCAAACCTGAGCTAATCCTAATCGCAACAGGTTCTGAAGTTGAGTTAGCAGTGAAAGCCGCTGAACAACTAACCGCAGAAGGTAAGAAAGTACGCGTTGTTTCAATGCCATCAACAGATGCATTCGACAAACAAGACGCAGCTTACCGTGAAGCAGTTCTACCATCAGACGTAACAGCACGTATCGCTATTGAAGCGGGCATCGCA
>NZ_JAWOUS010000935.1:0-522 GCF_033339495.1 Vibrio sp. 2134-1
AAATGCTGTATTGCTGAGCTTCAATCAAACCTTGTAAGCGAACTGGTTCTGGCTGATAAGCTTGGTAAAACTGATAGCCAACCCAAGAAGCCACACCCAAGGCGCAAATTGAAAGTAGAACGGGTTTTAAAGATTTTGCTGCCATGACTTATTTAACCTCTTTGGATATTTTCGCTGGGGCGTAAGCGGTATTTTGATATTGTTCGAAGCTGTTCATTTCACTGCTTAATGCTAATAGTTTGGTTAGTGAAATCAGATAGCGGAAGCGCGCCGCCGAACGTTGAGTTTCGATACTGGCGACATAAAGCTGAGCGTCAACCACATCGAGAGAAGAAGAAAGACCTTGAGTGAATGCCTTCTCTCGCAGAAGCAGGTTTTCATTGGCTAGTGCGATGCTGGATTCTAAGCCTTGCACTTCATCAATCGCTTGCTGCGCTTCTAGATACGTTTTCTGCACAAGTAAAGACAAGTCTTGTTTGGCTTGAGGTTTACGAGCATCAACTTGAGATACAACGCTTTGTG
>NZ_JAWOUS010000936.1:0-522 GCF_033339495.1 Vibrio sp. 2134-1
CGTGAAATGGTACCGTCGTCATTCAGCACCCAAACAAACTTGTTCTCACGTCCAAGCTCGTCTCCATCAGCATTGAAAATTGCCTCAATCGGCACATTGATCCCAACGTTCAGCTCTAAACCCACTTTTTCATCTTTCGAGGTCACTTCAACGGCCATGCCATCAAGGATGTATTCCTCTTTTGGCATCGGTAAAGAAAGCGTCACGGTAAACGTTCCCGTGGTTGGGTCAGGCTCAGTAGTGAACTCTTTAACCGTCGCCTTGTACTCGTTGCCACTAGGAACACGAACCACCGCATTAATTGCCGTTAATCTTTCTTCTGTAGGAGGCTGTTTGACGTACAAGCGATCTGGCAATTGAATCAGAACTTCTACGCGATCCAGACTGTGGATATTGACGATATGTTGCCCAACTTGAACATTCTCAAATTGATCAATATTGACCCGAGAAATGATGCCATCAACCGGCGCTTTTAATGTGGTGAACGATAAACGCAACTTAGCGAGTTCCAACTCCGCCAAC
>NZ_JAWOUS010000937.1:0-522 GCF_033339495.1 Vibrio sp. 2134-1
GATTCCTGATTTGGTCTATGCACTGTTCATTGGTGTGATTATTACGAACTTCTTAGAGGTGACTAAGATTCGTAAGCTGGACGCTGAAACCGTCGATATGCTCGGTACGGTGTCGCTGTCTCTGTTCTTGGCAATGGCTCTCATGAGCTTGAAGCTGTGGAACATCTTTGATTTGGCGATCCCATTCTTAGTGATTCTGGCGATTCAGTCGGTGATTTTGGCCATCTTCACCTATTACGTGACCTTTAAGGTAATGGGCAGCAACTACGATGCGGCGGTTATCTCGGGTGGTCACTGTGGTTTTGGTTTGGGTGCGACGCCAACAGCGGTGATGAACATGGGTTCTATTGTTAACCGTTTTGGTCCTTCGCCTCAGGCATTTATGGTGGTACCAATTGTTGGCGCGTTCTTTATCGACATCGTCAACTTAATCATCTTGCAAGGTTACATTTCTTTCCTTGGCTAGACGATTGGATAGATGAGCCCCTAAGGGTTAAAATAAAAACGGTCACAACGCAGGTT
>NZ_JAWOUS010000938.1:0-522 GCF_033339495.1 Vibrio sp. 2134-1
GAACTCGTTGAGCCACAAGAAATTGTGAAAATCATCGACGATAGTATTTTGCCTGATATGAAGAAGCTGCACCCAAGTGTTAAAACAGAGCTGGGTGGTGACATCGAAGAGCAAGCCGCGCAACGCAACGAACAAATCATGTTCTTTGTGGCAGGGATGATCATTGTTTATATCTTGCTTGCCGTACCATTGAAGAGCTATACCCAGCCTCTTATCGTGATGTCTGTTATCCCGTTTAGTTTAACAGGGGCGATTTGGGGACATTTCTGGTTGGGGCTAGACGTTAGCATGATGTCGACATTCGGTTTGATCGCAGCCGCAGGTGTGGTGATCAACGACTCGTTGGTGATGACAGATTATGTGAACCAAGTGCGAGAGAAAGGAATGAGCATCAAGCAGGCGGTGGTTGAGGCTGGTTGTGCGCGTTTTCGAGCGATTACGCTGACATCCATCACGACCTTTGCTGGTGTATTGCCTATTATGTTCGAAACCAGTCTGCAAGCACGTTTCGTAATACCAATG
>NZ_JAWOUS010000939.1:0-521 GCF_033339495.1 Vibrio sp. 2134-1
ATAACGCCTTGTTAAGGGGTGAGCAACGCAATACTGAAGCCGCTGCATACCGCCGTAATCATCAAAAAACAACGCATAGTAAAAATGCCACGCGTTGCGAATCCCTCTTGAACAATTTGTTAGCTTAAATTATGTAGCACCAAGCCACACTACCCCAAAACATAATATTCAAAGTCCAGACCATCACACTTTGAATAGGGAGCATATGAAAAACTAACTGTGGACATGTCCTAAGATCTCTCAGCGAGAACAACATTTGAGGCTGAAAGTCCCAACTGGTAGCTAAACGCAGACCTCTTTGAAACCGAGGATGATTCACCAAATATTCGGCGTAAGATGAATAAATTGTCCACAAGCCGAAAAGACCAAACAGCTCAATTATTGAGATCACTTCCAAACTAAATGGCAATAATGAGGGTCCACCAATGAGTAAAATACCTGCAAATATCCATTTTTTACTTCTCATTACACATCCTTGTTAATGATTTAAGCTAACGCCCTGTTAAGGTGTGAGCAACGCA
>NZ_JAWOUS010000940.1:0-521 GCF_033339495.1 Vibrio sp. 2134-1
TTCACCAGTAATAAAGATACTCGCTTTACTGCTAGCGGCAGAGTCAATGGTGCGATAGACCTGCTGCATGGTTTGGCTGCTGCCGATAAAACCTTGGTAATTCTGATTACCCGGATTATCTGCTTCATTTTTTAGCTTAGTTGCTTTGCGAATTGCGTTGTTGACCGTAACACGCAGACGGTCTGCTTCACACGGTTTGATCAAAAAGTCTTGAGAGCCATGACGCATCGCTTCTACCGCTGTATCGATAGAGCCATGAGCCGTCATGAAAATGATCGGCACATCTGGATGACTCTTTTTAACGGCGTGCAAAACATCCATCCCCGTCATATCAGGCAGACGAAGATCGAGAAGAATAAGATCTGGAATTCGATGATTGAGACTTTCAATGGCATCTCTACCTGTACCGACAATATTAATGTCGATCCCTAACGGCGTGAGGTACGAGCGGTATAACGCCGCAACCGATGCTGTATCCTCAACCATCAGAAGGTAACGAGATTTTTGGCCTTCAGTTTTTT
>NZ_JAWOUS010000941.1:0-521 GCF_033339495.1 Vibrio sp. 2134-1
TATGTGGTTACCAGTTGATCTTTTGGTTTGCGTACCCTTCAATGACAACGGATTGAGAACTGAAAAACGACGAAAAAAGGGGAAGCTTTCACTTCCCCAGGCGTGCGACTGACTCACACTTAATTTTCGCGCCATGCTAAATGCATGACTTACCCTTGTGACTCTAGGAAATTAATCCAAGGGCTCGCCATTGCTCTCATATCTGGAGATTGAGCCGCACTTTTCATTGCTTTAAGAGCATTACTCGGTTGGTTTAACTCAAAATATGCCATGCCACGAATGTAAGAGAGCTCTCCTTTTTGTTCGTGCTTAGCATCTGGGGCGGCGTTTTGCGTAAACTTCGTCGCCTCCGTATATTGCTTGTCTAAAATCATTAGACGAGCAATTTTTATTTGAGTTTTTGCTTGTGGAGCAAGATTGTAAGCTTGCTGATAGACGTCGATAGCCTGTTCAAGTTCTTGTGCTTGCTGCCAAAACGAACCAAGTGTTTCCAAATTTTTTGCGTTGCGTTCTACATGACC
>NZ_JAWOUS010000942.1:0-521 GCF_033339495.1 Vibrio sp. 2134-1
ACGCACAGTTAAACGCGTTACTCACCGATGAAGCGTATCAGCATTTTATCCTTTATCCGTCGGAGCAATCACAGTGCCTTTCAGACATTGCGTGTACCGAGAGCGAGCGCACAAGAAAAACACGCTTGATTTTGCTCGATGGCACGTGGAAAAAAGCCTATAAAATGTGGCAGCTTTCCACCAACTTGCACACTTTAACCACAGTAAAGCTTCCCGAGGATTTACAAGGTCACTATACAATTCGTAAAGCGCCTTCAGACAACAGTCTTTCGACAGTGGAAGCAGGGTTTTATGCGTTGAGTTTATTGGAGCCGGATAACGACTTCTCGCCGCTACTTAATGCTTTTGACAGGATGATTGAATTTCAAATCGCCCAGATGCCTCCGGGCGTATTTGAAAAAAATTATTTGAACAAGTAGAACAACGTTCTACAACACAATCGAAGAGAACAATTGGCGGTGTAGCTTTTGCGCGTGACCATCGGTCATTGCGGATATGTAATCGGCAATGACTCGCATTTT
>NZ_JAWOUS010000943.1:0-521 GCF_033339495.1 Vibrio sp. 2134-1
CTTACTTTGAGCAAAGCTGGACACCAGAATTCCGTGAGTATGCGTGGAACAGTCTTGTTGTGTCTGTGATTGCTGCGATCATCGGCGTGGCCGTTGCTCTTGTGGTTAACTTTACTCACCGAGTCAATGGCAAACGTGAAAGCCTTGCTTTTATGCGTCTTTCCTCAATGGGCTACGCAGTACCTGGAACGGTATTGGCGATCGGCGTGATGGTTGCCGTGCTGTTTATGGACTATCGCGTAAACGATATTGCGAAGGCGATGGAATGGGGTAGACCGGGGCTGATTTTCTCAGGCTCAATGTTTGCGTTGATCTTTGCGATGGTGGTGCGTTTCTCTGCTGTTGCGAGTGGTAGTATCGAAAGTAATCTAAATAAAATTTCTCCATCGTTAGATATGGCGTCACGCACGATGGGATGTACGCCAAATACGATGCTGTGGCGAGTGCACTTTCCACTGGTAAAACGTGGTGCACTGATTGCGGCATTGTTGGTGTTTATTGAGTCGATGAAAGAGCTCAAT
>NZ_JAWOUS010000944.1:0-521 GCF_033339495.1 Vibrio sp. 2134-1
AAACTTCACTTTTGCAACCTTTCCTGCGACTTCCGTTGCTGCCTTTTGATTTTCCGATAACGTTACTTTCGATAACCCCACTTCCTTTTGTATTGCACGCAGAAGTGATTCAATTGGTCTTTCTACACCGGATAAAACTCTTGATTGCTCTGTTGCTAAAGCCAAACTCGGAGCTTGTTTAAGCTGAACATCCTCTATCAGAGTTTTCCACTCATTGACATAATCTTGATAATAGCGGGCTTGAACCCCCTGAATAGCACTATCATGATCAATTTCATGAGCTTTAAGATCATCCCCATACACCCAGTTTTCTTCCATCAATCCTTTGACGGTGCGATTAATCTGAATTTGGAAAATGCTGTGAAAACCGTTGTAGGTATAAAAACCGGAAATACCTTGCGATAGAGGTTTTCCACTTGCTCGCTCAAATTGTTCTAAACCTTTAGGTCCTAACACGTCTGTTAAACGGAAAGACGGAACGTGGCTTTTAGCAAACTGCATCTTCATACGCTGATATGCAC
>NZ_JAWOUS010000945.1:0-521 GCF_033339495.1 Vibrio sp. 2134-1
GTCCGCTGGCACTGTACATGATCACAAGACCAAAACCCATTAAAGCAAAGATGCCGAGTAGGAGGGGCAAGTCGATATGGAAGCGCTCAAACAAGGCGCGGTTTTTACCTGTAGAGGGATCCATCTTCATTAGCGTGTAACCTCTTTTTGCGCGTTGGTTTTGTCATCTTCTGGTTTGATTTCTTCTGGGCCAAGTACCACTCGGTCAAAGATTTTTCTCGCCATTGGACCACCGTTACTTGAGCCACCACCTGCGTTTTCTAGCACGAGTGTAACGATAACTTTTGGATCGTCAAACGGAGCAAAGCCCGTAAACAGGGCGTGGTCACGCAAGTGTTCCGCGACTTCATCTGCGTTGTACTCTTCGTTCTCGCCCAAGCCAAAGACCTGCGCTGTACCTGATTTACCGGCTGTCTGGTAGCTCATATTGTAGAAAGAACGACGAGCTGTACCACGAGTACCATGGTTTACACGGCGCATACCTTCTTTCGCAATATCCCAGTATTTTTCTGGCACATTTT
>NZ_JAWOUS010000946.1:0-520 GCF_033339495.1 Vibrio sp. 2134-1
ATACCAATGTCGATGAGTTTGAGTTCGCGATTCGCATTGTGTGTGAGCCAATTTTTGCTAAGCCACTGTGTGAAATCTCCTTTGGACATGTGCTGTTGAACCTGTTCAACACCGCACGTCGCTTTAATATGGAAGTGCAACCTCAATTAGTGCTGCTGCAAAAAACGCTGCTGTACGTTGAGGGGCTTGGTAGACAATTATATCCGCAGCTCGATTTGTGGGAGACCGCAAAGCCATTCCTTGAAGAATGGATGATGAATCAAGTGGGCCCGCAAGCTTTGGTTAATTCAATCAAAGATCGCGCGCCATTTTGGGCGGAGAAATTGCCGGAACTGCCGGAGCTACTTTACGATAGCCTCAAACAGGGTAAAGCGATGAACCAGCGTATGGATCAGCTTTATCAAGGTTATCGCCAAAGTAAGCGCCAGCAGGCGACAGGAAAGTTTTTATTTGGCGTTGGCGCCACTTTAGTCGTATGCTCGGCAATATTGGTGGATAACGCTTATGAGCAGCTTTCGAT
>NZ_JAWOUS010000947.1:0-520 GCF_033339495.1 Vibrio sp. 2134-1
TCAGGCATGCCAATATTTAATCCCATTCCAATCACTAAGTGAGCTGCGCCTCCTGCTTGACCAGACATCTCCACTAAACTACCGGCTAGTTTTTTATCTTGATAGTAGATGTCGTTTGGCCACTTAAGCTTAACACCTTGGATACCGATACTTTCCAGTGCTTCGACTGCAGCAATACCCACGACCAAACTCAGTCCCATCGCTGCCGCCATACCCGCATCTAAACGCCAGTACATAGACAAATACAGATTGGTGCCAAATGGCGATATCCATTGACGTCCGCGACGACCGCGCCCCTGCGCCTGATATTCAGCGATACAAACTCGCCCTTTATCGGATTCACTGACTTTCTCTAACAAATATTGATTCGTTGAATCGATCACGGAAATCAGTTCTACCGGAGTGCTAATGGCATTTTTCAGACGAGTTTCATCGAGTAATTGAAGAGGATGAGCCAGTTGATAGCCTCTTCAGACGAGTTTCATCGAGTAATTGAAGAGGATGAGCCAGTTGATAGCCT
>NZ_JAWOUS010000948.1:0-520 GCF_033339495.1 Vibrio sp. 2134-1
CCAAAACTGTTGATGAGCGCGGTAGAAAACATCATTCGCAACGCGATTTATTACGGAAAAGATGAAGTGCAGATAGACATTCAAGACAAGACTGACACACTGACGATTACCGTCGATGACAACGGTGATGGTGTTCCGGATGAAGAGTTAGAAGCGATTTTCCGTCCATTTTATCGTGTGTCTACTGCTCGTGATCGTCACTCTGGCGGCACAGGATTAGGGTTAACCATCACCGAAAGTGCGATTCGTCAGCACAGCGGTACGATAGTCGCGAGCCGCAGCCCACTGGGAGGTTTGCGCGTCTCCATCACGCTGCCTTTAGTTAAAGTAGGCAAATAACCCTACAAGATTTCAGTTGATAATGATTTTCATTAACATTAGAGTAAATCCTCCGATTAAGGAGGATTTACTATGTCACATACATTTCCCGCTCTGCCTTACCCATACGATGCGTTAGAGCCATACATCGACGCAAAAACCATGGAAGTGCATTACAGCAAACACCACAAAACTTACTTCG
>NZ_JAWOUS010000949.1:0-520 GCF_033339495.1 Vibrio sp. 2134-1
AAAGAACACAGGGCCAATAACAGTCTGAGTAAAGATTTGCAGCAAGATACCGTCTTTCATTGGCGCGCCATCAATCAAGATCTGCAAATCACGAAGTTTGCTGACATCCTCAGTATGGCCTTCAACGCGCTCATCGACTTTCTCGTAGTAGGTGTCTGGCGTTGGCATAAAGTCCATACCGCGGTCACGTAACGTTTGCACCGTTTGATAGATGTCATCCGTTGTCAGAGCGATATGCTGAATACCTTCCCCGTTGTATTCGCGGATAAACTCTTCAATCTGCGATTTGTCATCCGAGGATTCATTGATTGGAATGCGGATTTTGCCACACGGCGCCGTCATTGCGCGGCTGACAAGGCCGGTCAGTTTACCTTCGATATCGAAGTATCGAATTTCTCGGAAGTTCCCGATGCGCTCATAAAAACCAGACCATACATCCATATTACCTTGCTTAACATTGTGCGTGAGATGGTCTATCTCGTACAAGCCAACGTCTGATTTTGCTAAGCGATCGTCTGCA
>NZ_JAWOUS010000950.1:0-520 GCF_033339495.1 Vibrio sp. 2134-1
TATTGCGGCAGGGTTACCCATAGACCAATTGCTTGAAGAGCTGCACAGCTTACCGGCAGAAACTCAATTGCTTCAAAATGGCGAGTTCGACGTGTACTGCGCCAGCGCACAGCAGATCCCATCTCTCCTGCATGAAATTGGCCGCTTGCGAGAACATAATTTCCGTCAAGTTGGCGAAGGGACCGGACAAGCGATAGACATCGATCATTTCGATTATGACTACCTGCACCTGTTTGTGTGGGATCGTGAGAACCAATGCATGGTAGGAGCTTACCGTCTTGGATTAGTTGATCAATTATTGGCGAAATATGGCGTAGAAGGATTGTATTCGCGCACCTTATTCAACTATGACCAACGCTTTCTCGATCAAATGGGCAAGTCGATTGAAATGGGTCGTTCTGTGATTGCCGAGCAATATCAAAAAAGCATGAGTGCCCTACTCTTACTCTGGAAAGGCATAGCGACTTTTGTCCATCAACATCCCGAATACACGCACTTATTTGGCCCAGTGAGCATCAGC
>NZ_JAWOUS010000951.1:0-519 GCF_033339495.1 Vibrio sp. 2134-1
CGTATTGAAGCGCTGACTGGCAAACAGCCTGAGTTCCACCAAGGTGACATCCGTGACGAAGCCTTTTTGGATACGGTATTCGCGCAGCACGACATCCAAGCCGTGATCCACTTTGCTGGTCTCAAAGCAGTTGGCGAATCGGTGGCAAAACCACTTGAGTACTACGACAACAACGTCAATGGCTCATTGGTGTTAGCGCGCAGCATGCGTAAAGCGGGCGTGAAAAGCATCGTATTCAGTTCATCGGCAACGGTTTACGGTGACCCTGAAATAGTGCCGATTACGGAAGATTCACCAACAGGCGCAACCACCAATCCATACGGTCGCAGTAAATATATGGTGGAGCAGTGCTTCAGCGATCTGTTCCATGCTGAAAACGACTGGAGCATCACCTTACTGCGTTACTTCAACCCAGTTGGCGCGCACCCATCGGGCTGCATGGGGGAAGACCCACAAGGCATTCCCAATAACCTGATGCCATTTATCGCCCAAGTCGCTGTTGGCCGCCGAGAAAAACTC
>NZ_JAWOUS010000952.1:0-519 GCF_033339495.1 Vibrio sp. 2134-1
TAATAAATGAAGTCAGAATACCAGTCAGCAAAAAGCCAACGTGCACAGGCTCACCGCTGGTAACCAGCTTCATGCCCAAGTAGCTACCAGCTAATGTGATGATAGGAATCGACATCAAAAATGAAAAACGCGCTGCCGCTTCACGAGTGAAGCCCAAATATAGAGCGGCAGTGATCGTTGCGCCAGAACGTGAAGTCCCAGGAATCATCGCAAGTGCTTGAGCAATACCAATAAACACCGCTTTCTTCCAGCCAGTTTGGTACTCATCGGCAACAAGCTTGGCATTCTTATCCACCCACCAAAGCAACAAACCGAATACGATGGTGGTTGTCGCAATCACATAGGCACTGCGCAGGTAGACTTCGATAACGTCTTTCATCAGCAAACCGAACACACACGCCGGAATCGTCGCGATCACGATCATCCATGCCAGTTTTGCTTCTTTACTGCGGTCACCTTTGAAGATCGAAGCAAACAATGCTCGGAATAAAGTGATCACTTCGTGGCGGAAATAAATCA
>NZ_JAWOUS010000953.1:0-519 GCF_033339495.1 Vibrio sp. 2134-1
ATTAGCTTTTCTTGTTTTGCCAGTATTAAGTCTTGCCATTGGATCAGTCGCTAGCATCGCGCGTGTCATGCGCGGCGCGATGATTGAAACCCTCAATCAGCCTTACATTCGCACCGCAAAAGCGAAGGGATTATCGACCGCCTACATCTTGTTCCACCATGCACTGCGTCCGTCATTGATCCCCGTCGTCGCCATGCTCGGGCCAGCGTTTGTCTCTGTCGTGACGGGCTCTGTCATCATCGACATCTTTTTCGGCACTGGTGGTATGGGCCAGCACTTTGTCTCTGGTGCACTGAATCGCGACTACGGCTTAGTCATGGGTATCACCTTAATTGTCGCCTCACTCACCATCTTCTTTAATCTTGTGGTCGATTTGTTGTACACGGTGATCGACCCACGTATCCGCGTTTAGGAGTCAAACATGTTATCGATTAAGAAACTGGATACTCAATCCTTACAAGACCAAGTCGTAGACAATATCGAAGCGGTGGAAGGTCGCAGTTTGTGGCAAGACGCCTG
>NZ_JAWOUS010000954.1:0-519 GCF_033339495.1 Vibrio sp. 2134-1
GCTGCCAGTTTTAGACGGCTTTGCTTAACGGCTTCATCTTCTGCTACTAGAATTGGGCATGCTTCGTAGAAGCTTGAGAATTGACCCGCTAGTTCAAATAGGTAGCTACACATGATGTGCGGTTGGCCTTCACGAGCAACAGATTGAACGGCTTCTTCAAATTGTAGAAGTTTAGCGATAAGCGCTTTTTCTTTTTCGTCAGTGATTTGGATATCACCTTGAAGTTCATCCATCGCTACACCAGCTTTAGCAAAGATAGAGGCAACGCGAGTGTATGCGTATTGCATGTACGGCGCTGTGTTACCTTCAAATGCTAGCATATTGTCCCAATCGAACACGTAGTCAGTAGTGCGGTGTTTAGATAGGTCAGAATATTTAACCGCTGCCATCGCAACTGTTTTAGAGATCTTCTCTTTCTCTTCAGCATCTAGCTCTGGGTTCTTAGATTCAATCAACTGTGCAGCACGAACTTCGGCTTCATCAAGAAGGTCCGCCAAACGAACCGTACCGCCCGCACGA
>NZ_JAWOUS010000955.1:0-519 GCF_033339495.1 Vibrio sp. 2134-1
GATCAGATAAACCTGCTTTAAGTGTTTGGCTAGATGGTCAGCTAGCTTGTCAGCATAAATTCGCATGTTGATTAAGAGTTTGTTTTCTCAGTTGGCGCTGCAATTTGCCCCGCTTCGTACTCAGCACGGATTCGGCCAAGTTGACGCATCATCTGTTTCGCTGCTTGTTGACGCATCTCGTCTTCGATTACGTCACGTTCAACCGATTTTGCCAATGCTGTTAGCGGGTTGTCTAAGTAGTTGCGGTTCACGGTTGTGGTGAAATTTTTTGAGCCAAACCCTGGAATTGTGACGCGATATTGTACCACGTAAGTCAACTCTTTTTCTGCCGCACGACTGTTTTGGTAAAGCGAGAGCGTTCGCTCATCCATGGTTGCTTTGATTAAATGCAGATTTGGTACTGAAGATGACGGCTGAACTAGGTCAACTTTGTTGAGTTGCAGCTGAGAGCGTACATAGCGTGTGAGCTTGCTGTATTCATCGTAGCTAGAGAATGACATGGTGTGCAGTTCTTCCGGA
>NZ_JAWOUS010000956.1:0-519 GCF_033339495.1 Vibrio sp. 2134-1
GATTCACTCCTAATCATCAGTCATTCCGCTTATCAAAATAAGATCAGCTAAAACGATAGATATGTTCATGGTTCCAATATTGGAGTTTGCCTTTGGAGTGGGCTGGCTGCCATATAGCCGCTGGATAAGATATCCAATGCATAGTTGATTGTCAAAATGTTTATATTTCACACACACCATTTTCCACTAAGCACGGAGTGAAAGGTGCAGAGTTTGACAATGTTCTAGTTGTTTTGGCAGAGGGTGGAACTTATACAACTGGGATCAATTACTTACGTGGTTGCATACGACATGTCCAGCAAACAGAATAGGTGCATTAGAAAGAAATCGAAATCTCTTTTACGTGGCGTGCTCAAGACCCAAAAGTAACTTGACAGTGCTTATCACTCAACACCTATCGGATGAATCATTGGCTCTATTAAATCAATGATTTGGGGATGAACCGGTTCAATCACTATACTAAACGCCTCTCACATAACTTTGAGAGTCAATTACACATTGGCTCTCTTAATTATCGTA
>NZ_JAWOUS010000957.1:0-519 GCF_033339495.1 Vibrio sp. 2134-1
TAAGATACATTTTCGATTGAAGGTGTAGTGATTCGATCTATCCGTTGTCACCGCCCAAGCTATTTACTCTCATCTCGTAGAAAATAATGTTTGCCCTAGTTGATGCTAATTCCTTTTATTGTAGTGCTGAACAAGTTTTTAGACCCGAGTGGAGAGGTAAGCCCGTAATCGTTCTGTCGAATAATGATGGCTGTGTCGTTGCATCTAATCGTCAAGCTAAAGAAGCAGGTATAGCAAAGTTTAAACCTTACTTTGAAGTCAAAGCGTTGTGTGAGTTAAAAGGTGTAATTGCTCTATCATCTAATTATGAACTTTACGCAGATTTGTCGTCCAAAATGATGGATGTCATCGGGCGGTTTGCGCCTGAACAATATGTATACTCCATTGATGAATCATTTCTTTCCTTTCATCGCTGCTTTCCTGCAATTAAAGACTTACGAGAACATGGCTCTTTAATCCGACGAACAGTTTGGAAAGAGTGTCGATTACCAGTATGTATAGGTATGGGATCAACGCTAA
>NZ_JAWOUS010000958.1:0-518 GCF_033339495.1 Vibrio sp. 2134-1
TTATTGTCGTTATTCATGGTGTCCGTCAGCTTTGCCGTGGTCGGTGAAGAAGCTCGTTACACCATGGACGACTTAAAGGCATTGAACGGCTCTAAAAATTGGAACGAGCTATTAGCGCATGCGGAAGATATTCGTCCATCTCAACGTAATAGCGAGTGGGAAAGCCTAGTTCAAAATGCGGCGTTGGGAGCGTTTGAACACTATGTCGCATCTGGAGCAAAAGATGATGCGATTGGTCTGGGTCAGCAGTTAATCCTATCTTACCCATTTCTCTCTCAATCTAAGAGTTTTACTCAGCAGTTCTCGAAAGAGCTGGTGCCTGCAGCACAACCATGTATTCAATATGCGATAGAGGGATGTGTGGAAAATTATGGTCAGCTTCTTAGTACCTTGGCACCAAGCGCTGAGGTGAGTTACGAAGAAGGAACCAAAGTTTTCCAGAATGTCTCGAAGTCACTGTCGGTTCCTTTTTTTGCAGCAGCAGTGCAGCAAGCTGAGAACTACTGTACGGATGAAAA
>NZ_JAWOUS010000959.1:0-518 GCF_033339495.1 Vibrio sp. 2134-1
GGGGCGCACTGTTCTGGTGTAACCACGATCAACCTCGTGTGGTCAGCCGCTTAGGTGATGATAAACAATACCGCGTCGAGTCGGCGAAAATGCTGGCGGCGTCTGTACATATGATGCAAGGCACGCCGTATGTTTATCAAGGAGAAGAGATTGGTATGACCAACCCAGGTTACACTGAGATCAGCCAGTACCGCGACGTAGAAAGCACCAACATGTATGACATTATGGTCAACCGTGATGGTGTCGCACACGAGGAGATGATGGCGATTTTGGCGCAGAAGTCGCGTGATAACTCACGTACGCCAATGCAGTGGAACAGCCAAAAGCACGCTGGTTTTACCGAAGGCACACCGTGGCTTGAGGTGGCGCAGAATTACTCTGAAATCAACGCAGAAGCAGCGGTTGCTGATTTGAACTCGGTGTTCTACTTCTACAAACGTTTGATTGAGCTACGTAAACAGGTTCCGGTGATCACCGATGGCCGTTATGAAGATTTACTGCCAGAGCATCAACGTATT
>NZ_JAWOUS010000960.1:0-518 GCF_033339495.1 Vibrio sp. 2134-1
ATCCTTTGAAGGATATTCAGCAGCTCTACAGCTTGGCGAATACATGTCGAGGGAAATTACCTCTCAGCCCTCTAATTACTGAACCTCTAGTATTTACTCGTGCTATTTGTAAGGGAACGCAATTAACGCCGCGTTGGTTCTCGCGTAGTGGATTAATTCACCCGGGTGGCGGTACTTACGCGGCGCGCTATGTTGAAAAGTATCCCGAGTTGCGTCCTAAACTTGCTCAGTACATGCACATTAAAGAGCGTGACAACGAAGAAGGTGACGAGCTACTAGAAAGCTTGCAAAATATGGACGATGACGCCATTAATGCTCTAATTGCAGGAGCAAGTATGTTTATTGAAGGCAAGGAAATGTGGCTTCGTCGTGGCGACCGTTACTTCGTATTTTCCAAAGATGTTTGGCAAGAAAACGTCGCGAATGCGGGTCTTTCTTATACATTAGCGTCACAAAGCAAAAGCTGTTTCGTGAAACGAGGCAACATATGGTGGGATGTAGAAGATCACTCGCAAGTA
>NZ_JAWOUS010000961.1:0-517 GCF_033339495.1 Vibrio sp. 2134-1
ATTCAAACCATCCAAAACCGTCTTGATCTGATCAATTTGATTGATGTCTGAACCTTCCCAAGCACTGACCGCGTTACTAATGATATCTCCAATAGACATCCACTGATCGCCAAACCAAATAACGGTAGTTTGGGTTAAACCTTCAGAGGTTGGACGATGTCGAGTGTTAAAGATAAATGCGAGTAGTTGCTGAGCTAGCTGCTCTTTATGCTCGTTAAGGTCTGCGTTGCCATTGCTATCGACCAAGAATTGTGACACTTCGGATTGCCAAGTCCCGGCCATCCAAATAGCAGAATCGCCGCTAAATGCTGCTTCAACTGGCTCTCCACCAGTAAATTTACCGTCAAATGGCTCGTCACCAGCTCCAAAGTAGTTACTTGGAGAGGCGTAAGGGGCTAATCCATTCACATATACTCTGTCGGCTTCAGTTAGTTCACTTAAGCCATTTTTGTTGTGCCAGTAACCTTTGGTGTCAAAGTCTGCGGTAATTTCACAAATGTTATTGAAGTGCACTTCA
>NZ_JAWOUS010000962.1:0-516 GCF_033339495.1 Vibrio sp. 2134-1
CTTTCAAATTGATATCGTTCGCGTAGTTGTTGCCTTCATTGACAATTTTAAGAATGTAACCCGACGCTTTGTTTGGGCTGTAATGCTCCACCATCGGCGTTTTCGTAAACGTTAGATCGGGGATCTTTGCCGTGCTGGTCGCTTCTGCCGTTTTTGTGGTGCCGTTGTAGGTAACATCAACGGTATTGGTCACCTCGCCAACGACTTGCGAGTTGAGCTCACCTTCTACGGTGATGGTCACCACATCATTAGGCGCAATATCAATACTGCCATCAATGAACTCGTCATTGGCTGCGGGGAACTTAGTGGCTCCGTTCAAAGACTCGGCATTCATGTAAATAGTCCCAGACTCAAACGCAATCACGTCCGCACCAGTCACGCTGGCCGCCGTAATTTTGTTTACGAAGTCTTTAACTTGGACATCGTTCGCCCAGTTTGCCGTGGTGTTTTCAATTTGAATCGTATACGTCAGCGTGTCGCCAGACTCATACTGAGTTTTATCGACGATTTTTGTCA
>NZ_JAWOUS010000963.1:0-516 GCF_033339495.1 Vibrio sp. 2134-1
CTGAGCATGGGTACGGAACTCAGGAATAACACGAGAAACTTGTTCATCAAGCTGGTTTTTCAAGTCCACGTCTGTCAAGCCAGTAAGGTCTTGAGAGTAGTAAGTGGAAAGTACGCGCGCTTCCGTTGTCCAAGTGGCCCAAGAATTTGACAGCGGCATGGTTAGTCCCGGCTCTATGTGAACGCGAGTCGCATTTGGTCGAGCGGTATCACTAGTGTCAAAACGGCTGACTTGGCTTTTTACGTCGAAGTTAAGGTGATCACCCCACAACGGCGTGTAGTAGTTCAAATCTAATTGAGGAAGCAAACGATATGGACGGTTTTCTTCTTTCAAGAGGATTTGGAAATCTCGAACGGTTAAAGACGCATCCCAGAAATCTGAACGGTACTGCACATGCCCTTCTTGGACTAACTGGCCGTCTTCACGGTTACCGATGTCAGAGTCCAAATCTAGGAAGTAATCAATGTCACTGACTTGTGAGTAATCGACTTTAACAATCCACTGTTTATTGATAAT
>NZ_JAWOUS010000964.1:0-515 GCF_033339495.1 Vibrio sp. 2134-1
ATCCAAATCGCGGTTGTACAAATCTTGGCTGAAGTTACGCGTCTCTTCACCTTGCCAATAAGCCGCGTTGACCAAGCTTTCCGTATCGCCAGAACGAAATGCCAAATTGCTCGCGCCTTTGTATTTATTGCTGATCCCCGTATAAGTGCCCGTGGCGTCAACATAAAAGTCACGATCTTCTAAAAACTCGCCCGGCTGTTTGGATTTTAGAATCACAGCGCCACCAATGGCACCAGAGCCCAAAACTGAGGAGCTTGCCCCTTTCACTACTTCTAATGATTCAAGATTAGATAGATCGAACGTGTCGCGGCCCACTTTGTCATTGTTGTCATTCGCACCAAAACCGTCTGCAGAGCGAATGCCGTCACGAATGATCATAATGCGATTACCCGTCATGCCCCGAATCGTGATGTTTTGTGGACGACCAGCGCCACCTGACACACTTACCCCAGGCTCGTGACGCAGCGCATCATAAAGCTCTGTTTCGCCCTTTTGTTCAATCTCTTCGCTGGTGA
>NZ_JAWOUS010000965.1:0-515 GCF_033339495.1 Vibrio sp. 2134-1
AAGCTGCTCAACCACATAGTCAGTGGTCGAATTTTCCGTCGATAGCAGAACAGAATTGGGTGTCGAGAAGCGCATCACCAATACGTCTAATGGGGCAGAATAATGCTGACGAATTTTGTCACGCAGTTGTTTGAATGAGTCATTGAGTTTTGCCAGTTTTTGTTCCGCTAACTCTTGTTTATCAAACAGCGCACCTAGCGTACGAAAATGCTTGATTGCGGTTTGAGCCGCGGCTTCGTTTTGCGAAAAATTCGGCAAATACACCACCGGCGCGATTTGTCTGAGCAGAGGAATTAAATCTTGCTGAGGAGAAGCCGCTAGGATCACATCGGGTTTCAAACTCGCGATTTTCTCTAAATTGGGTTCGGCGCGAGTGCCGATATCCTCAATGGATTCTGGTGCGTAAGGATTCACTACCCACTGGCGATAACCCGGCAAGTTAGGCGCAGCAATGGGCTCGATGTCCAACGCGAGCACTTGCTCCAAAATGTCCCAGTTGAGAACCACGACGCGTT
>NZ_JAWOUS010000966.1:0-515 GCF_033339495.1 Vibrio sp. 2134-1
GCTTTTTGGTCCGGGCTACCCACAACTTCCTGCACCAAACATGCTAATGATGGTCCGAGTTACTAAAATGTCTGAAACAGAAGGTGATTTTGGTAAAGGTTTAATTCTTGCAGAGTTGGATATTACTCCAGATCTTTGGTTCTTCGATTGTCACTTCCCTGGTGACCCAGTAATGCCAGGCTGTCTCGGTCTAGATGCCATGTGGCAGCTAGTGGGCTTCTTCTTAGGTTGGGTCGGCGGCAAAGGCAAAGGTCGAGCTCTTGGCGTTGGTGAAGTGAAGTTTACTGGCCAAATTCTGCCAACTGCTAAGAAAGTAACGTATGAAATTCATATGAAGCGCGTTGTGAACCGTAAACTAGTGATGGGTCTAGCAGACGGCCGTGTATGCGTTGACGGCAAAGAAATTTATGTTGCGAAGGATCTTAAAGTTGGCTTGTTCCAAGATACTTCGAGCTTCTAGTTACCCTTCTCTATAAATTTTTAAGGCCCCTATCTGGGGCTTTTTTATGCTTAGT
>NZ_JAWOUS010000967.1:0-515 GCF_033339495.1 Vibrio sp. 2134-1
ATGAACGCGAAGGTCAACACATTGCTGGTTGATCGCGCCAACTTGAGTCAGCGTTTAGAGCGTTATCAATCCACCTTACTTCCCCAAGTTCAAGCTCGTATTCACGCGGTAGAAAGGGGTTATCAAAACAATACCGCACAGTTTAATGACGTGATCATGGCAAGCACAGACGAGCTGGCGCTAAAGCTCGAACAGCAACGTCTTATTACCGATTTAAACATCGTAAACAGCAACTTAGCAGCTTTATTGGGTGGTTTCGAATATCAAGTATCCACACCCAACATCACGCCTGAAGCAAGCGCGAACTAAAACAAAAACATGAAAGAACCCAAGTGTGGGGACGATGGCGAATGCACACCAATAAACAATCAACATCGCTGTCATGCCTCATGGGGAAAATAAGGAATTAGGAATGAGTTCAAATTCAATCAAGGTAGCAACCATCGCTCTGCTTGTTGGCGGGGCACTAGGGTTTGGCGTTAATCAGTACCTATCTGGTGCAAACCACGACATGA
>NZ_JAWOUS010000968.1:0-515 GCF_033339495.1 Vibrio sp. 2134-1
GGCATCCCATCCACGATTCGTCATCTCCTTAAACAGCTCTGAGCCCTGACGGTAACCAATTTCACTCGCCGCCATCATCACTAAAGGCACCTCTTTCATCGGTTCGCCTTTCGCGTTTAGAAACTGATCATCAACAGTAATGACTTTCAAATCGTAGCTTTTCGCTTTGGCCATAATCGCAGGGCCAAGCTTTGGATCTGGCGTACAAATGACAAAACCTTTCGCCCCGCTGGCAGCAAGCGTATCAATCGCATTCAGCGTTTTTTCACCATCAGGCACGGCCATCTTGACCAATTCAAAATCGTATTGCTTCGCTGCTTTTTCCGCAAAAGACCACTCGGTTTGAAACCAAGGCTCTTCCGGCTGCTTCACGAGGTAACCAAGTCTGACGTTATCGTCATTGGAGCCAAAAAAAGCGTTAGCAGAGGCACTGAGCATTGTCATGCCAGATAGGGCAGCGATTGTGAGTAGTTTTTTTAATTTCATTGTTATCCATCCACTGGTAGAGGTGAGTG
>NZ_JAWOUS010000969.1:0-515 GCF_033339495.1 Vibrio sp. 2134-1
ATGTTGAATCAAACTCCAGGTTAACTGCAGCACCAAAGACACTTAACCCACCAGGGGTGTCGAAAACATATCCACCTACAGGCTTAAAAGCGCCACGGGAAAAAAAAGTAAGTTTCTTTATTTCGTCTGTAGAGAGCCCTCCTATAAATGGAGTGACTGAGACATCCGATGTCCATCTTGCGGTCATGTCACTAACTGTAGAAGTAAACAATTGGTAAACAGTTCCGGGAAAAGAGTCAGCACCATTAACCGACAATAATCCATTCTCGATAACAAGAAGCTTAGGGCTAGCATTGAGGCTGGTTCCTATACCAGTTTCTAGGTCACAATCACCAACCACCCAAACTTTGTCGCTCACAGAAAACGCACTGGCAATTCTATCAACACAAGATTGAACTGTTGACGAGCTGCTTGCCACACTCCCATCAATCACCACAAATCCATTTTTTACTTGAGTTAATTGGGAGCGAGGGTAACCAAAAAAAGCTTCAAAAGGGTCAAGGTTTGGGTCATGA
>NZ_JAWOUS010000970.1:0-515 GCF_033339495.1 Vibrio sp. 2134-1
CATACTGCATTAATAAATACCTTACCGTGACATGTCACAAACGCCATTTTTATTTTAAATGCTAAAACATGCACCTATAAGATGAAATGGGCAAATGAATAAATTATGGTTAGTGGCTCTTAATTGGGGCGTGTTATTGGTTATATGTTAAATGGCCCACTTTGATGCTCAAAACGCCGCTCAGAGCGCCCAGAACGCGCGTAGTGGCGATTTTCATACCTAACCCGAGCGGATGTAAGACTAAAACGCTTTGTAAGTTTGTGACGCTTTGAGAGCGATTTACAGGGCAAAAACATCACTGTTCGTTTCGAACAAAAAACGCCCTCTAAGGGCGTTTTTTTTACTTTAGATTTTATCTTGCCAGTTCGGCTATACCATCAAATCAAACATCCATTTTTATCTGGGGATTTTGTTTAAAGCTAAAAGCCAATCCAGTAACACTGCGACCTTTCTTTATAGTTTCATATTTAATAATCAAATCACTCCTTTGATTTAACTCTTCAACGGAAGGTTTG
>NZ_JAWOUS010000971.1:0-514 GCF_033339495.1 Vibrio sp. 2134-1
TGCAGAAAGCTCCGCTATTTTGCCGATGCTATTGAAAATATTCATCAGTAAAGAGCCGAACTCGATGCAGTTTTTGCCTGCATACGCCGACAAAGAAGCAATGAATGTATTGAGCTACTTCGAACAAGCGTTGGAAGGAAAAACCTACCTCGTAGAAGAGCGATTGACGGGTGCAGACATCATGATGTCTTTCATCGTTGAGTTAGTACAGATGTTTGGCCTAGCAGAACAATTCCCGAATATGGTTCGTTACGGTAAACAACTTGCGACGCACCCTGCTTTCGAGAAAGCCGAACAAATTGAAGTGAACTACGCTTAATTTAATCGTCCCTTTGAGGCTTGGATTGAAGACAAATAACGTTGTCTCAATCGCATCAAAGGGACGTTTTTTATCGAAATAGAGCGCAAGTATTCATTTATAAATTCAATCCTTCATACCTCTTCTAACCCTACCAATTATTCTTGATTGTTGCTAATAAATCCTAAGATAAATCAACAACTAAAATGTAGTCCA
>NZ_JAWOUS010000972.1:0-514 GCF_033339495.1 Vibrio sp. 2134-1
TCTTCACAGTGCACCACGGTTTGGATGTTGTTCGTCACTAACACAGGCAGATCGCCCGGCGAATAAAAACCTTCTAGCAAGAGAATCGGCTTTACCACACCACAAGCACGCAGTTGCAACGCTTCTTCAATGCGAGCCACACCAAAGGCATCGGCATGGTTAGCATGTTTCGCCACATGACGTAGACCATGGCCATAACCGTTGGCTTTCACTACCGCCATCACTTTACTTTCTGGTGCTTGCGCTTTCACACGCTGCAAGTTGTGCTGCAACGCAGACAAGTCAATGCATGCTTTTGCGGCTTTCATGTAGCTCATAGCATTACTCATCATCAATATCGAATGCTGGACCCGCGTAATTATCAAAGCGCGAGTGTTGTCCTTGGAATGTTAAACGCACCGAGCCAATAGGACCGTTACGTTGTTTACCGATAATTATTTCCGCAGTGCCTTTGTATGGGCTATCTGGGTGATAGACCTCATCACGGTAGATGAACATGATCAAGTCGGCATCT
>NZ_JAWOUS010000973.1:0-514 GCF_033339495.1 Vibrio sp. 2134-1
TGATCATGCCATTGCTGTTTTCTAGCTCGTTGCTGTTTTACTGTGGCGTGGCCTTTGCGTATTACGTGGTATTTCCACTGGTATTTGGCTTCTTTACTGCGATTTCTCTCGGTGGGGTTGAGTTTGCGACCGATATTTCGAGCTACCTAGATTTTGTGCTGGCGCTGTTTATGGCGTTTGGTATTGCGTTCGAAGTGCCAGTGGCGATTATCCTACTTTGTTGGACTGGGGCGACCACGCCGCAAGACCTAAAAGAGAAGCGTCCATACATTATTGTGGCTGCGTTCGTTGTCGGCATGCTGCTGACGCCGCCAGACATGATTTCGCAGACGTTACTTGCGATCCCAATGTGTTTACTGTTTGAGGTTGGTCTGTTCTTTGCTCGTTTTTACACTCGTAAAGATGAGGAAGAAGAGGAGTAATCCTTCAGTTTTTAGACAGTAAAAAGCGGCTCAAATGAGCCGCTTTTTTGTTGCGGTTGGTTTGCTATTTTTGGCTAACTACTTAACTTTCA
>NZ_JAWOUS010000974.1:0-514 GCF_033339495.1 Vibrio sp. 2134-1
TTCATGAACGAACTGTCGACTGCTAAAGAGTTGAAAGTTCAGCTACCTGAGCGCGACGAAAAGTCATTACATGAATACTTACCAGAAGCTTTTGGTCCAGCAGACCTTGGTATTGAGTCTGGTTTGATGACCGAAGTAAAACACCAATTTGTGTGTGATGATGAAGCCGCATTGATTCAACAAGCCGTCGAAGCGATGAACATGAGCCATGCGCCGTATACCAATAACCTCAGTGGTTTGGCATTAGAGCTCGCGAACGGTCGTGTGTTTAAAGGTGCTTATGCAGAAAACGCCGCATTTAACCCAAGCCTTCCACCGCTACAAGTAGCACTGATTCAAGTGTTGTTGGCAGGCGAAACCTTCGACAGCATTAAGGCTGCCGCTCTAGTGGAAAACTCTGAGGGTAAAATCAGTCACCTAGCAGACACGCAGTCTACGTTAGAAGCGCTAAACCCAGATATTCCCGTCAGTTTTGTTAACGTGTAAAATTCACTAATATGTCATTAAAAGCTCT
>NZ_JAWOUS010000975.1:0-514 GCF_033339495.1 Vibrio sp. 2134-1
TGCTAGATCTCCAAAGTTATCCAGTTCATTGCCGTCGCGACGCGTATAGGCAACTAGAGATTCCAAATCGCCAGTTTTGTTCGCTAGTGCAACAGATTCACTGAATGTATTGTCTTCGGAAGAGTAGTTGAACTTCGCATGGCCACCAAAGTTACGACCCTTAAGGAAATCAGCCGGATCTTTGGTTTCAAATGCAACAATGCCACCAATTGCGTCAGAACCATGCAGAGACGACGCTGCACCTTTTACAATTTCAACCGCTTTTATTAGGTCGGTATCCACGTTAACGCGAGCAGAGTTAATGAACGTATTCCCTGATTCGAACTGGTTACCTTGAGATACGCCGTCAACAAGAACCTTAATTCGGTTACCTTCGATACCTCGAATATTGATACTCTGGACACCTTGACGCGAGTTTGTCTTAACCGTGACTCCTGGCGTGTACTCAAAGATATCATCTAAGCCAGTGACCATGCTTTCTTCGATGTTCTTATCAGTAACGACGGCAACAGAA
>NZ_JAWOUS010000976.1:0-514 GCF_033339495.1 Vibrio sp. 2134-1
AGACGCTACATTAACGACAGCGGAGCTCGCTGACCAAGTAGGGCTCTCTGCTTCACCATGTGCGAGGCGCTTAAAACGTCTTGAACAAGAAGGGGTTATCAGCGGATATCGAGCAATGATCTCTCGTGGCGCAGTAGGTATTGCGATGACGGTGTTCGTTGAAGTGAGTTTGAATAACCACCAAGCGTCGTCAATCGATGAGTTTGAAACCGCAATCGTCGATATGGATGAGGTGATTTCTTGTCACGTCGTATCTGGTGCGTACGATTATTTATTGGAAGTGGTAAGTAAAGATCTTCCCGGATACGAAAGCTTCACGAGAAAGCTGCAAAGGTTAGAAAACGTCAAAGACATCCACACACACCTTGCTATTCGGCAGGTAAAAGGAAATGGCTGTTTACCCATTTAATTTGATCATTGTGCCTGTAGTGAGCAAGAGGGGAGATAAATGAAGTGGCTCGATAGATTGAAGATTGCCAACTACCACCGCAAGCGTTACAAACAATTTGGTAAT
>NZ_JAWOUS010000977.1:0-514 GCF_033339495.1 Vibrio sp. 2134-1
GCGTAATACAACCAGTAACGCTTACGCAGTACGAGTTTCTTATTTTGTGGCACAGCTGTTTTGAACTGAGGAAACACCAGTGCCATCACGATGATCAACACAAAGCCAACGCCACCCGCCAACAAATACACGGTTTTGAAATCAAATTTAAGCTGCTCTAGAAAAATCCAAATCGCGCCGTAGGTAAACAGAGAAGCCAGCGCGCCGACCGAGATAAACTTGCCTAGCATTTCTGGCGCTTCTTCTTTCGATAGCCATTGCAAAGACAGGGACTGCTTCAATGTTTCAAAGTAGTGAAAACCAGTGGACATCAACAAGGTCGTAAAAAGTAAACCGTACAAAGTGGGAAAGTAACCTGTTAATGCTGTACCAAGTGTTAGCATCGCTAAAGACAACAAAATGAATCGTTGTTCGCGGATAAACAACAACACAAACACGGCGGTAAAGGCTAAAAAGCCCGGTATTTCACGCACGCTTTGTAATAAGCCAATGTCCGCCCCATCAAAGTTCGCTT
>NZ_JAWOUS010000978.1:0-514 GCF_033339495.1 Vibrio sp. 2134-1
CTACTAAATTAATAGCATAATCAGGCACTTGGTAAGCGGTTTTTCACCGTACCAGCCAGAGATCAAGCGTGTTCTTGTCTACTGGATAGAGAGCTATTTGGACGTTCACGAGTCCACCACCGCACCCCTCTCTACCTTCCTATGTGTCGCTTGCTGCCCTGTCGTTTAGCTACTTTTAAAGCCCGTGGTGACTGGTTGGTATACCCGTATGACCACAATTTTTTTAGCAAGCGAGGAAGCCCTCGCAGGTTGCAACTAACGGCGATCCTTGTAGTTGCTGACGCAACCACCTACCAAAACATCTTGAATCCAATAGGGGAAGGATAAAAACTAATAGGGGAGTCTTGAAATGTGCTTAAAATAAGGTAGACTTATTTTAAGGATTTCTACTTACCACGAATAAGTTTAAATCTAAAAAAGCCGACCTGCCAGTTGGCTTTTTTTACGTCTAAAGAAAATCGTATCACGATTTTTAAACGTTGCAAGAGCAACGTATCAAATTACCTATATAAGT
>NZ_JAWOUS010000979.1:0-513 GCF_033339495.1 Vibrio sp. 2134-1
TACCGCAGTGTACACTAACTAAGATAGAGTCTTGGCAACCTTGGCTAGCACCAAAATAATGTTCTGCAAGTGCCATACCACGGACGTCGTTACCGACAAAACAAGCCGTATTGAACTTCTCTCGGATAATTTCACCAAGCGCAAGGTTATCAATATCCGTATTTGGCATGTACTCAACGACGCCTGTCGTAGGGTTAACTAGGCCTGGTAACGTAATACCGATAGCAATCAACTGGTCAATTTTATCTTGGCAACGACTTACGAAGTCTTTTAATAAATCAATAAGACCTGCAATCAAATCGGCTTGGTTGGTGTAGTGAAGTTCGTGTTGATCTTCTGCCAGTGCAGTGCCGCCTAAGTCATAGAGACAGAATTGAACGTAGTCTCGACCCAAACGAACGGCGATAGAGTGAAAAGGCTTCACTTCAGTGGTCAATGAGATTGCTCGACGACCACCTGTTGAAGCTTGTTGGGCGACCTCTGTAATGAGGCCGCGTTCCAATAGTTGACGGG
>NZ_JAWOUS010000980.1:0-513 GCF_033339495.1 Vibrio sp. 2134-1
ATTCATGGAAAAGGAGATTTCCTCGCTTACAACGAAGAGGAACATCCGTTAGCCCTTCAGTTGGGTGGTTCAAACCCAGAAGATTTGGCCAAGTGTGCCAAGTTGGCGCAAGAACGTGGCTATGATGAGATCAACCTAAATGTGGGTTGTCCATCTGATCGTGTGCAAAACGGTCGCTTTGGTGCTTGCCTGATGGCGGAGCCGCAATTGGTCGCGGACTGTGTCGCTGCAATGAAAGAGGTGGTTGATGTTCCTGTTACGGTTAAAACACGTATTGGCATTGACGATCAAGATTCTTATGAGTTCCTAACGGACTTCGTATCGATCGTCTCTGAGAAAGGCGGCTGTGAGCAGTTCACTATTCACGCGCGTAAAGCGTGGCTAAGTGGTCTGAGCCCGAAAGAAAACCGCGAGATTCCGCCGCTGGACTACCCACGTGCTTACCAATTGAAGCAAGATTTTTCTCATTTAACTATTGCTATTAATGGTGGTGTGAAATCTCTGGAAGAAGCA
>NZ_JAWOUS010000981.1:0-513 GCF_033339495.1 Vibrio sp. 2134-1
CAAACATTTACCTCAATAAATTCATATGGTTATATATTTCAATTGATTTATTACAGAGCGCTATTGGTTATTATCGCCAGATATTAGTGATAATGACCAATACAACAAGAAACATAAGTAAAATAAATGATTTTGTGCGCCATAAAAATAAACTGAAATTAGGAGAAAAACGCGCCCAATACCGCTTTCTTCCCGCAGTATGATCTCACTTCATGGATTTACTTGACTAAACACTCGTTCTTTAGCCGCGATAACTGCACGTTGAAAGCACTTATGTCTATACTTCAATACAGTAAGGTTTTGTAAGACAAGGAAATGTGCATTGTTACATACGCTCTCCAAATTCATTTTCGCATCCATGTTCTCAGTGCTTTCAGCATGCTCATCAATCGAATCAAATCAGCCAAGTGAGAAATCCACCACTTTCCATTTCGGCTATCAACAAGATTCGGTTCTGGCTCATTACTTTGGAGCTTATGGCGAAGATCCTAAAACCATCACTGGCTTTTACCC
>NZ_JAWOUS010000982.1:0-513 GCF_033339495.1 Vibrio sp. 2134-1
AAGCGGACGAATTGTGAAATGATGCTTCCCTTTACCTCCATCTTCGCCCAGCGAAACATGCAAACCATTTGGTATTTTAGTATGTTGTGGAATCTTCCACCACAACGTACCAAAATGAGGGTTTCGATAATTGAAGGAGACAGCCTTCCGGATTTACAATCAACGCACTCAATTCCGTTTTTATTGTATATTTTAAAATCCCATACAGCCTCCATATCTCGTGGAGGAGTCGTTCGAATGTAATCAAACTTTGCCTTAGTGTTGCGTCCGAGCCAGAACAAGTCAAAAGGTAAAGAAATATAGAATTTGATGGGCGTATACATCTATGTGTCACTAGTTCGCGAATATGCAACAAGGGTAATTTCAGTATGATATTCATCATAACGCCAGTTGTAGGCTTCTGGAGCTCAGTCGAAAGCTCTAATTATCATATAACATTGAATTACATTAGCTTTTCGATGCCGTTGGCAAACATAACGCTCTGTTAATGGGTGAGCAACGCATTACCGAAGC
>NZ_JAWOUS010000983.1:0-513 GCF_033339495.1 Vibrio sp. 2134-1
TAGCGTGGCTAACGGGACATTAAGACGCTCAGATGCTTGTGTTAGGCTTTGATAGCGAGCAACAGAAACGAATAACAAAAGGTCATCCAAAGAGTGACGTTCCATATTTGGGATTAACCCTCTTAAATTTGGCTATTAAAAATCAAATATGAAATATATAGCATTATCGCGTCAAGTTAATTTTTATCAGGAAGATCTATGTCTAAGCATTTATCAATTTGGTGCGGTGTTGTTGTCGCTATCTTTTTTTGGTCTAGTAACTTTAACGTAATAAAGGCTATTAATAGCGATGTCTCTCCTTTGGATTCAGCGACGTTACGATTTTCCGTTGCAGCTTTAATACTCTTGCTGATAAGAGGTACTAAATGCTCTCCATATGGAACCAAACTCACACGAAAAAGTATGTTGTCGTTGTTTGTTATAGCAACCGTGGGTGTAACTATCCAAAACTTCTCTATTTTCTCTGCAATGAGATTTACTACCCCAGTTAACGCAGCGGTTGTTCAGGCAAAC
>NZ_JAWOUS010000984.1:0-513 GCF_033339495.1 Vibrio sp. 2134-1
GCATGCAGGAGCAGAACGGCCAAGTGCTGGTTCCTGAAGGTGAGGTGGCTCGCATTCGTATGTTATTGGCGTCAAAAGGCGTAAAAGCGAAACTGCCAACCGGACTGGATTCGCTGAAAGAAGACAGCTCATTAGGTACCAGCCAGTTTATGGAGACTGCGCGTTACCGTCATGGCTTAGAAGGTGAGTTAGTACGCACTATCATGTCGCTAAACTCGGTAGCGAATGCGCGTGTTCACCTTGCGATTCCTCGTCAAACTTTGTTTGTTCGCCAAAACGGTGAAAACCCGTCTGCATCTGTCATGCTCGAACTCAAACCGGGTGAAGACCTTAAGCCAGAACAGGTTGAAGCGATCATCAACTTGATCGTAGGCAGTGTGACGGCGATGAAGCCTGAGTTTGTTTCTGTCATCGATCAATATGGCCGACTGTTGAGTGCTGATGTTGCGTCAGCAGAAGCGGGCAAAGTAAACGCGAAGTATCTGGAATACCAAAAGAACGTTGAGAAGCAAA
>NZ_JAWOUS010000985.1:0-512 GCF_033339495.1 Vibrio sp. 2134-1
TTATTTTTTTTTAACGCTTCTTTTGTGATCCTCAATTCTGCGATTTGTTCACTCGTAATTTGTGTCATCGCTATTTTTAAGATCCTACTTCCGACCGCGCAGTTAAAAGCTAAAGGGACGGAAGCTGCCAACAAAGTGATGTGGATTTGGGCGACCGTCAATACGGGGATTCTTGCCTTGTCTAACCGTGTGGAGTGGGACGTTCAAGGCATCGAGAATCTGAAAAAAGATGGTTGGTATTTGCTGATCAGCAATCACCTCAGTTGGACAGATATTGTTGTACTGTGCTGCGTATTTAAAGATCGCATTCCAATGCCGAAGTTTTTCCTCAAGCAACAACTGCTGTATGTGCCGTTTATTGGTATGGCATGTTGGGCTTTAGACATGCCTTTCATGCGTCGTTACTCTCGTGAGTATTTAATTCGTAACCCTCACAAACGTGGCCAAGATTTGGCAACCACACGTCGTTCGTGTGCCAAGTTTAAGCATACTCCAACCACGGTTGTGAACTA
>NZ_JAWOUS010000986.1:0-511 GCF_033339495.1 Vibrio sp. 2134-1
TGAGTTAATGAGTGGCTTGTCTTTAACATCTTATGATGCTCGATGTACTCAGCACCCTCGAAGATCAATCCGTGTAAGCAGAAAGGGGCTAAGAAGTACTCTAGTGCTTGTATAGACTCTTGGTCGGCGTGTTTTAGAAAGCTTTTGTCAATCTTGATACGATCCCAAAGTATGTTGCCAAGTGACATGTTAGCCAGCTTGTTGTTACGGTGATAGTCATCCAGCCAAATCTCGATATTGTTCGCTTGTAACACTGATAAGTTTTCGCGTATTTCTTTTGATTCGGTATAACAATCAAGCTCGCTTATCTCAAGAGCAAACTTAGCACCATTGAAGCTTAAAAGCTCACGGACAAAATCTTCGTCAGCTAAACAAGAGAGTTTAATATTAAAAGAGTGTAGTTGGTGAGGGTATTTTTCAAGAGAAAATCGAATTTGTTGTAAAGCGAGAGTTTGAATAAACGTGTTGTCTATAATGGAAAAGAATACGTCGTTGTTTATGTTGCTTTTAT
>NZ_JAWOUS010000987.1:0-511 GCF_033339495.1 Vibrio sp. 2134-1
CTGGCACCGCTGAGCTTGCAGGTTTCGACCCATCCTTGCCACAAAAGCGTAAAAACACGATTGAGATGGTGGTTCGCGATTTGTTCCCTCGCGGCGGTGATTTCAGCCAAGCAGAATTCTGGACAGGATTTCGCCCAATGACGCCAGATGGCACACCAATCATAGGTGCAACGCCATACGACAACCTCTTTACTAATACCGGGCATGGGACGTTAGGGTGGACAATGGCATGTGGTTCTGGGCACTTATTGGCCAATATCATGACAGGTGAAAAAGCCAAAATCATGGAGAACTCAGAGCTCAACTTACTTCGTTACGCGTAAATAATCGCACAAAAATCAAACAGGCCTTTACTCTACATACTGCATAGTAGTTAGCATTTTTAACTCATCGAATATGCAGCACATTAAAATGACAACGTGCTGCATATTTAATCAAACCAATAAATTCCCCATCTAATTGCGCACAATAATCAACTAGAACCAAATTTTAACAACACCAAGCCATTCTG
>NZ_JAWOUS010000988.1:0-511 GCF_033339495.1 Vibrio sp. 2134-1
AATATTGTTTTGCGTCATTTCGACAATTTTCATTGCTTCAATAGTTTCTTCAAAATCATGAACACGAATGATCTGCGCGCCTTTCATGGCAGCAATCGTGGCACAAACGACACTGGCGTTAGTGCAATCTGCTGCGGGCTTATTAAGCAGCTTGAAAATCATTGATTTACGAGACATGCCCGCCAAGATAGGCAGACCGAACTCATGAAACTTCTCGAGATGAGCGAGCATATGATAATTGTGTTCAATGGTTTTGCCAAAGCCAAAACCAGGATCGAGGATAAGTTGAGACTTATTGATACCTACGGCTTCACAAGCAGCTATGCGCTCTTCCAGAAACTGAGCGACGTCATCCATCAAGTTCTCGTACTGAGGGCTTTCCTGCATAGTTCTAGGTTGCCCCTTCATATGCATTAAGCAAACAGGTAGTTTTGATGCAGCCGCAACTTGAAGTGCCCCAGGTTCTTGTAACGCACGGATATCGTTAATTAGATCCGCACCAACAGCGATA
>NZ_JAWOUS010000989.1:0-511 GCF_033339495.1 Vibrio sp. 2134-1
GCTGATCTAAAGTACCACGTGCACTCATTCCACACCTTTGGCTCCGCTCATAGCGGTGAAGCTTCTTTCCCTGGCGCAGTCAACAACTGTGAGGCCTGCCATACCAATGCTCAATACAACTTACCTAGCCAACAAAATACGCGCCCTTCTCTGGCAAGTGGTAAGTACTTTAGTCCTGCATTAGTCGCCTGTGGCGCGTGTCACTTAGAGTCATCTTTAGCTAATGCTGACCCGGATACCGTGGCAGGAGATGCGCCTCTGAACCATATGCTGAATCACGGCGCGGTATTTGGAGCAGACACAGCAGCACAAGCAACAGGCTCCGAACAATGTGCGACTTGCCATGCTATTGGTCAGTCACAAGGGGTAGATAAGGTTCACAAGGTATACGACTACCGTTGAATTCGTCATTGAACACAATGCTTTGACAATTAAGGATAAGAAAAGGAAGAGCTATGAAAGCAATGTTTCTGCGGTGGTTGGTAGCTGGGATACTTGGGTTAGGCGTCAT
>NZ_JAWOUS010000990.1:0-511 GCF_033339495.1 Vibrio sp. 2134-1
ATTGCCACCATTGCGAGCGGTTCACTGTTTTGAAGTTGTTGCGAGAAATCTGAGTTTCTCCCTTGCTGCCGAGGAGCTTAATGTGACGCAAAGTGCGGTGAGCCATCAGATTCGTTTACTTGAAGATTATTTGGGCGAATCGCTTTTTATTCGCCAAGGTCGCAAGCTTTCACTATCGGATACGGGCGCGCGGTATTTAGAAGACATCAGCCCGGCTATTAGTTCAATTGCGATGGCGAGCCAAAAGGTGAGAGAAGGGGATAAAGGCAGTATTCGCCTAGCGATTTACAGCTCGTTGGCGGTGAAGTGGTTGATCCCACGTTTGGCAGACTTTAAGCGCTTGTATCCTGAAATTGACCTCACACTCAATATGGTCGCGGGCGATCCAGAGCAAACGGATAGCGTGGGCGACTGCTTTATTACTGTGCAAAAACCGAAACGAAACTATATGGCGGTCAAGCTTTATGCTGAAACGCTGTACCCAGTTTGTAGCCATAAAATTTGGAAAGAA
>NZ_JAWOUS010000991.1:0-510 GCF_033339495.1 Vibrio sp. 2134-1
GACAATGCGACCTCTGCTGATGCGACAGCACGCGAAGCGGACGGTCTAGCGCAATCTGGTTTGGCTATCTTCCAAGAAAGTGCAGACGCAAGCGCGCAAATGTCTCAGGCATTGAACGATGCCGCGCAAGTTGTACTGCGTCTAAAAGAGCAATCAGTACAGATCAACGATGTTATCGAAGTGATTCGCGGTGTATCTGAACAAACGAACTTGTTGGCGTTGAACGCAGCGATTGAAGCTGCACGTGCTGGTGAATCTGGTCGTGGTTTTGCTGTAGTAGCGGATGAAGTTCGTATGCTAGCGGCACGTACTCAAGATTCAACGCAAGAAATCTCAACAATCATTGAAGAGCTACAAGCGCAATCTGGCCTTGCTAACGACAGCATGCAAGTTAGCCTAGAAATGTTAACTCGTAACAACGAGCTGACTCAGCAAGCGAACGATGCGTTGATCGGTATTACAGAATCTGTTGCGAACATCAACGATTCAAACACGCAAGTAGCGACAGCT
>NZ_JAWOUS010000992.1:0-510 GCF_033339495.1 Vibrio sp. 2134-1
AGGCGTTAACTCAAAACCCTCTGGCTGCAATGGCAACTATCAGCCAACTAGGTCTGCCACAAGATCAGCTTCAAGCGTTAATGGCGCAGGTAATGCAAAATCCTGTACTGATTAAAGAAGCAGTGGAAGAGCTAGGCCTAGACTTCTCCAAAGTAGTAGAAGCCAAAGCGAAGCTACAGCAGTAATCGAGTTTTGATAAAAACAAAAGCCGCCAGAGCCAAATGGTTCTGGCGGCTTTTTTACATCAGATGAAAGGTACGCGACTCCAACGGGAAAACGAATAGGTTGAGCTTAACTTGGTGCTTGCATAAAAAAATAAGTGCGATTCTAGTCACGTCGCATGAACTCACGGGTGCTATTGGAAATAAATGAATTGTTTCTAATACATAGAACGTATTAACATGGTTGCACTAGGCCCATATGAGTAAATTCATTGAATATACAATTTGAGAGAGGGTTTAGTTTTAAAAAATAATAGTTAGTTGGAATCTAGGTTAAATGAAAATAAAT
>NZ_JAWOUS010000993.1:0-510 GCF_033339495.1 Vibrio sp. 2134-1
GCTACAAAGCTGATACCAACAGTACAGCGATGCGTATGGAAATGACGCAGCTAGAAACTCCGGGACAGGTTGCGGTCATCGACGAAACCGTCATCGATGAGCAACGCGCAAGTACACTAGGTGAAGTGTTACGTAATGACGCGAGTGTAAGCGCAGGTGGAACTAGCCGTAACCGTGAACGTTTCTCGCTACGTGGTTTTGAACTAAGTAGTTCTGATGGCTTCTTACGTGATGGTCGTCAGCACTGGTCACATTACCGTCAGCCAATTGAGCTTTTAGAGCGCGTTGAAGTGCTAAAAGGTCCATCTGGTCTACTTTATGGTAAGTCTGAGCCGGGTGGCTTAGTAAACATGGTTTCTAAGAAACCAACAACACAAACACAGGTAAGCTTGAGCCAAGATATCGGTTCAAACGAACATTCGCGTACCGTACTTGATGTAAGTGGTTCTTTAAATGACGCAGAAACGCTACGTGCTCGCGCTATTTTTGCGAAAGAAAACTACAGCTCTT
>NZ_JAWOUS010000994.1:0-510 GCF_033339495.1 Vibrio sp. 2134-1
TATTCGGTGGTATCTTCCGCTTCTACCAATAGGTGTGGTAACGACTTGATGGCAGCTCGGCAGTGGCCTGGTACATCGATTTCAGGGATAACAGTGATGCCTCGTTTTGAAGCAAAGGCAACCACGTCTTTGATGTCTTCTTGAGTGTAAAAACCGCCGTAACGCTCAGCAAGGTGCGTGTACTGTGGCTCATTGGTTTCATCCAACCCACGCCATGCGCCAATATCGGTTAGTTGAGGCAATGATTTGATCTCAATTCGCCAACCTTCATCATCGGTAAGGTGCCAATGGAATGTATTGAACTTGTAGTGAGCCAACTGGTTGATCAAACGTTTGACTTGCTCAACGGAGTGAAAATGGCGAGCACAATCTAGCATCATTCCGCGGTAGCGAAAACGTGGTCGGTCTTTGATTGAACAGCAAACCACTTCCATTGATGCTGGTTGATCGCCAACTTTGATCAGTTGCAACAACGTTGCACAAGCATGGGTAAAACCAGACGAAGAGCCA
>NZ_JAWOUS010000995.1:0-509 GCF_033339495.1 Vibrio sp. 2134-1
AAAATATCTCGGAAGAAGGTAAACAAATTGTGCGAGTTCGCCCCCTCAAGCAACGCTTCAAGAAAGTGATAGTGGCGTTCTTCCCATTCTCTCCAGCAAAAGCCTTGGTCGAGATTCACTCTAGATAGTTTGTGGTATGAAGTTAGGACGTCCAGTTCCCAGTTCTCATCACCTGTCATGATCGCCTTTTTCAATAGAAATGAAGCCGTCATCCGTAGGCTTTCATACAAGTCATTCAACTCATGCTTACACACTGGTGCAACCCAGCAGCCTTTTTGCGGCTCGAGTTTGACGTATTTGCTCCACGATAGCTGAACCAATGCTTCGCGAATAGGGGAGGCACCTACGTTGTATTTCTCTTTTAGCTCTGCAACCACAAGTTTTTGACCAGGTTTTAGCTCACCAGTCAGGATATCCTGACAGATCATTTTTGATACTTTGTCGGTAAGAGTGGGACTAGACACATACACCTCATAGAATTTTTTATCGTGACGACAAAATTAAACAGT
>NZ_JAWOUS010000996.1:0-509 GCF_033339495.1 Vibrio sp. 2134-1
GCTAAGATCCTCCTATTTTGTGTGGGTATGTGAGCAGGGTTACTTTAATACTTGCTCGATCTGACGAGCCTTTACTTGGCGGTTACTTGAAATTAATTCTTCAAGCCATGTTTGGTGGCCTTGTTGAGCCAGTTGACGAGCGACCAGTGTCGCTTCTTCAGATAATGCCATTTTCGCAATAAGAAACTGTTTCACTTCCGGCGATAATGGATTGGATTTGGTGAGTAAGCGAATCGCGTGAGGTTTGAGGCTTGGGTTGATCGTGGCATTCATCAACTGCTGCAAAGAGAAAGCATCTCCTGTATCAGCTAAGCGCTTGAGTTCCTGTTGGCTATTGTAATCGGCGCGCATTCGCCATAGTAAATCGTACATAGCTTTGTCTTGGCTGACTTGCGCCATACGAACGACCACTGCTGTGGACGGTAGCCAACTGGTGACATTCGCTTGAGTTAACTGCGTCGTTAAGGCTTTTAACGCACTTGGCGATAAGCTATCTAGCTCACGAATGA
>NZ_JAWOUS010000997.1:0-509 GCF_033339495.1 Vibrio sp. 2134-1
TTTGCTAGATTTGTTCGTGACAAAACACGCGCAGCAGCTGGGTATCGATAAGCCGGAGCTGGATGACGGTCTGGTTGATGCACTGGCCAGCTACCAATGGCCGGGTAACATGCGTCAGCTAGATAATATGGTGTTGCGAGCGCTAACAGAAATGGATGGTCATTTACTGAAAGCCGAACATTTTAATTTGCCACAGCCGCAGTCAGTTGGCGGGGGCAGTGCAACGCTTAATATTGATGGTTCTTTGGACGAGATCATGCGTGATTATGAATCCCAGGTGTTGGAGCGTTTGTACCAGTCGTTCCCGTCAAGCCGTAAGTTAGCGAAGCGTTTGAACGTATCGCATACGTCTATTGCGAATAAGTTACGTGACTATGGGATTCGTAAGAATTAACGCGAGTAATCAAGAAAAGGGAAGTTGTCGTTTGTAATGGAAGATCATAGTTCATCAATCGCCGTTCACAAGTTGGACGGCGACTTGCTTCTACGAACCGCTGAAATCGGTGATG
>NZ_JAWOUS010000998.1:0-509 GCF_033339495.1 Vibrio sp. 2134-1
GGAAGCGGTACGCTTCACTGTTTTCAAAAATCGCCACTTGGCCTTCGCAAAGCTCACGGGTTTCACCCTGACCAGAAAAAAATTCGCGGTCAGTTGCATCACGATAAGTTTGTGCTCGAGTCAACGCGGTTTTATCCGCGAACTCAACGGTTTCTCGGCCTTCGAGGTAGTAATGCACATCGAAGTAACGACGGTTACCGATGAACGTTTCGGTTTGTTTCGCGATGCCATCTTCAACCATGTAAACCAGTGAATCGCCAATAGAGTGCATCACGCCATCTTTGATGTTACCGATGTTGCCAATGGCTTCCACACAGCGGTTCCATTTACGACCGTTGCGATATACCTGTTTGAATTGCTCTAAGCTGTCTAACACGATCATGGGTTACGCCTCGTTGACTGGTTGAGTATTGGTTTGAGTGAAAAACGCGTTGTCGAAATCATGGTTTGCCATCACGTGTGCGTTGCAATCGCCTGCTTGCAGTGGCATCAGCGTCAAACCGTAACGG
>NZ_JAWOUS010000999.1:0-509 GCF_033339495.1 Vibrio sp. 2134-1
AGGAAGAAGCTTGTAAATCAGCAGAGGTAAGGGCAACAAAAAAAGTGCCCACCACCAGACAAATTCAATGTTTAACCATTGGGAAAGGTCTGTCATGAGTGTTTGCTCAGTCACGGGTGTTTGCCTTTTTCTTCGGTGGCAAAGCGTGAGTTATCCAAAAGGCACAATCGTCGATCAAATCTTGATGTTGTTCTTGAGGCGACTTTTGATATAACGCGGCTTGCCACTGTTGTTGTTTGTCTACGAATCGAGTCTCTTTGGTATGACTGTCGAGAAATTCATACCATGCCATTCCAGTTAACGGGGCGATGTCTTCACGTGGGAAGTAACTCAATGCGGCTTGACGCAGAATTTCCAGAGCAGAGGAAGGCGTATGAGGTGTGACGGATTGAGTCAAAAGCTTTAATGCCGTTTTTTTGGCAAGTAAGCGCTTTTTACGCCATTTTGCATACAAATATACACCTAAAACAAAAAGAACGATCGCCGCAAGCATTGCCCACCATCCCCAC
>NZ_JAWOUS010001000.1:0-509 GCF_033339495.1 Vibrio sp. 2134-1
CAGAAGCGTGAACACATCACTTCCATCGCTGATTTTATTGGTGCTCGTTACGGACAATCGCAAGGTTTGGCGGTGGTCGTCACATTGATTGCGGTGGCGGGGATCTTACCTTACATCGCCTTGCAGCTGCGTGGCATCACCATGGGGTTGGAGATCATCGCCCCGGAACTGGCGACCGATTTTGGTTATCAGAATGACAGCGTGTCTTGGTTTGTCGTGGTGGCACTGGCCATTTTTACCATGTTGTTTGGTACTCGCCATATTGATAACACCGAGCATCACCGTGGGATGATGATGGCGATCGCGTTTGAATCCATCATCAAATTGCTGGCGTTTTTGGTGGTGGGGATTTTCATTGTCTGGTTGGCGATGAGCACGGAAAACTTGAGTCTGGTTGAAGTGGCTTCTGAAACCTACCAGTCGCCAAACATTCCAACCTTATTGATTCATACTGTGCTGACCATGTTGGCGATTGTCTGTTTGCCGCGTCAGTTCCACACCATGGTGGT
>NZ_JAWOUS010001001.1:0-508 GCF_033339495.1 Vibrio sp. 2134-1
GAAATAAACTCCAGATCACGCCCCTTCAAATGCTTTTGGAGCAGGTGAAGTTTGATAGCCTTTGGCAAACGAGCCATCGCCATCACGCCACAGATCCCCGTCATCCAATAGAAGGGCTCCGGAGGCATCGTGCTGACTTGCTCTACGGCCAAAGCCGCGCCGGAGGCGGCAAGCCAGCCTGCTACAGCATTTTTTTCATAGTTGGGCCGCCACGGCATCTCGTAGGCGAGCGGGTCATAACTCATTGTCATGTTTCATTTACCTCTAAATACAGTTTTCCCTGACGTTTCTTGAGCAAAGGCCGTCTCTGTGCCCGGCTCAGCATCCCGCAGAGGATGTGTTTGCTGATGCCGATGTTTTCACCGGCAATCATGTCGAAGGCTTTGTCACTGGTTACTAAGCAGCCATCCTCTTCCAGGACAGGTGTCACGAGCCATCTGCCCGAGCGTTTTTGGATCATGTCCTTGAGCATCTGGAGTGCTTTCTGAGGCGTAACACCAGACGGCAA
>NZ_JAWOUS010001002.1:0-508 GCF_033339495.1 Vibrio sp. 2134-1
AATTTTGGTATTCGTACCGATAAACACGTCTAACTGTTGTAACTTACTCATACCAACCGTCCTCATTGCTTCTCACGCTGTTTTCAGCTTGGGAGGTTATTTGACTATGTGGACGAACAAATAGGTTTAAATCGATAAGGCGTAACGATAGCCCTAAGATGTCCATGAGGACGAGTACATTGGCAAAGGTGACACTGCTATCGCCTTTTTCCACTTTCATGACTGTTCTACGAGATAAGTTGGCTTTTGAAGCGAGATCATCAATACGCCAGCCTCTATCGGTGCGCTTTGAGCGAATGGCGCTCCCCAGCGTTTCCATACTGAACTCGGTATTCAAATCAGGCATAGGTTGTGCCTTTACCATCTTACCTTTTTTCATAAGTGCCTTTTAATGTACTTTTGTCACTATTGGGTTCGTTTTAATATATAAGTTCACTATAACTCACTTTTGTTGTGACTGTATAAAAAATTATCTATAAGTGCAATTTAAGTTACTTATGGGTGGTTT
>NZ_JAWOUS010001003.1:0-508 GCF_033339495.1 Vibrio sp. 2134-1
AATGTACCAACAATCAGATTGGTAAGGTAGGCTTGCTAGCCACTCAATATCGGTATTTTCATTTAGGTCATAGTGGTACTGACCGCTTGCAGACCAGTTACGGTTGAACTCGTATGCCGCTACGATACCTGCTTGTGAAATACCTTTACGAGTAATAGTGTCGAGGTTTTCGAGAATGATCGTATCTTCGATGTATTCGCGAGTGACATAGCGGTAGTTACCTTGAATAAAGCCGCCGTTAAACTGATATTCCAACGTACTGTTGGCAAGCTGCATTGAGCTTAAGTCGATGTCGTACTGAACGCCACCGTGATAGAACAGGTAGTCGTTGTAGTTGAAATCAGCTTCAACTGCCCATGAAGAGTAGTTGGTTGTCTCGTCTGGAATGTTCGGGCTATTGCTGATTTTCGTCTTCTTATCGCAGTAGTAGATCTGACCAAACGACACGTTCAAACGTTCGTTGTAGTCATCATCCAAGAAGCGCGTCCTTGCACCGTAGCTCAGCTGG
>NZ_JAWOUS010001004.1:0-508 GCF_033339495.1 Vibrio sp. 2134-1
AGCACCGTCACGGATGAACTGGCTCGCTATCTCTTTATGTGGGTGGCGCTTATTGGTGCCGCTTACACCACAGGTCTCAAACGTCACCTCGCCATTGACCTTTTGACGATGAAACTCAAAGGCAAGAAAAAACTGGTGAATGAAATCGTCATCCAAGTGGCCATTGCGCTCTTCTCTTATGTGGTGTTGGTCCACGGCGGAACACAATTAGCACTCAAAACATTGGCCACTGGCCAGCTAACCCCAGCATTGGGCTTAGAGATGGGCTACATCTATTTCTGCCTGCCTATCAGTGGCGCACTGATGATCTTTTATTCCGTGATTTTCGCTTATGAGCGCGTCAAACAATTAATGTCTGGTGAAGCCCTACTCACCGACACCCAACTTGATCAATAGAGGGTTCCACAATGGAATGGCAATTAATTCTTACCCTATTCGGTAGCTTCGCAGTCCTGCTTGCGATTGGTGTACCGGTTTCCTTCGCCATTGGTCTTTCTTCACTGGCAAC
>NZ_JAWOUS010001005.1:0-507 GCF_033339495.1 Vibrio sp. 2134-1
CATATTCTGCTAAGTCACGAACTTGTTGATGAGTGTAAATGCCAGACTCTGAAATAACCGTTGCGTTTGGTGCAAGCTTACGAATGGTTGGCGCAAGCGCTTTAGTTCGGTTTAAATCCGTTGTTAAGTCGCGCAAGTTGCGGTTGTTTATACCGATAACTTTAGCGCCAAGCTGAACTGCGCGGTGAAGCTCTTCTTCGTTGCTGACTTCCGTTAAAATGCCCATGTTTAGGCTGTGCGCAGCTTCTTCTAACGCTTTGTACTCTTCGTCATTCAGTACCGAAAGCATGAGCAATACCGCATCCGCGCCATAATGACGAGCAAGGTAAACTTGGTAGGTATCGACCATGAAGTCCTTACACAACACTGGCTGTTTCACTTGTCGGCGAACTTGAGGCAGAAAATCGAAGCTACCCTGGAAGTATTTTTCATCGGTCAGAACCGAGATCGCGTCTGCGTAGTTGTTGTAAACCGACGCGATGTAGTCCAAATCGAAGTCGTTGCGAA
>NZ_JAWOUS010001006.1:0-507 GCF_033339495.1 Vibrio sp. 2134-1
TTGGGAAGGTGCTTGAGCACCCTTGCGGTGAACCTCTCTAATTGCACATAGCTAACCACCCTTGGCGGCAGCTAAATGCAGTAAATACGGGTTGTATTTCAAGTAATTTATGCATTATAATTATCTCAACATATTGAATAAAGCCTGCTGAATCCGCCAAGATTATCTAAGCAGGCTTTTTCTTTTTCTGAACCAAATCATACCACTATAATCTTTGATCTGAGAAGATCATTTATTCATCTGTAAACTTGGTACACGCAAAAACCATTTCCTTGTTCGTTCCGCTCAAGCACTCAAATTTTAAGTTCTCGCTCTGGTTTTTCGGGGTCGATGTTTCGCTCTGAATGCTCAGTTTTGCGTGACTGCAACTCGCGCACGCGCTGCTCTGCTGCTCTTGCGTCATTGTCGAGAATATCAATTCGCTCCGCCCTTTTATTTCTATAGATTTCTCTGAGCTTATCGTCTGCTCGACGGGGTTCTCTATCCTGTCTAAACGCTTGTTTAAGC
>NZ_JAWOUS010001007.1:0-507 GCF_033339495.1 Vibrio sp. 2134-1
CCTCCTCGGCTGGTTTAACGGTAGAAGAGCTAGTGCGCTTAGGCCGCTTTCCGTGGCGTGGTGCACTTGGTCGTTGGAAACCTGAAGACAAACAGATTATCGCTGAAGCCATGGCTCGCACTGGCGTAGCTCCGTTTGCTCAAGCATTAGCGGACGATTTATCGGGCGGCGAGCGCCAACGCGCTTGGGTGTCGATGCTGTTGGCTCAACAATCACCGATTTTGATCCTAGACGAACCGACCTCCGCGCTCGATGTTCACCATCAATTTCAACTGATGGCGCTACTGGCAGAGCTGAATCGAACCGAGAACGTAGGCATTATCGTGATCCTGCATGATTTGAACTTAGCATTGCGCTACGCAACCCACATAGTTGCGCTCAAAAAAGGTCAAATTGCCTTTGAAGGCAACGCCGAAATGCTGCTTGATGAAGCGCGTTTGTCTGCACTTTACGAATCACCAATTAAGCTCATTGACCATCCAACGCCCGCGGAAACACTTGCTAGCC
>NZ_JAWOUS010001008.1:0-506 GCF_033339495.1 Vibrio sp. 2134-1
TCTAGTAGCGCATTTTCTATCGCTGCCTTTTCAAACTCCGCCACTTGCTCTGCAAGGCTACTGGTTGAGGCGGGGATGGAACTTGGTTCACCTAATTGGATGAGTTTACCTAATAAAACGAAACGCTCTGCTGCATTGCGCAGTTCTCGGACATTTCCCGGCCAATCGTGAGCCATTAGCTGAGCCAAATCTTGTGCTGAAAGACTTGGCGAACTTTTACCATAGCGCGACGCCGCGACTAAAAGAAAATGATGGAAAAGGGCAGGGATGTCTTCCTTGCGTTCACGTAAGGGAGGCAAATCTAGCGTAACCACGTTGAGGCGATAGTAGAGGTCTTGACGAAATGTACCTTGTTCCGCCGCACGTTTAAGATCCACTTTCGTTGCCGCGACAACGCGAATGTCGAGAGGTAAAAGTTCGTTTGAGCCAACGCGTTCAATCACGCGCTCTTGCAGGACGCGCAACAAACGAATTTGTGCCTGAATTGGCATCGATTCGATTTCATC
>NZ_JAWOUS010001009.1:0-506 GCF_033339495.1 Vibrio sp. 2134-1
GGTCAAAATTGAAACGGCCTATTGCTTGAATGGTGTTGGCCACACTTCGTTGGCTAATTTGCTGTTGGAGTCCATTGGGAAGCGAATTAAAAAGCATTCTTCGCCCATTCTGGCGAAACGTTTTTACAACGCAATGAGCAAAGTCAGTGCGTCACAAGGGCAGTTTCAGCAAGCTTTAAGCTGTGAGAAACGCGCTTTTCGTATTGAATCAGACTTAATAAAACACATCCCAATCAGCGAATTGGGCGCGGCTCAACTGCGTCGATTGTCTCGCTTTGAATTGCAGTTAAAGCTCATTCTGTCTGAGATTGAAAACAAAGAGCTTAAAGAGACGACCAAACAACACAAAAATACCGTAGCTCAGTTACAACAAGACGTATTTACCGATCCCCTTACCTCGTTGCACAACCGCCGCTGGTTAGAGGTAAAACTGAAAGACATGTTGCTGCACGACACTCCATTCGCATTGATGGTCATCGACATCGATCACTTCAAATCCATCAATG
>NZ_JAWOUS010001010.1:0-506 GCF_033339495.1 Vibrio sp. 2134-1
CTTCTGGCCATTCTTACTGTGGGTCGCATCGTGTGGAAGCATGTTACGGCGTCACCAAAAGTAGAAGGCAGTCGATTTGAAGTCGTCGCAGCTAAAGCGGCACACGGTGTGATGTATCTATTACTTCTCACAATCTTTGTTTCAGGTTACCTCATTTCAACGTCTGATGGACGCGGCATCGAAGTGTTTAATTGGTTCACCGTGCCAGGAGCGGGAGAGTTATTCCCAGGCCAATCAGATATTGCAGGTGAGATTCACTTCTATGCAGCTTGGGCAGTCATCCTGATTGCAGGCTTACATGCTATTGCTGCACTAAAACACCACTTTATCGATAAAGACAACACATTAAGAAAAATGTTAGGAGCTTCAAAATGAAAAACTCACTCTTCGCTACAGGACTAGCAATCGCTATGGCACTGCCTTTAGGTGCTCAGGCTGCAGACTACGTCATCGATACGAAAGGTGCTCACGCGTCTATCAACTTCAAAGTTAGCCACTTAGGTTAC
>NZ_JAWOUS010001011.1:0-505 GCF_033339495.1 Vibrio sp. 2134-1
CCTGCGAGTCAACAGTGCTCGTGTTAAACAACTGCATGGAGAACGTCATAACCATTGTTACAGCTCACCGAATTACCGTGAGAAAGTAAGCATCATGAACACTAAATTGGCTGAACGTTACAGCCAGCACCCAGCAGTGATTGGTTGGCACGTTTCAAACGAATATGGCGGCGATTGCCACTGTAATTACTGCCAAGAAGAGTTTCGTTTGGGGCTGAAAAACAAATACGGCTCCCTATACAATCTTAATAAGCTGTGGTGGAGTGCGTTCTGGAGTCATACTTACACCAGTTGGGAACAAATTGAATCACCATCTCCCGTTGGTGAGAACTCCGTTCACGCACTGAAGTTAGATTGGAAACGATTCTGTACTGACCGCGTCTCGAACTTCTGTGAGCACGAGATTGCACCGCTCAAGTCGATTAATCCTGATCTGCCTACGACGGCAAACTTCATGGAGTACTTTTACGACTACAACTATTGGGAATTGGCAAAGTCAATTGAT
>NZ_JAWOUS010001012.1:0-505 GCF_033339495.1 Vibrio sp. 2134-1
TCTGTCGTTGCTCAACCTTCCATTGTTTTTGGTGTGGTGCCACAACAATCGGCCACCAAATTAGTTCAACAATGGCAACCCTTACTGCAACGTTGGGGCGAGCTTGCCGGAGTTGAAATCAAATTTGCTACTGCGCGTGATATTCCTACTTTTGAAGCCCGTTTAATGGCTGGAGAATATGACATCGCGTACATGAATCCTTATCACTTTACGTTGGTGAATCAAACTCCGGGTTATACGGCGTTAGCAAGAGCGAAGAACAAGCGTATTACAGGGATTATTGTAGCGAGAAAAGGGCAGTCAGTTACTCTTGATGATCTGCAAGAAGAGACGATTGCTTTTCCGGCTCCGCGCGCGTTTGCGGCTTCCATCATCACGCAATCTGAACTAGAACAGAAAGGCATCAAATTTACGCCCAAATATGTGGGCTCGCACGATTCGGTCTATTTAGGTGTTCTGAAAGGTTTGTATGTCGCTGGTGGTGGCGTGAAGCGTACCTTTGAGA
>NZ_JAWOUS010001013.1:0-505 GCF_033339495.1 Vibrio sp. 2134-1
GATTGGGAAAATATTTACGATGGTAGCGACAGTGCCAATGTCGATACTGGGATTCTTCCCGATCCGTCACCTGTCTCCATATTTACTGGTGGTCGAAAAGATATTCAAGACATATCAGAATGGTCTCACAAAGATGGTTCTGTACCAGATAAAGATGACTTAACCAATGCTTATGCTGCTGCCTACGGCGTCGATAACGGCGGTGGCGGTTCGGATTTGGTCATTTATTTTGGTGCCGACCGTTTTGCGAACGTAGGTGATGCCTTTATGGGTTTCTGGTTCTTCCAAGATGATGTCCAAGCCCTTGATGACGGTTCGTTCTCTGGTCAACACGTTGTGGGCGACGTTTTGGTATTGATTGATTATCCGCAAGGTGCGAATGATGAACCTTACGCCGCATTGGTAACTTGGGATCCAACCTGTTCAAAAGCGGACAGTAATGACCCTGCCCCTGGCGATTGTGCAGCCAAAAACTTACGTCTACAAGCGGAAACCAGTGGTGCAA
>NZ_JAWOUS010001014.1:0-505 GCF_033339495.1 Vibrio sp. 2134-1
GGCCTCGCTCAAACCTGGCATGGCGGTGGCCACCTTTGCAGGACTGGGCGGCTTCGCCACGCACGCCTGTGTGCCCCAGGCCGTGGTGATGCCTCTGCCCGCAGGATTCCCGTTCGCCGATGCCGCCGCCTTCCTGTGCACCTACGGCACCACCTACCATGCGTTGATCGACCGCGCCAGCCTCAAGGCCGGCGAGACCGTCCTGGTGCTCGGCGCCGCGGGAGGTGTCGGGACGGCCGCGATCCAGATCGCCAAGGCCGCCGGCGCCACGGTGATCGCGGCCGCATCCAGCGACGAGAAGTGCGCGCTGTGCCGCCAGCTGGGGGCCGACGCCACCATCAACTACAGTCGCAGCAACATCCGTGACGAGATCAAGACCCTGACCGGCGGGCGAGGCCCGGATGTCGTCTACGACCCGGTCGGTGGCGATCTGGCAGAGCCGGTGTTCCGCTCGATCGCGTGGCGGGGCCGCTACCTGGTGATCGGATTCGCACAGGGACAGATC
>NZ_JAWOUS010001015.1:0-504 GCF_033339495.1 Vibrio sp. 2134-1
GAAAGTTGCGAAGCTGTTGGTTCTGAACAGCTAGGCGATGTTGATTGGTCTAGCGTATGGTCAGGCTGTATCGTTGGCAATATCTCAGCAGGTCGAGCGGCAACTGCCGTGATGGCTCGTCTCAACGATGCATACCATATCCCACTTCTTGTCTTGGGCAGCTTTCCTTTGCCTGTAGACGATCTCCCAAACTTTGTTGGCGAATTAGAGCAACCGCTAAATTACCCACAGCTTAGTGAAGCGTTACGTCACTGCAAAGATTTTCTTGGCCGTAAAGGGGTCAATGTTGTTGCAAGTGCGCGTAAAAACACGCTGTTTCGTAGCTTAGTAGGGCAGAGTCGCGGCATTCAAGAAGTTCGTCATCTTATTGAGCAAGTATCGGGTACAGAAGCCAATGTCTTGATCCTTGGTGAATCGGGTACGGGTAAAGAAGTGGTAGCGCGTAACATTCACTACCATTCGTCATACCGCAATGGTGCGTTTGTGCCAATTAACTGTGGTGCA
>NZ_JAWOUS010001016.1:0-504 GCF_033339495.1 Vibrio sp. 2134-1
AGCTTGCAGTAGTCGAGAACCTCATCAACTAACAACTGCCCTTCACGGTCTGGGTCTCCCGCATGAATCACTTCGGTTGCTTCTTTGAGCAATTTACGAATCACGGTTAACTGCTTACTGGCACTTTTTCTCGGTCTAAGTTGCCATTGCTGAGGAACAATCGGCAGATCGGCCATGTTCCATTTTTTGTAGCGTTCATCGTAAGCGTCTGGCTCAACTTGCTCTAGCAAATGACCAATACACCACGTCACCACATCACCATTTCCACAACGGATAAAGCCTTGGTCTTTCTTTTGGGGATTAGGTAAAGCAGCCGCAATAGCACGGCCTAGACTGGGTTTTTCAGCAATAAACAGACGAGACATAAGGATTTGGAAATCAAAATAATTAGGGCCACATTATCGAATGTAGCCCTAAGAAATCAAGGGAAAACTGTATAAATGAACAGTAATCGTTATCTAGATATGTATTTATTGAAATTCAACAAACTTAGACAAATCGCGC
>NZ_JAWOUS010001017.1:0-504 GCF_033339495.1 Vibrio sp. 2134-1
CTTGGCTATTTTCCATCGAGTTCGCGCTAGCGTTGATCGCTTGTTTGGTTTTTCATGAATATGGTCACATTAGAGCGATGAAGTATTTTGGAATGAAGACCAAAGGAATCTATTTGATTCCATTCCTAGGTGGTTTGGCGCTAAGTGACGAAAAGATAAACACGCGCTGGCAGGATGTGGTTATCTCAATCATGGGACCATTTTTCGGTTTAGTACTTAGTATTGTTTTTACTTTGCTTTATTGGATGACTGGTGAGGTGATCTTCGCTGGGCTTGCTGTGTTTAACGCCTTGCTAAACCTATTTAATCTGCTGCCTATTTTACCATTAGATGGTGGCCATGTGCTCAAAAGTATTACCTTCTCAATGAATACTTGGGTCGGGTTAGCTGGCAGTATTGCGACCGCTTTATTGGGCATTTTTATCAGTTACTATTTCGGTCTGACGTTGCTAGGGTTTTTATTGTTAATGGGAATGTTGGAAGTGGTGATGGAATGGAGAGCTC
>NZ_JAWOUS010001018.1:0-504 GCF_033339495.1 Vibrio sp. 2134-1
TACAACAGGTGTTATGGCTATCACTGCTGACGAACTAGATACCGCTCGTCGCCGTGTGGATGGTTCTGTAAAAGCACTTGAAGATGCTGGCTTTCCTAAATCTCAAATCTACCGTGTTCCGACCAAAACGAATGACATCCCAGGTGCGTTAGATGCCGCTAACTCACTGTTGGTTCAATATCCAAAGGTTAAGCAATGGCTGATTGTTGGTATGAACGACAACACGGTTTTAGGTGGTGTACGCGCGACTGAAGGCCAAGGTTTTGCCGCTGAAAACGTGATTGGTATTGGTATTAATGGTGTCGATGCCGTGAATGAATTGGCGAAGTCAAACGCTACGGGTTTCTTTGGCTCACTATTGCCAAGCCCTGACGTGCACGGCTTTAAGAGCATCGAATCACTATACAAATGGGTGAAAGAAGATGTGCAGCCAGAGAAGTTTGTGGAAGTCACCGATGTTGTGCTGATCACTCGCGACAACTTCCGTGAAGAGCTACAGAAAAA
>NZ_JAWOUS010001019.1:0-503 GCF_033339495.1 Vibrio sp. 2134-1
TCCAAAACAGCATAGTACTGGAGGAAGAGTTACCCTTTTGGGTATCAGCAAAAAAGTTGGACAGAAGAAGTTACGTTCAAGCTTGATACAGGGAGCGCTTGCTGTTGCGAAGGTTGTAAATAAACGAGAGCCAAGGAATGTTAAAGAGACTTGGCTCAAGTCACTGATTCAGCGTGCAGGGTTAATGAAAGCCGCGGTTGCTTTAGCAAATAAGACCACAAGAACAGCTTGGGCATTGCTTCATTATGGCAGTGAGTATCAAGTGCCTCTAACTTACGAGTAGTAAGTCAAAGACGTTATTTACATCTTGATATAGCGAAGAACAGGTAAGACCGACCTTGAAGAGCCAGATCATTCCTTTGGATTATTTCCGCGCTCGCGAAATGGCATCAAGGTGCGAATACATCTAGGGTCGAGTTAGCTACTCATTAAAACCCGAATATACGCATGCATCTAATCTATTCTCGCTAAACAAGTTGTAATAACTCGGGAGTCCATATACT
>NZ_JAWOUS010001020.1:0-503 GCF_033339495.1 Vibrio sp. 2134-1
GGGGTGCTTTCCCGGAAGGGATGGGCACCCTGCTAATCCAGGAGGCCCTATGCAACAAACATTAAACTTTGATCTATCAGAACAACCCATCCCAGTGCTTTTGCGTGGGGATAAGTGGGATTCTGTTTGGTCAGAACTGACTGATAACGAGGATTTGAACTTCGTTGATGCCAGTAGAGGAACCAGTCTGTCATCGTTGATCACGTCATCGGTTGAGTCCATTCACACGGCCTTAATTGATGGGTGGACCATGATGATCGGCTATTCCAGTGGTAAAGATTCTGAAACGGTCTTGCACCTGTTCCTGATGGCCCTGATCCGGGCTGTAAGGAGTGGGGCGACCATCAGCCAGCACCACTTCATCTTGCACACTGACACACTGATCGAAAGCCCAGAGGTAAGGTGGCTGGCGGATCAGAAACTGGCCGAGCTGGAGCGTTTCATTGCGAAGGAAAACCTTCCTCTGACCATCGTTCTAGCAAAGCCTGGGATCTCGCAGAGTT
>NZ_JAWOUS010001021.1:0-503 GCF_033339495.1 Vibrio sp. 2134-1
TGGGCTGACCATATGCGCCGTTATTGAACAGGGCATAAAGCTGGCCTTGAGCCAATTCAATCGCTTGTTTTGCGCCACTAGTGATGCTTATTGGGTCGTCGAGGTCGAGCTGGATACAGTTTAACCCTTCTGATTGGAGTCGTTGAACGTCATCAAGCTTTCTACAAGAGGCGATGACGTTAAAGCCTTGTTTATGGAGTGCATGAGCACAAACGTACCCGATGCCCGTTGAGCACCCCGTAATGAGGATGGATTTATTCATGTGTTAGCTTAATGCGAGAGACAGATAAGCTTTATCATTCAACAGCTTCTATCTTGAAGCAAGTGCTTCAGTGCTGGTTCTATTCTTGAGTAACTAAATTTAAAGCCAAGCTCGGTGAGTTTCTTAGGTTTGGCTCGCATACTGTCAAACAGCAAACATGCCGATTCTCCCATCGCCAATGCCATGACCCATTTAGGTGTGAATAGAATATGAGGACGTTTGAGTGTTTTCGCTAACGTGC
>NZ_JAWOUS010001022.1:0-503 GCF_033339495.1 Vibrio sp. 2134-1
TTAATTGCGTTCAAATGCTGTAATCGTTCATTGAGTTGATGAATTGATGCCTGTAATGCTTTCAGCTCTAGGTTCGCGTTCTGCCCCAACTCCGAAACCATTTGCTCAATTTGCTGCGTGTATTGAGCAATCGCAATATTGTGTTGTTCCAACTGGTTGCTCAATTGGTTCAGCGTGATTTGAGCCTCACGCTCCTGATGACGAGCCTGTTGAACTTGCTCTTTTGTGACTTCATCACCAACAAACTGAGCAGGCTGAGGATGTTCGGTACTACCACAAACGGGACACTTCTCTCCAGTTTGTAAACGAAGAGCAAGAACTGCCGCTTGCGCATTATGCCAACTGAGCTCTAACGCATCCGCTTCACGTTGAAGGTTTTCATAATAAGACTTGGCTTGAGTTACCGAGGCTTGTTTACTTGGCGTCAATGCACCTAGCTTTGAAAGCTCTTGATTTAAATTAGCTAACTTTTGAAGATCCGACATCAAACGCTGCTGCTGTTT
>NZ_JAWOUS010001023.1:0-503 GCF_033339495.1 Vibrio sp. 2134-1
AACTGGCTGCAGTGCTCGCGCATGAATTGCATCATCTGTTTCGGATGCGATCGGGAGAAAATGGGCTCACTCTTGGAGAGGTGTTGATCATGGAAGGCTTGGCTTGCCATTTTGAACGTCAGGTCAACGGCGGCATCATTCCGAGTTTGTTTGAGTTGATAAAAGACCGCGACTGGCGGCCGTTTTACACAGAGATGAAAGATAAGTTAACGAGCTTGGATTACAACTTTGATGCTTACTTTTTGGGAAGCGATGAAAGCCGCTGGCCGAAGTACATGGGGTATTGGGTGGGGTATAACCTAGTCGCGGAATACCTAGCTAATTTTCATGGTTCTGAACTCGATTTGGTCGGTGCCAAAGCCGAGATTTTCTATCAATAATTCTATCTAATCCAAGAATTTCTACTAATCATCAACACAAAAAAAGCGCCTAAGTCAGAAGAGGTTAGGCGCTTTTTCTTATCTTGGAGCGGACAGAGGCGACTATTCGCTGATCGTCACTTT
>NZ_JAWOUS010001024.1:0-503 GCF_033339495.1 Vibrio sp. 2134-1
TGGAACTGACCTTGAGTAGAGTCTACTGCGGTTGGGATAAGCGTAAATTCATTCCCTTTCTGGGAGATCTTATAATTATCCCAATCACTTGCTCTGTTGCGAGTTAAGAGCACAAATGGTGTTTGCTCGGTCGCTTGCTCTTGCCAGTAAATGCTAACTTGCTCAATAAACGGGCTGTAGTACCACAAAGTTTTACCGTCTGAAACCAACAAGTTCTCATCTGGGAATGTCGTGCTCCAACGGAACAGGCTTGGACGAGCGATTTCAACCGTGCCTTCCCCTTCCATGACCGTTTCCCCTTCAGGGCTGATCACTTGCTGAGAGAAATCGGCACTGAAGCCCTCATTCATCGCGAGGCGTTTGTTCAGTTCATCTTTTGGAGAGGCTGCATTTGCAGCAGAGAAGAAAGAAATGCTTAAAACTAGCGCTGAGAAAAGTTTCGCTGAAAATCGTTTTTTCATTCAGATAACGATCAGAGGGTCAAAGACCTAAAGTTAATCACC
>NZ_JAWOUS010001025.1:0-503 GCF_033339495.1 Vibrio sp. 2134-1
ACGAATCTGTTCTTTAACGATGCCAACGCCTTGTTGCTCTGTCACTGAAATGGACTCAGATTGACGGTATGCGTCATCCAGAACGATTTCACCGACCTCTTCTTCCATAGATTCAAGAATTTGGTTGCGTTGTTTAACGGTAAGATCGCCATTTGAAACCAGTCCGTTCAAAAAGATCTTAATGTTTACTTCGTTATCCGAGCAGTCTACACCGCCAACATTGTCAACAAAGTCGGTGTTAACTCGACCACCGTTTAGTGCGTACTCGATACGACCAAGCTGTGTCATACCTAAGTTACCACCTTCACCAACCACTTTTGCGCGCAGCTCACGACCATCAATACGAAGCAGGTCATTTGCTCGGTCACCAACGTCTGTATGCGTTTCAGTCGAAGCTTTAACGTAAGTACCGATACCACCGTTCCAAAGTAGATCCACTTTCATTTTTAGGATCATCTTAATCAGATCGTTTGGTGCCACGGATGCCTTCTTGGTGCCCAACA
>NZ_JAWOUS010001026.1:0-503 GCF_033339495.1 Vibrio sp. 2134-1
TTCACCATTCTTCAGGATTTTACGGGTGTTCTTACAAGTTTCACTCGTACAATCCATGTATTTACCAAAGCGGCCGTTCTTAAGCACCATGTCTGAGCCACACTTGTCACACTCAACAACAGGGCCATCGTAGCCTTTCACTTTGAATTCGCCGTACTCAACAACATAGCCTTCACAGTTCGGGTTGTTACCACAAACGTGCATCTTGCGCTTGTCATCAATCAAGTACGCGTCCATCGCAGTTTCACAGATCGGACAACGTTTTTTCGCACGAAGAGCAGCCGTTTCAACGTCTTCTTCTAAAACGTTGATAATACCTTCTTCGTCACCCAAGTTAATGGTTGTCTTACAACGTTCTTTAGGTGGCAATGCGTAACCAGAACAGCCTAAGAATACGCCTGTAGAAGCGGTACGAATACCCATAGGGCGACCACATGTCGGACACTCGATATCCGTCATCACAATGTGGTTTAGCTTCATACCACCTTCAGATTCATCTAACT
>NZ_JAWOUS010001027.1:0-502 GCF_033339495.1 Vibrio sp. 2134-1
AATGGGCATGCGCGCATCATTGGCTGAAGACGGCACCATTTTGTTTGAAGCGCGCGATAACGCTTATCAACAAATGCAGCAGAAGGTTTTGGTTACGGGCGAAGGGCATCGCTTCCCAGCTGGCCAGCCAAATGTGCTGAACTTGAAATCTGAGCCGGACGGTATTGCTGAGCTGAGTTTTGATTTAGGCTCTCGTGATGGCATCAAACAGACCATCTCGAAAGTCAATCAGCACTTAAGACAAGTGCAAACCAGCTTAGAAGAAGCGAAAGCTTTTCATGGCGAGTTGAACACGCAGATGCGCTCAATCCAAAGCAAAAGTCATCAACTTTCGGTAGATGAAGTGAACGCAAAACTGGATGGTTTTATGGAGACGTCTGGTCAGTTTACCTCGACGTTCCAAGCGTTAAATGCGCAAGCGAATGTTCGTCGTCATACGGTGGTTGCATTGTTGAAATAACGCCGTTTCAAAGAACACTCCAATGATTCCCGGCTTTACATT
>NZ_JAWOUS010001028.1:0-502 GCF_033339495.1 Vibrio sp. 2134-1
AGCGCTCTTTACCGTTTGATTACGGGCAAGTGGCTTACAGCTTGGTGTGGAACAAAGCGAGTCTCAATGATCCTGCTCTGAGATGGCTGCAACAACAGTTGCTTGATGCTTGTATAGAGCTCGAAGGCTGCGGTGTGTAAAGATAAGAGGCAGCTCTAAACGCATACGGAAGGAACAGCGATAGGACGATCAACAAACTTTCCAAGCTGTTCCTTTAGTTGCTCTATCTCTTCTTTTGAACACTTGTCCCAGCTGCGTGCCTCTCCTACCACGCCATGATGTTGAAAAGCATTGAGGCGAACGTGTACCGAGCTTGGTAGCGCATTAAGATACCGCCCTACCGATTCGATTTCCGTATCTAAGTCACTTTTACCGGGAATATGCAGAAGACGTACTTCGTGCAGCTTTTGTTGTTCTGCAAGAAACTCAATCGTCTGAAAAACTCGGTGATGTTCTCGGCCAGTTAACCAACGATGTGTGTCGGTTTGCCACGATTTTAAAT
>NZ_JAWOUS010001029.1:0-502 GCF_033339495.1 Vibrio sp. 2134-1
GGTCGTTGTGGTCCATCACGCGTTTCCAAGTAATGCTTTCAACGTCAATTTTTAATGCTTTTAAACCAGTTCGAGCTTCAAAGGCGTCATATCCTTCGCGCTGCTCGTGGAATAAGCGCGCATCTAAAGCTGCAGACGCTAAGTTGTGTGCAGCCGTAACGGCGTGAATATCACCCGTCAAATGCAAATTGAGCTCTTCCATTGGCGCAACTTGGGAATATCCGCCACCTGCGGCACCACCTTTGATGCCAAAGACAGGCCCCATTGATGGCTGTCGAATACATGCCATCACGGATTGCTTTAGCTTCGCCAGTCCTTGAGCAAGGCCAATGGTTGTCACGGTTTTGCCTTCACCTAGTGGAGTAGGGGTAATCGCGGTGACCAGAACCAATTTCCCGTTTTGGTTGTCATTCAGGCGGGCTAAACACTTAGGGTGTACTTTGGCTTTGTATTTTCCATGTGTATCAAATTCTTCAGGCAATAGACCTGCTTTTTCAGCGAT
>NZ_JAWOUS010001030.1:0-502 GCF_033339495.1 Vibrio sp. 2134-1
TTTTTTATCTGCAAAATTGTGTAGTACATGGTTGCCCGAGGCATTCCGAATTTGCTCCGCAGTAAGCAGTGCGTTTTGCCATGTTACTTTTTGAGCTTCCCCAGAACACGCTTTTTGAGCCATATCCCATGTCATGCCAACTGGGCAGCGCATCCAAGTGAGTCCTGTTTTCAAATCAGTTACAACACCTAGATCAGAGTATAAGTAGCGAGAATTCGGCGCTGACTTCACAAAATCCAAAGAGCATTCCTGAGCGGCCATCGACGCGTAAGAAACAAGTACAAGAGATAATGCGGTAATAAGTTTTTTCATCTTACTCTCCTTTCTCAGCAACTAGACGAATTGGAAATTGGTATGAATCATCAGCTGTTGGATCTTTTTTATCGGAATAAATCTCAATCGAGCTAGATTGTCCACGGTCGGCACCTCGAACCGTTACCAACGGCATTCTTAAGTACTCGGGCGTTTTTACCTTGTCATTTTCAGTAAAGGTAAACGCCTG
>NZ_JAWOUS010001031.1:0-502 GCF_033339495.1 Vibrio sp. 2134-1
CGCGGCGAAGATTACGTCAGTGAGATGACCCTGCTCGACAGCATTCAACCGAGCAAAAAGACGGTGATTGAGTATCAAGAAATCGTCCCGTGGCAGTTGGATAACAAATTCTACAACCCGAGTTATTTGCCGAAAGCCAATACATCGGAGCTGTAATTTAAGGTTATTAACGCCATCAAGGATGTTTTATGAAAGTGCGATTCTTTAACGCCATCATCAATGTAAACAGCGTTGCGATTAGCTTCATTGCCGCTTCATTATGGATGGTTGCACCTGTTGCGGCCAATGATGAGTGGAGTTTTGAATGGGATTGGGCGGTAAGTTACGAAACTGCCAAGCTGCGAGATAGCGCGTTTATGGAGGCGCAAGGAAGCGCGCGTGACTCGCTCAACGCTTTACTTGATGTGCAAGTGAATTATCAAAACATCAGTGGCTTATTCACCTTGTACAGCCAAGGTTTGTATCTCAATCAGCAAGGTGAGCATGAATGGTGGGGCGAGGC
>NZ_JAWOUS010001032.1:0-502 GCF_033339495.1 Vibrio sp. 2134-1
ATATCAGGTTTGCCCGATTTATTGATAGGTAGATTGACGATCTCTAGGCGTGTTTTGTCTTTGAAGTTGTCCACTTTCGCAATGATACCGCCAAGGCGAACATCATTCGTGAGCTCTCCTTGAGACTCAGCAAAGGCCTTATAGTCGGTAACGACTTGCTCTGTACTAGCGTTCAACTCTTCAGGAAGAGAGCTGCATGCAGACAAGCCAAAAGCGGCAACCAAAACCAAAAACAACCGTCCAAAAACCTTCATAAACCACCATTTAATCTATTAATACCAATTCGAGGAAATTCATACATAGATATCGACACCCAGTAGCTGAGCCAGTTCCTCTTTTTTTGCTCGATTCTTGACATCCATGTACTGCTCCATGGCTTTGCGAGCATTACCTTCCGGCAAATCATATTGTACTTGAGCACGATGAATTTGGGACTCATCAACTTGTTTTATGGAATGCGCCACTGCGTTTGCCACCTTTGAAGGTTGACCAACGGACTGCT
>NZ_JAWOUS010001033.1:0-501 GCF_033339495.1 Vibrio sp. 2134-1
ATCAAGGTCGATGCTGTAGAAAGTATCACTGAAGACGCAGTGAGTACCGATACGGTAGTGGCAACGTTGGAAGTCGCTGATACCGATACGCCAGAAGAGCAATTAACCGTTTCTTTAGAAAACAACTCAAACGGCTACTTTGCGTTAGTTGGCGATGAAGTCAAACTGACTCAAGCGGGTGTTGACGCGGTTAACAACGACGAACTCAACCTTAAAGACCTAACGATCAGCGCATCAGTATCGGATGGTGTTAATCCAACGGTTAGCGACAGTGATAGTTTGATTGTGAATCGCGTTAACGATGCACCAACAGTCGATAATGTGATTTCAGATCAAGTGTTAGCAGAAGATTTTACGATCTACACGATTGATTTAAACGACGCATTTAAAGACAGCGACTCCGCACTGAACTTTTCAGTGTCCGGCAACAGCAACGTGTTGGTTTCGATTGAAAATGGCATCGCGACCATTAGCCCAACGGCAGACTGGAACGGCTCAGAA
>NZ_JAWOUS010001034.1:0-501 GCF_033339495.1 Vibrio sp. 2134-1
TCGGCATTGACAGTTATGACAACGATTGGGTGGTAGTCGGAGCCACACCAGAAATGATGCTTGCTCAAGGATACACTGCCGTCGGAAAAGACTTTCCTGTTTTTCTTCATCCTAAAAATAAAGAAGAACACGCACTTGCACGAACCGAAAGAAAATCAGGCTCAGGTTACACGGGCTTTGACTGTTTCTTCGATCCAAGCGTAACGTTAGAAGAGGATTTGATTCGCCGTGATTTAACCATTAACGCCATGGCGATGGATGATAGCGGCCAGCTGTACGATCCTTATGGCGGTCAAATCGATTTGAATAATCGCATATTGCGTCATGTATCGGATGCTTTTGTGGAAGATCCCCTTAGAGTACTTCGGGTCGCACGTTTTGCTGCAAAACTTGCCTCGCTGGGATTTACGGTAGCAAAAGAAACCATGCAACTCATGCGCGACATGGCAGACTCTGGTGAACTCAATACGCTAACATCAGAACGCGTGTGGCAAGAGTGGC
>NZ_JAWOUS010001035.1:0-501 GCF_033339495.1 Vibrio sp. 2134-1
ATGCGAATTTGCATACGGCCAAGCTCTGGTGGGTCAAGTCGGATGTCGAGGTTCTTCAAGTTCTTCGACATCATCATTTGTACTTTTTCCGCCACTTGCTCATTAGCGAGTTCTTTTGTTAATTGCAGAGGCAGTTGTGCTTGCTGAGCGGCTTCCGCTCGGGTTTGCTGTTGGGCTGTTACACCTTGTTGACCTGCTGCCGCTTGCAGCTGTCCTGCTAATCCGTATTGCGACTCTGGCTTATCTTGCTGGCTCGCCGTAGCTTTCAACGCACCTGCACTTAACGCGGCATTGATCGCTTTGTGGCTCACTTCACCATTAGCAGCCATTTGAACTGCTGGGTTGAAATTATTCGCCACCAGCGCATCCGGCATTGGTGTGGACGCAAGTTTATCGGCATGTTGAGCCATTGGCGCTTGCGCAGCGGCGTGCTTCATCTCTTGCGCGTTTACGTATTGTGCTTGTTGCCCCATCGCGACTGTAGCGGCCGTTCGTTCACTG
>NZ_JAWOUS010001036.1:0-500 GCF_033339495.1 Vibrio sp. 2134-1
TTTGGAATTTGCCATCTAACTCATACAGTGGGCCGTTGATGGTTTCTTCGTTATAGCCGTCGCTAGAGTAGCTGTTATTGCCATTAATCGGGCTACCATCTGCATTGTAAGAGCCAGAGAAATCACGACCACCTACAATTCGAAAGATTGGCGCGCTTGCTTTCCCTCGATCACCTTGACGCCATGCTACGTGTTTTAGCACTTTAAATCCGGCATGATTGTTCAGCGCCGCTTCTTGTGCGTTTAAGCGGAAAGAAGAGCGAGGTAACAGAGTTACGCCTTTAGAGCGGCGGTAGGCTTCGCTGTCCAAACTGCCGACATTTTCCATGTCGATTTTAGGCAGTTGGTTTGGCCAAGATTCAGTAGTGCTTTCAGCGTCGACTGCTCGCTTGAAAATAATTACTTCAATATCAAATTGACGCGCAGCCCAAGAAGGCATTGAGACACATAGAAGCAATAACGGGATCAATATTCTCATTCGACTATTAGCTCGTTGGTAA
>NZ_JAWOUS010001037.1:0-500 GCF_033339495.1 Vibrio sp. 2134-1
GGGCTTTGTTCGCATTATTAGTGGTTTATGGAGAGGTAGAAAACTCCCTGTCCATGACGCTGAAGGTTTGCGTCCAACCACTGACCGCGTGAAAGAAACCCTGTTTAACTGGTTAGCACAAGATGTGCCGCAAGCAAAATGCCTCGATTTATTTGCTGGCTCTGGTGGTTTGGGTTTTGAATCGGCTTCACGCCAAGCAGAACTCGTGACCATGATTGAGATCAACCCGCAAGCTTTTCAGCAGTTACAAAAAAACGTCGCGTCGTTGAAAGCCACTAATATCCAAGTGGTGAACACCGATGCCTTGAGCTTTCTGAAACAACCAGGCACACCACATCATGTGGTTTTCATCGATCCACCTTTCCGTAAGGGACTATTGGATGAAACCGTGACCTTGCTAGAGCAAAACGGTTGGCTTGCAGAAGACGCAATGATTTATATTGAAACGGAAAAAGAGCTGAGCATTGCTGGGCTTCCGGAAAATTGGCACCTGCACAGAG
>NZ_JAWOUS010001038.1:0-500 GCF_033339495.1 Vibrio sp. 2134-1
GCCCGATCGCGCACCCAAGTTGCTCGAAGCATACAGCGAAGTGATCGCTCACTTTGCTTCTTCTCCCGTGGTCATTGGTGGCAAGTCGATGGGGGGGAGAATGGCGAGTTTACTCGCAGAGCACGAGCTGGTGGCGGGCATTGCCTGTTTAGGCTTTCCATTTCACCCTCCGGGTAAGCCAGAAAAATTCAAAGGTGATCATCTTGCAAGCATCGACAAGCCCACTCTGATTCTTCAAGGTGAGCGAGATACTTTTGGTAAGCGTGAAGAGTTTGATGAGTTTGTGTTTTCTAAGCAAGTGAAAGTGAGCTTCTTACCTGATGGCGATCATAGCTTTAAGCCGCGCAAGAGCTCGGGACATACCGAAGCGGGCAATATTGCACTTGCAGTAGAGCAACTGTCAGCATTCATCAATGAGGTGTACAGTGAAAAGTAAGTGGTTACTCTCTTTTACGGGACTTTCGGGACTAGTTTCTGTTGCACTAGGTGCTTTCGCAGCG
>NZ_JAWOUS010001039.1:0-500 GCF_033339495.1 Vibrio sp. 2134-1
TTTCTGTGCGTTTGAATGATGCATTTGCTCAACAGGCCGGTTTTATCAAACCATCAATTTTGCTGAAAGCCTTAATTGAAAAGTTGGCGAAGACGGAGACGCGTTCTGATATCCAGTTAGATTTGCTCGCTGTGGTTAAACACGAAGTACTGGCGATTTCACCAAATCTATCAAACTCGGCACTCAGCCAAGCAATCAATCAGTGGAAGCCAGGATGCGAAGCTCGCATTTCGAGAGAGCTTTGTTTGGTGCTTACGCTGCGCGAAGCAAGAAAAATGAAGTTGTCTGGGAAAAAGGAATCTCAAATTGTTGAGCACTTGTTTGCTGGCAACACAGAAGAATACGAACAGCTTTGCTTTCTAGTGTTTGGTGAGGCGCTATAAGTCAGCGGTGTATAGCGTTTTCTCACACGAGACTCACACAAGATCAAAAAGGGCGTACTTTGCGGTACGCCCTTTTCTTATTCTTTGCCTCACGTAGGGTCACATATTTCCCCAAGT
>NZ_JAWOUS010001040.1:0-500 GCF_033339495.1 Vibrio sp. 2134-1
AGAGCAGCAAAAATGGTCTTATGGATATGGTAAGCCAAGGCCTAAATGCAGAATCTTCACCTCTTACTGAGCTACTAACGAGTCAGCTACCAGTTTCGACAGAACAAGCTGCAGGTGGCAGCAGTGCCCTAATTGCACTTGCTCAAAGCCAACTGTCTCAACAAAACAGCACGGAATTGCAGTCATTGATCCCTGGATTATCCAACTTGAAAGGTGCACAAAGCCTGTTAGGTAACATCGAAAGCTTGAGTGCCGTACAAAGCGCATTTAATGCACTAGGACTAGACCCATCGATGATCAGCCAATTTGCACCAGTGATTTTAGGTTACCTAAATGAGCAAGGAGCAAGTGAGGGATTATTGAAGTCTTTAAGCGGTCTATGGACGAGCGGTAAGTAATTTCGCTTTAAGCGAAATCCCCACCGAAATAGAAGTAAAAAGAATGGGAGCATACAAATAGTAGGCTCCCATTTTTGAGAAAATTACAGATACAAAAAAGCC
>NZ_JAWOUS010001041.1:0-500 GCF_033339495.1 Vibrio sp. 2134-1
GCGTGAAAATCAGTGTCGACATTGTAGGTGGACATAAAACAGGCTTCTACCTAGACCAGCGTGACAGTCGTCAACAAGTGATGAAGTACGTTAAAGATAAAGAAGTACTGAACTGCTTCTCTTACACGGGTGGCTTTGGTCTTTACGCACTGAAAGGCGGCGCAAAACGCGTAATTAATGCGGATGTATCTCAGCCAGCATTGGACACAGCAAAATACAATGCAGAACTGAACGAGTTTGATATCTCGAAAAAGCGCGCTGTTTTCTTAAACGCAGATGTATTTAAACTGCTTCGTGAATACCGTGACCAAGGTACTCAGTTTGATGTGGTTATCATGGATCCACCTAAGTTTGCAGAAAGCAAAGCGCAACTAAATGGCGCATGTCGTGGTTACAAAGACATCAATATGTTGGCGATGCAAATTTTAAAACCTGGTGGCACGCTACTGACCTACTCTTGCTCTGGCTTAATGGACCAAGTTTTGTTCCAAAAAATCATT
>NZ_JAWOUS010001042.1:0-500 GCF_033339495.1 Vibrio sp. 2134-1
GTTTGGTTGAGACATTGGCAAGAATGCCAAAGGCCCGTGAGGTGTAAAAATCTGACGCGCGATGCTGTGGTGCGGATCCGCTGTTTTCACATTAGCAACCAACGCATGGTGACCGTAGTCCCAATGCGTCAAAGGAATATCCATCTGGTTACGCAGCCACGAATTCGCGCCATCTGCGCCCACCACCAGCTTCGCTGTCATCGCTTGGCCGTTATCGAGCGTTAACCAACTCTCTTGTTCACCGACCGCGAGTGTCGCACAGCGCGCTGGCATGAATAGCGTCACATTCTCTAGCTTTTGCACTTGTTCCAACAACGCTAACTGAATCACGCGATTTTCAACGATGTGACCCAAATCAGGTTGCGCCATACTTTGTGCATCAAACTCTATTTTTGCGAAGCTGTCTTGCTCCCACACTTCCATACCGTAGTAAGGTGCAGCACGGCGTTGCTCAATACCCTGCCAAGCTCCTAGCTTACGTAAAATGGTTTCACTTGAGC
>NZ_JAWOUS010001043.1:0-500 GCF_033339495.1 Vibrio sp. 2134-1
TGGTGGTGATGAGAAACTCGCAGAAGAATTCAAAGACGGTTCATTCGCAACGCTATACCTATCGCCTCGCGATTACCACCGTGTACACATGCCATGTGACGGCACATTGCGCCAAATGATTTACGTTCCTGGTGATCTGTTCTCAGTAAACCCTCTGACAGCAGAAAACGTACCGAACCTATTTGCACGTAACGAACGAGTGGTATGTATCTTCGATACCGAATTTGGCCCAATGGCACAAGTTCTGGTTGGTGCAACCATCGTAGGCAGTATCGAGCAAGTTTGGGCAGGCACCATCACGCCACCTCGCGGTAACACGGTCTACAAATGGGATTACCCAGCAGAAGGTGACAAAGCCGTTATCCTGAAAAAAGGCGAAGAAATGGGTCGCTTCAAACTGGGGTCGACTGTGATCAACCTGTTTGCGAAAGACGCGATTGAGTTTGACGCAAGCATGGAAAACGGCCAACCAACCGTAATGGGCACACCTTACGCCCTGA
>NZ_JAWOUS010001044.1:0-500 GCF_033339495.1 Vibrio sp. 2134-1
GGTTACGATGTCATGAAATCGGGCAAAGTAATCCAAGTTTATCCGGCAGGTATGCGTACGGTGACGATTCCAGTCGACTACCTACAGTTTAAACGCTCAGGTCGCTCACTGACGAGCATTGTCACGGGCTCCGTTACTTCGGCTGGTACGTCCAATTCTGGTGGTAGCTCTGACAGCTCAGACTCTTCAGATTCCAACAACAGCAACAACGGCAACGATAGCTCGACGACATCAACAGGCGGAACGCGCATTGAAACCATCACCGAAAGTGATTTTTGGCCAATGTTGCAACAAGCGGTGGCGAACTTAATTGGTTCGGGTAAAGGCCAAGGTGTGGTAGTTACGCCACAAGCTGGCGTGATCACCGTGCGAGCTTTCCCTGATGATATTCGTGAAGTGCGCGAGTTTTTGGGTGTGTCTCAAGAACGAATGCAACGCCAAGTGATTCTTGAAGCGAAAATCTTAGAAGTCACGCTTAGCGATGGTTACCAGCAAGGTAT
>NZ_JAWOUS010001045.1:0-500 GCF_033339495.1 Vibrio sp. 2134-1
TTGATTCATCAAAATCGTCTAACTCAGATGGAGATTCAATAGCAGTTGGCTGCTCTACCTCTTGATCAAAACTGTTTTGAGCGAAGACTTCAAAAAGCGCATCATGGTCATTATCTGCCTGGAGAATTGGCTTAGGCGCAACTTCTGATTCTGATGAAGATGATGCTTCAGCCATAGCCGCTATAGCATCTTCTTCACTGAACTCTGGCAGTTCAGTATCATCGAAGTTGAACTCTTCTTCCGCTTCGGCTGCTGGTGCTGCCGCTTCACGTTCAGATTCTGGTAGCTCAGGTTCATCAGCCATCGATGCCAATGCATCTTCTTCATCAAACTCTGGCAGTTCCAGTTCGTCGAAGTTGAACTTGTCTTCATCAACGTCAGTGGACGTTGCCGCAACAGGTTCTTGTTCAAGTTTGTTTTCAGCTTCAGACTCAACGTCGTCTAGCAACCAGTCTTCTTCTTGAGGAACGCCAAATTCATTCTCAACGGTATTCGGCGTT